>NZCH01000001.1 GCA_002688155.1 Phycisphaerae bacterium
CAGCCAGTACAAAGAGCTCAGTGACGCGGGCCTGGACGGGCTGACGCTTGGCGACCACGTATTCAAACGCTCGAAAATCGCAGCAACGCTCGAGCAGGAATCCAACATCATTCGCCCGGCCAACCTGCCGACGGGCGCGGCGGGGCGCGGCTGGATGCGTATCAATACGCGGGGCCAACGGCCAAAGGCATCGCTGTTCGTCACGACCGTGCTGGGCAGGGTGTATATCGACCTGCGCGCGGATGACCCGTTCGCGGCGGTCGAGCGTGTACTGTCGCAGTTGCCCGAAGCGTTGCCGCTGGTGATCGTCGAAGTGCACGCCGAGGCGACGGCCGAGAAGGCGGCGCTGGCGCACTTTCTCGATGGCAAGGTGGCGGCCGTCATCGGCACGCACACACACGTGCCCACCGCCGACGCGCGGATTCTGCCGGCGGGCACGGCGTTCATCAGCGACATTGGCATGTCAGGACCCCATCACTCGATCATCGGCCGGCAAATTGACCGCGTGGTCAAGTTCATGACCACTGCGATGCCCTCGCCCTTCGACGTCGCGGAAAAAGACGTGCGCGTTTGCGGTGTGTTCATTCAGATTGATGAATCAACGCGGCGGGCGACAAAGATCGAGCGCATTGAGTTGCCGTTCGAGTCGTGAGTGACGTCAGTCACCGCGTGCGACCGTCGGTTCGATGCCGCTGAGGTACGCCAGCGCGGCGGTAACGTCGCGTTGGGGGATGGACACACGCACGCCGCGAAAGGCGATCTTGTCGCGATCGTTGAGTTCGATTCCTTGAACAACTTTCGTGCGCAATCCCCGAAGTTTGATGATTTCGTTCGACAGGTTCCGCCGGTGTTCGACGGTCAGGTGCGGATCACGCATGAGTTTTCGGCATTCGTTGATCAGCCGTTTCATCGCCGGCCGCGCGCTGGGGTCTCCGGCGGCGACGCGGTCGTACACGTCCGTGGCCATCGCGGCGAGCCGGACGCCGCCTTTTGTGGGCAGACGCGGCATCAGCGCGTCGCGGTAAGCCAGCACAGGCTCATTCGAGTGTGTCGTGCGCTCGCGCATCGATTCGAGCCGTTCGTTCGCCTGCGACACCTCCCTGTCACGCTGGAACGGGCCGGGTTCGTCCTGGTCGAAACTCAGGGCCGATCCGGTGTTGACGACGCTGAGCTTTTGCTTGAAACCGCGCGTGTTCTTGATTGGTTCAACGTCGCTGATGAACGCGATCTGCCGGCCCGCGATGATCGACAGGTTCATGTTGCTGCGCGCGGTTCGAGGTTGCAGTTGCGGTTCGGGCTGGCGGTGCACCCTGGGCATCGTGGCAATGATACGGCCGAATGTTTCAACGTCGGCCTGCGACAGGTCCGGCTCAAAACTCATCAGTTGCCACTTGACGTACGCGGCGAGCGCGGCGTGGCGGTTCAGTGGCTTACTCAGCAGACGGATCACGTCGTCGCTGGACATTCGCAGGCGTTTGATGCGCGCGTATTCGGCGTTTGCACGCGGCCATCGCTCGCCGCGGTGCGCCGCGGGTGTCGCTTCACGCATCAACGCGGACACGGCGCGCGGTGCGGTGGTTGTTTTGGCCGTGTTTTCGGCCGCGAACGTGTTTACGGCCGAAAACGCGACAAACACCACCAGCATCAAAGGCCCTGTGAAGCACTGGCGTCCCAGCTTGTCGGATTGTTCCGACATCACACCATTGTAGCGCGTCGTGAGCGTCGGGGGCGTGTTACGGGTTTGCGTTGCCCGTTGTCTCGCCACGCGCGGGATCGATTTCGCGCAGGTACTGCCAACTGAAGATGCCCGTGTCGTGACCATCGGAGAAGGTGATGCGCACGGCGTAGTTGCCGACGAGCTCGGCGCCGGTGGCGGTTAACGGTTGTTCGCCGCCGGACACGGCGGACGCAGGCAGGACCGTCAGCGGGTTACGGCTCATTTCTTCACGCAGTTGACGCTGTTCAGCCGACGGCGACATGCGGCGCAGGTATGCGATCGCATAGAAGCTCTGCGTACCGTCAGGCCACGTGACCGCCAGTCCCTGATCCTTCTTGAAGTCCAGGTGGGTGGGCGCCAGCGGTTGATGGGAGTGTTCAGCCATGTGAGGGCATTATGTTGACTGATGGGGCAATGGCAACCCGCTCGGTTGTCCAGTTGTTTGCTATCCTGCGACCGTATGTCCGATGCCAACCCCGATATTGCGCTCGAACAGCAGCGGCAGCTTGCCGACGCGGTCGGTGTGGGCGCGACGCGGCGGCATATTTTTTTGTGTGCGGACCAGACCAAACCCAACTGCTGCGAGAAAGAACGGTCAATCGAAGCATGGAATTACCTGAAGCGCCGGCTCAAGGAGTTGGGCCTGTCGGAGCAGGGCGGCGTGTTTCGCACAAAGGTGAACTGCCTGCGTATCTGCGCCGGCGGGCCGATCGCGGTCGTGTATCCCCAAGGCGCGTGGTATGGCCGGTGCGATCCGCCGGTGCTCGAACAAATCATTGAGCACCATCTGATCGGCGGGCAGGTAGTTCACGAACACCTGATTACGTTGCAGCCGTTGGACAGTGAGTAAATCGGCGAAACGCCATACTGCCCGCGCGGTGATCACGCGCTGGAACCGCGAATCGGGCCGCGTTACACTACTCGTATGACGCTGACCGACATTGCGAACCAACTGTCCAAACGATTCGGCGATGCGATCACCGAGTCATTGCCCGAAGACAAGCACCCACGTGTTCACACGACGGCGTCACACTGGCGTGAGGTCGCGGCGTTTCTCGCTCACGATCCGGACCTGGCGTTTGACTGGCTGGGTTGCGTCACGGCGGTCGACTACGTCGGCGAGGATCAGCTTTGTGCGGTGTACGATTTGTATTCGACGAAGCACAAGACCTGGTTTGCCGTGAAGGTGTACGTCGACCGCGCCGATGCGCACATTCCCAGCGTCATGGACATTTGGCCGGCCGCCAACTGGCATGAACGCGAGGCGTACGACCTGATGGGCATCGTCTTCGACGACCACGCCGACCTGCGGCGAATTCTGCTGCCTGAGGACTGGCAGGGTTATCCATTGCGCAAAGATTACGTGTTCCCCCATGCATACCACGGCATCCCCGGCACGTATGAAACCGACTGGAAGCAGTGGGCGAAGTACCCGAAGTGATCACGTCGTGACAGGCCGACTGCGCAAACACATCAATCTTTGTCGTTTTGAATCGTCGTTGCCACTGGGGCTGGCGCCCAGCCGCTGTCACGCAGTCGTCGAAGGACAATGCCATCGTTGGGGTTGATCTGGTACGCATGTTTGAGTGTTTCGACGGCGGACATGTCGTCGCCAATCGATTCGTAAAAGTCCGCAGACGCCAGCCACGGCTGGACGTCGCCCTTGGACGCGAAGTGCGCCGCCTTGCGGTACGCGACGTCGGCGCCATCAACGTCACCGACTTGCGCCAGGTAGCGGGCCTGTCGCAAATACGCCCACGGTGACCCGCCACCGGCAGACTCGGTCTTCAGCAGCGCGTGCAGACGCTGACGCTTGTCCTGCTGATAGAACGCCTCGGCCAGCGCGTCGACGATGTCCGAGCGCTGCTCCTTGTCGTAGCGGATCTGCCGCACCTGCTCGAGCAGTATTTGCGCTTTGAACGGCTCGTTTTGCCGCAGCCGGATAAGCGACACGTAATACATGCTCTTCCAGTCACTGGGATATTGGCCGTACGCGCGTGTGAAGTAGGCGTCCGCCTCGTCGAGCCGGCCGACTTCATATGCCTCGATGCCGCGCTGACGCAGATACGCGCTGCTCTGACACCCCGTCTGAATCAACAGACCGGCCATGAGCACAGCGACAACCAACAAACGATATGTTCGACACGTGGTCCACATCAGCGATATCCTTTCCGCAGGTGGTGAACCGGATTAGGTAGCCCGCTGAAACCTCGCGGGTGGACGATCCATCGTCGAAGACATAATACCACAGGCGAGCGCCGTTCGCACGTTATGGGCACGAAATTTCCACACACGGACCAGCCGGTGCAGGTGCGGACCGTCCTGATGCGCCACGACGCGCCCGACGGCGTGCACTTTGACTGGATGATTGAGGACCCCGCCGAGTCGCAAGGCCGGTTATGGACCGCCCGTGTTCTGATCCCGGCGGGCCAGTGGCACGACGTTGGGCGCTGGCGCATCGAGCCAATCGGGCGGCATCGGCGCGTGTACCTGACGTATGAGGGGCCTCTTACCGACGGTCGTGGCACCCTCACGCGTGTTGATCAGGGCGTATGCCGGGTGGTCGAATGGTCGGACGACGGGATCGTAATCGACGTGCAAATGTCGGCGTTCGAAGGCGTGGTAGAAGTGGCGAAAGCGCATGACGGGCAGTGGTGGGCGACGGAGAGGGAGAGGTAAGTACCCAGATCCCCGGAGGTTTCCCGCTTGCCGCTGCCCGAACTTTCGGTTTACATGTCCGCATGAGCGACAGCGATCCTGCGGGTGAACCGGCGAATTGTCTGATTGTCATCTTCGGTGCCTCGGGCGACCTGACCAAGCGCAAACTGGTGCCGTCACTGTTCTCGCTGGCCAGGAAGAACCAGTTGCCTGCCGGGACGGCTGTACTGGGCGTGTCGCGCACGGACATGTCCGACGACGCGTTTCGCGCGCACCTGACACCGCATGTCAAGCAGTTCGCCCGGGATTTCGACGCCGCGGCGTGGGATGACTTCGCGACGCGCATTTACTACCACACTGCGGACACGACGAGCGCCGAATCGTTTGTGGGCCTCAAAGCCCGCATCGGAGGGCTGTCGGGGCAATACGGCACCGGCCAGCGGCTGCTGTTTTACCTCTCCGTCGCGCCCCAGTTGTACGAGCCGATCGTCGACAATCTCGCGGCGCTGCAGATGATCACCGAGGGCAAGACAATGTGCTCGCTCAACCGCACACACGGCGCGTGGCAGCGCCTGATCGTCGAGAAGCCGTTCGGGTACGACCCGCCGTCGGCAGCGCATTTGAACCAGGTGCTCGGACGCGCGTGTGAAGAGCACGCGATCTATCGCATCGATCATTACCTGGGCAAGGAAACGGTGCAGAACCTGCTGGTGTTCCGTTTCGCCAATGCCATCTTCGAGCCGATCTGGAACAGCAATTACATTGACCACGTTCAGGTGACGGCCGTGGAATCGGTAGGCGTGCAAGACCGGGGCGGGTATTACGATTCGCCCTCCGGCGGCGCGATGCGCGACATGATTCAAAGCCACCTGATCCAAGTCATGGCGCTTGTCGCCATGGAGCCGCCGGTAAGCATGCGTGCCGACGACATTCGCCTGGAAAAGGTCAAGGTGCTCAGCGCCACGCGCGGCCCGGGCGCGGATGAAATGGCGGACTTCACCGTACGCGGACATTACGGCCGCGGCAGCATGGACGGGCAGGCTGTCCCGGCGTACCTTGAAGAACAGGGCGTCGCGCCTGACAGCGGGACCGAGACCTACGCCGCCTTGCAACTGCACGTCGATACCTGGCGCTGGGGTGGCGTGCCGTTTTACCTGCGTTCAGGGAAACGCATGGCCAAAAAACTCACCGAGATCGTCGTCAACTTCAAACACACGCCGCACTGCCTGTTCCGCGAGCAGACACGCAAGCTCAAACCCAACCAGATCATTATCAACGTTCAACCCGATGAAGGCATTCGCATTCGTTTTGAAGGCAAGGTGCCGGGCACGAAGATGGACATCAAGGACGTGGTGATGGACTTCGACCTGGTCGAGCAATTCAACGCCGAGCCACCCGAAGCATACGCAACGCTGCTGCTGGACGCGATCCGTGGTGACCAGACGCTGTTCAAACATCGCGAAGAGATCGAACATTGCTGGCGTGTCGTGCAGCCGGCCATCGACTACTGGAAAAACACGGCCACCGACGCGCCTTCCGAGTACGCATCAGGTACATGGGGCCCATCGGCCAGCGACATCATGATGGCGCGCGATGATCGCAACTGGCATAATCCGTAATAGCAATGTAAATCCCGGACCGGTGGCCGCAGGAAAACGGCTCGCAAAAGGCGTCAATCAGAAGCAGATTTGAAGGCGTTACGCCAAAGTGTTCAGGGGTGCCAACCCTGCGACGATACCCAGTGGCGTTCCCGGACGATCAGGCACCTGGTCCTGGAATCCACGGTCCGTCCACGCAGCGGATCGGGAAAAACAGAGGGAAACGATTCTCGGCGTCATTTCCCCCCTTCCCCCGCCGCTGGCGGCGACCTGTTTGCCTGGCAGTCGCGTCGTACATGAATACCTGTGTCTGTGGAAGAGTGTGCAGGGGTCAACCGCCGCTTGCACTCGCCGCACGCGCTGAATCGAGCACGCTGCGGCCGGCCGTGAATAAATGTCCCCAGTCAACCGCGAGGCTGATCCACTTAACACCCACGCGCATCCAGCGCGCGAAGTTGTCATCGCTATAAAACGTCGAAACGCCGAGCAGGATGTCGCTGGCGTTCACCTTGTCGGCGACCGTCTGGAACGCGTCGCAGACTTGCGGGTCATTGATCTGGCCAAGCTTGCCCATCGAGCCGGACAGGTCGTTGGGTCCCAGGCAAATGCTGTCGATGCCCGGCACGGCGAGGATCGCATCGAGATTGTTGACCGCTTCGATGTGTTCGATCTGAAGAATGATCAGCGGATCGTCCTTGACCTCGTCGAGATACTGGGCCTGCGAAATTTTCCCAAAGTATTGGCCGCGCCGTGGGCCGTAGCCGCGAACACCCTGGGGCGGGTACCGGCATGCCTGAACCGCCGCCTGCGCGCCGTCCGCGGTTTTCACGTTGGGAACGATGATGCCCGCCGGCGCCAGGTCAAGTACCTGCTTGATCACGTCCACGTCATTGACAGGTACGCGCACGAACGGCGCGGTGTGCGTGCCGCGCACCGCCATCACGTGTCCCAGCGCGATCTGCAGATCGATAGGGCTGTGTTCCATGTCGATCCACGTGAAGTCGTACCCCACCTCGCTCATCAGTTCACTGACTGAGGGATCGCAAAATGTGATGCCCGTGCCGACGCAGAGTTCACCGGCGGCGATGCGCTGACGAAAACGCTGGATGTTGTTGATGCTTGTCATTGAATTACCAGTGGCGATTGCAGGGCAATCGGAGGATTTACGATTTTCAGATTTGTCGTGCGTAGACCTTGAGCAGGAGAAAAGGTGTCAGCAACGGATGCCGTTAAGCTAAGCCATATCCCCTTTCACCGCCAGTTCCCACCACAAAGGGCACACAGTTCGCAGAAGGTGCGTCATGTCGTCAAATCAGAATCGAGATTGGATTGATTGATCGGCAACACGGTGCTTTTCAATCACGGGAAAGTCGTGGGTGATTGTACGGGGCCGCGTTGAAAATCCCCGTCTCAAATCTCTGCGACCTCTGTGGTTGGATCATTCGGGTCAGTTGCCAAACGACTTGCATCCGGTCGCATATGACGCCTTTGTGACCGGCCGTGATCACCGGGGGAGCCGGTCGTAAAATAATTGGTGAACAAGAGGTCACAAGTCGGAAGGTCAGGACACCCAACCTCAGGCCCCAAAGCCGTCTGACCCGATGAATCCGGTGTCTACGGGCAAAACCCGGAACCTATTAAGAGCAAGTCGCCCTGGACACAAATCGCGACAGGGCAACGACACGAATCCTGTCGTTTTCCTGCCGGGCGACATGGGGGTGACATTGCGCAAATTGTTTTGTTACATGGTTTAACAATGACATATTGCAAAAGGGGTGGGGGTTGCCTGCCGTGGGGTGAAGTACCCATGCGGGCGGGCGCGGCCCACCTGAGCTGGCTGCGCCGTGTACTTTCAGGCGGCCGGCTCGCCCGCGACGATATGACATGGGTGTTACGTGCGGCTCACATGGTGCAACTGTCGGTCGTGGCGCTGCTGGCCATCGGGGTGATCATGGTCCAGTCGGCGGCGATGTCGGTGGCGTCGGCCGGTCATTCGGCCGGCTCGCCGGATGCGATGCGGGCAATACTGACGAGTCGGCAGGTGGTTTACGCGGGCATCGCGATTGGCGTGATGCTGCTGGCGTCTCGGATCAACGTTCGGCATGTGCTGGCGGTGCGTATGTGGTGGAATCCGCTGCTGTGGGGGTTCGCGGCGGCGGTGGCGCTTACGGCGGCGACGCTGGTGCCGGGCGTGGGGCGGACGATCAATGGGGCGGCACGGTGGCTGACGCTTGGGCCCGCCAGTTGGGGTGTGACGTTCCAGCCCAGTGAACTGGTCAAATGGTTGATGGTGATATTGCTGGCGTGGTGGGCGGCGCGGCGGCGTATGGACGCGGCGCCGCACGGCCAGAAGAGGGCAGGGATGCGCTCGTTCACACGCGGGCTTGGGCCGGCCGTGCTGGTGGTCGCCGTGGGATGCGGCATCATCCTGGTCGAAGATCTGGGCACGGCGGTGTTGATCGCGGCGGTGGCTGGGTGCCTGTTGCTGGCGGGTGGGGCGCGGGTGTGGCATATGATTGTCCTGTCGCTGCCAGCGGCGGTGGCGGTCGCGATGGCGATCTGGTGGACGCCGTATCGCCTGCAGCGGCTGCTGATCTTCATGGACCCCTGGTCAGATCCGCGCGGGGGTGGTTATCACGCGATCCAGTCGATGCTCGCGTTCGCCGAGGGCGGCGTAACCGGGCGCGGGTTGGGCAACTCGATCCAGAAGTTCTACCTCCCGCAGGATACGAACGACTTCCTGTTTCCGATCATCTGCGAGGAGTTGGGTCTGGTAGGCGCGGCGCTGGTGGTGTGTCTCTACGTCGGGCTGGTGTGGCTGGCGCTGGGTGTAGCGCGGCGGTGCGACGACCTGTTCGGCCGGCTGCTGGCGCTGGGCATCATGCTCACGCTCGGGATGCAGGCGCTCTTGAACATCGCGGTGGTGACGGTTGTTGTGCCGACCAAGGGCATTGCGCTGCCACTGATCAGCGCCGGTGGGACGGGCTGGATCGTCACGGCAGGCATGTTGGGGTTACTCGCGGCGCTGGACAATGCGAGTGCGTTGGAGGAGGGCACCAGTACCTAAATGCCCAATGACCGAGGCCGCGAGAATGCCGATTACCGAAGGCGCAGTGCTGAATCGGTGCGCTCCAGGCAGCAAGCGGCGGCAGTTAGTCAGTCATGTCGATTTCGCGTGCGATGGTCTTCCAGTCGCCGATCAGTGCGCATTGGTTGATGATGGCGAGCAGGCAGCGCAGGCGGTCGGTGCGTGAGGCTCCGTTGTGGCGGGCGGTGGCATTGAGCTTGGCGAGCATGCGCATGGCATTCTCGCGTCGCCTGGAGCGGCGCGTGGCGCCAACGTCGATGAGCGCGACCCGGCCGGTCGCGGGATCGACCAGGAAGTTGGCGGTCTTGAGGTCACGGTTAAAGAAGCCTGCGTGAATAAGGCCGGCGGTGATGTTGGCGACGCGGCGTGTGACGGCGACGCGGTTCGCGCGGTCGCACAGGTGCTGGCCGTCGTCGATCCAGTTCCACAGTGACATGCCCTGCTCGCGTGTGGCAAGCCAGCGTTTGATGCCCACGCCGACGCGCTGCGATCCGTGCGAGGCGATTGGCAGCACGTCGATGCCGTGTTCGCGCAGGATACGCGACCAGCGCTGTTCCCACTGCGCGGGGTGTGCGCCGACGCACGCGTAGATGAGCTGTTTGATCGGCGAGAACTCGAAACGCTTGATGACGAACGCGCCGTCATCATTGCGCACGCGCCAGACCTGGCTGCGGGCGTCGATCTTGTACGTCTTGTCCCGCGGCGCTGCAACGAGCGACGGGCCGTCGGATACATGCGAGGTGGAAGTTGACGAGCCCATCGTGCGACATGAAAGAGGTTGACGGTTCATCGGGAGCGACCGGCCAGCCGATGCGCCGCATCACAGCCAGGATTACGACGAAGTAGAACGCACATCGTAACCGTAAAACGGCGACAGTTCGGTCATGCACTGTTTGACGTACGCACCGTCATCGGCGCCGAGGTAATCGCCGTATCCGCCGACGATGCCTCGGCGGGTCTTGTAGGTTTCCGTGTCGTTGGGGTCGCCCGGGCGCAGGCGCGTGTCCTTGAGACCGCCATCCACTTCGAGCTTGCGCATATTGTCGAACGACCCGAAGTCGACGGCACGGCGGATGGTCCGGTCGGCCACGTTGCGGATGCCTGCGAAGTGAAGCACGCGCCGCAGCTCACCGGCCGTGTCGGCGTGCATGTCTTCATATCGCAGGAGCATGAAGTCGGCGGGCATGTCGCGGTTGTCGGCCCAGACATTGTAGAAGCGGACCATGGTTCGGACGCCGCCACGCGGGTTGCGGATGAACGCGCCAATGTCGCCGTGGAACAGGCCATCGCGCCGGCCCATGTGCAGATAGGCGGACACCGCCAGGTCGCGCAGGTCGCGGATCAGCAGAATGATCTTGATGTCACGGTACTCGGTCTTGGTTGTTACCAGTTCGCCGGGCGTCTTGAGTTGCGGGTTGTCATCGTGTTTGGCGCGGATCGCGGGCACGTGTTGGTGCTGTTGCATGGGATGCCGATTGCGGTTGAGCCGATCCAGACGAATCGCTTCCTGAAGCGGCAGGTCGAAGTGATCGGCCATGGCGTGCCCGATCATGATTCGCAGCCAGGTTCTGCCGGCCTTGGGATACGACAGGAGCATCGTCTCGCCGCGCCGGTTCCACTTGCGCCTGTACATGGCGCGGACGATAGGCGTCTTGCGCAGATGCGCCTGGAGTCTAAACGTCAGCGTCGGGCGTTGCAGGAAGTTGGGGATCAGCTCAACTGCCATCGGCGGGCTCCGTGGTGGACGTGCTTGCTGACCGATCAGTCAATCCCAGTTCGCGCTGCCGCACCATTGCGTGACCATCGATCACACGGATCGCGACAAGCGCAAGCGCGACCAGCACGGCGAAGACGATCAGGCGGATGGGCCAGGGGCTCAGCGCGCTTTTGGGGGCCGGCGTGCCGTCGGATTCGGGCGCGGTCTGATTCATAAAGGTCAGTGGAATACGGGTGCTGGCGCGCCCGCACCGCTGGAGCGGGCGGGGCGTCGAGGCGATCACCCAAACTCATCGCCACGGAATGTCGTACCCAAATACAGTTTGCGCACCTGTTTGTGGTTGATGATCTGTTTGGGCGTGCCTTCGGCGAAGACCTTGCCTTCAAAGATGACGTAGGCGCGGTCGCATATTTCAAGCGTGCGCTGGACGTTGTGGTCGGTAACGAGCATGGCGATGTGCTGTTCGTCGCGCAGGCGGGTGATTTCCCTTTGCAGGTCTTCGACGGCGACCGGGTCGACGCCGGAGAATGGTTCGTCCAGGAGCATCAGCGACGGTTCGCTGACAAGCGCGCGTGCGATCTCGAGTTTACGTTTCTCTCCGCCGCTGCAGAGGCGCGCTGGTTGTTTGCGTACGTGTGTGAGGCCGAACTGTTCCAGCAATTCGGCCGCACGTTTGCGTTGCTGAGCGGGCGGCATCGGGCGGGTTTCGAGGATTGCCAGCAGGTTCTGTTCCACGCTGAGCCCCTGAAATACGCTGGGCTCCTGCGCGAGGTAGCCCATACCGTGCCGGGCGCGTTTGTACATCGGCAACTCCGTGACGTCGTGTCCGTTGAAGATGACGCGCCCGCCTTCGGGGGTGATCATGCCGATGGTGATGCGAAAGCTGGTGGTTTTGCCGGCGCCGTTGCGTCCCAGCAGGCCGACAATCTCACCCTCAGACACGTCGAACGACACGTGGTCGACCACCGTGCGGCCGCCGTATCGCTTGATCAGGTCATTGGCTTTAAGGATGAACATAACGATGATTCTAACGTAAAGAGATTGGGTGACCTTGTGTTCCACCGGTTTGCAACCAGGCCCGTTGCCGCGCGGGTACGCGGTTGCCAGGTAATACGCTCGCCGTGGTCGGTTCAGGGGAATTGTCGTGCAAAGTGCGTTGTGCCCGCGACCACCAGTCGCGGCTTAACATTCAATGGCGATACAATCACAGCCATGAATGCAGTGCTCCGCTGGTTCTGGCACCTGTTGCCCGGCAATCAGCTTGGAGATGCTGCTGAATCCCTGGCCAACCGTTATCGGCTTTGGCCGGCATGGGTACGGTGTACGCGTCACGATCGGTACTGGCACCATCCTGGCTGCGCTCGTCTACGGCGGCATCGTGTGGATGATGATCTCGCACATGGTCAAGCACTTCGACCAGACCGTACGTCGGTTCAGTGGAACAGGGCAGGCAGAGTCGGAAAGTCGTAAAGTTGAGAGTTGCAGCAGCACCGCACCATTGACGGATCAACGGGCATGAGTGAAACAAACGTTGCGACAGGGATGCGTTACCTTGACCCGGCGGCGCTTGCGCGGCTCAAAGATCTTGGTCTGGCGGCGCGGCTGGTGGTGGAGGGTTTGTACGCGGGTCGGCATCGATCGCCACACCGCGGGTTCTCCGTCGAGTTCGCGGAGCACCGTCAGTACACGCCCGGCGTCGACCCGCGCCACCTGGACTGGAAAATCCTCGGCAAGCGCGATCGGCTTTACGTCAAACAGTATGAAGAGCAAACGAACCTGCGCTGTTATTTGCTGCTCGATGCGTCGCGGTCGATGGGTTACCGGCACGACGGGCCAATGACGAAATTCGAGTATGCGTGTTACTGCACGGCGTCGCTGGCGTACCTGATGCAGGCGCAACGGGACGCATTTGGTTTGATCACATTCGCGCAGCGCGTGCTGACGCACATCCCGCCGCGGCAAGGCAAGGCACACGTGGGCGTGGTGATGGAGACGCTCGAGTCGATGGGTCCGCCGCCGCCGGATGCGGACGGACAAACCGACCTGCCTGCCACATTGCACGAGCTGGCTGAGACGATCAAACGCCGGGCGCTGGTGGTTGTCTTGTCGGACTTGTTCAGCAGTGCCAGCGACGCAGATGAACTGCTCGACGCGATCGGACACCTTCGCCATCGCAAGCATGAAGTGGTTGTGTTGCAGGTGCTGGATCCTGCGGAGCGGACGTTTCCGTTTGAGGACGCGGGCCAGATCCAGGACGTGGAGACCGGCCGGCTCGTTGCGGCCGATGCACAGGCGGTGCGCCGGCACTACCTCGAGGCGATCAAGCAATACCTGGACACGATTCGCATCGGTTGTGCCCGGCGCGATGTCAGCTACGCAATGACCGACACGGATGAGCCGTTCGCGACGTTCTTGAGCACCTATTTGTCGCGTCGCCAGCACGGGTGGACGTAACGATTGGGGAATGATGCCGTTTCTTGCGCCGTTGTACTTGTTGGGTCTGCTGGCGGTGGCGGTGCCGCTGGTGGTGCACTTGCGCCGATCACGACGGACACGGCGGATTGTGTTTAGCACGACGCGGTTCTTCGACGAGCAGTTCATGCGGTCGGCGCGGCGTGCGCGGCTGCAGGACCTGTTGCTGATGTTCATGCGCATGGCGGTGCTCGCACTTTTTGCATTGGCGCTGGCCCAGCCATTCGTGCGATTCGGCGCATTGGGAGTGTTGTCAGGCCTTTACCGGGGTGGCGACGTGCGGCATGTCGTGTTTGTCATCGATGACTCGGCGTCGATGCGTGTGATCAGTGAACATGGCACGTTGCTCGACCGCGCCAAGCGTGGCGCCGTCACGGTGCTGGACGAGTTGCTGGCCGAGCGGGGTGATCAGGTCACGGTCGTGCTGGCGGGCCGGCGCGACGGCGGCCCAAAATCGCTGTTCGACCCGATGACCAGTGACATTGCGTCAGTGCGCGATGCCATCGAACGGGTCGAGCCAACCGACCTCGGCACGGACCTTGGCGGGGCGATCGACACGGCGCTGCGGTTGCTTGGCGCTGGCACCGGGCGCGAAGCGCAAGCGGGCGCGTTGCGTCAGCCTGATTCCGGCGACACGTCGACTCGCGAGGTATTTGTGTTTTCAGATTTGCGTCAGGAAGTCCTGCCGCCGCCGGTCCCGGAAACGGTCGCGGTCTTTTTCGTATCAACGACCGTGGAGCCGGACGTGTTGGCGTCGAATATCTCGATCGACGCGCTACAATACGACGCGCCGCGCCCGATGGCGGGGGTGCCGTTTACCTTTCGGGCACTGGTGACGAACCATGCACCGCGGGATCAGTACGTGGCGCTCAATCTGGTCGTGGCGGATCAGGTGATGGATCATCGCAAGGTGCAGTTGCCGTCGGGCCGCGCGAAAGTGGTGCGTTTTGTGAACCGATTCAGTGGTCCGGGGTGGGTGACCGGGCGCGTGGAGTTGGATCCCTCGTCGGGGAGCACGCCCGGCGGTGAGCCGGGTTCCGCCGTCGCGAATGATTCGATGCCCGCGGATAACCAGCGTTACTTTGCGCTTCACGTCCAGGGGCGGTCGCGTGTGCTTGCGGTCAACGGGGCGCCGTCGGATGTTAACGCGCTGGACGAATTATTCTTCTTCGAGACGGCGCTCCGGGCGGGTGTTGCGGACCATTTGCCCGGGGCAGGGGCGGGTGACGTGGCGGGTGTTGATCTTCAAGTGATCGCGCCCGCCGATATTGCACCGGCCCTGTTGGACGGTTATCCGATCGTTTTACTGGCGAATGTGCCGAAGCTGTCCGAAGAAGCACTGGTCGCGCTCGAGCAATACGTGGACGGGGGCGGGAGTCTGATCCTCACGCTGGGTGATCGCGTCGAAGCGAGCGTGTACGCCGGCTGGTCAGGCGGACATCGATTACACGGCGGGCTGCTGCCGGCGCGCATTGATCGCATCGTGCGAGGTGCCGACCCGGCGGATCAGCCGCTCACGTTGACGTGGGTTAACGACAGCCATCCGATGACCGTGGGATTTCATCGCGGCGCGCTGGGCAGTTTGTCGAGCGTGCGACTCAGCGGATACGGCGTCGTCGTCCCACTCGATGTTCGTGACCAGCGCACCGGCCGCGTGCTCGCAAGTAGCGCCAATGGTCAGCCCGTGCTGATCGAAAAAATATATGGGCGCGGGCGGGTCCTGTTGTTCGTCAGCACGATCGATCGTGACTGGACGAACTTGCCGGTGCAGCCGGTCTTCGTGCCATGGATGCACCGTATGGTGTCGTATCTGTCACAGCCTGCGACCGCGCGCGGCGGGTTCATACGCACGGGCGCCCACGTCGCGTTTTCGGTGTCGTCAACGGCGACCCAGCAGTGGCACGTGCGCAATCCCGACGGCCGCGTGGCATATCCCCGGCCGGCAATGAATACCGATATCAGTCCGACATCAGGCGATTTGTCACACGTGACGCCTGCTGCGGGTGTGGCGTCAAAACGGATGGTGTTGACACAGACCGATCATGCAGGCGTGTATGACGTTCGATCAGCGGCCAGTGGCACGAACGCGGGGTCGCACCTGTGTTTCGCGGCGAACCTGCCGCACGCCGAATCGAGTCCTCGCTTGTTGACGGGTGCAAGTGTGCGAGATGCCGTCGGTCCGGGTGCTGTTTGGATCGATGCGCCCGAGCAGGTTGTCGAGCATGTGGCATCCGCGCGGCAGGGTTATGGCCTTTGGAACGTACTGCTCGTGCTCGCGCTGATGGTCGCACTGGTCGAGCCGTGGCTGGCGAACTGGCTGTCGAATAAACGGCGAACACGCGACCGCGTGCCGGCGCCGAGACATCGCGGACGGACCGAAGAACATCAGATCAATACGCGCGGTGCTGCATGACGATGTTGTGCTGAGCCGCAAGCGGCTGCGCTGATACGCGAGCGACAGGAAAGTATGATCACGACACTGGCCAGTCTGACGTTTGACAACGCTGAGCCGGCGTGGTTTTGGTGGCTCGTCATCATCGGCGCGGTCGTTTCGCTGGTGGTAACGTATCGCCGCATTTACGTTCGCAGCCGACGACGTCTGACGTGGACGTTGTGCGCCGCACGCGTGGTGGGCGTGCTGGCGATCGTCCTTGCGATCGTCAAACCGGCATGGATCAGCCGATCCGAACATGCCCAGAAACCGATTCTGGCGGTCATTGTGGATGATTCGCAGAGCATGACACATCCGGCACCGGTCGGCGACGGCGCGCTCGATCAGCCCGATGCATCGCGCTACCACATGATGCGCAGCTGGTTAACCGCATCGCAGACGAGCAATGAACTGCGCAATCGTTTCGACCTGCGGCTGTTCAACGTCGCCGGCGATCAATTCGACTCGGTTGGCGATCTGCCGAAACAGGCGAACGCTCCGCACACCGACCTGGTGCGCGCCTTACACGTCGCGCGAGACGCGCTGCGCGGCAGACACGTCGCTGCAGCGCTGCTGATCAGTGACGGCCATGACACAACCGGTCGCGACAGTTTCATGGTGATTCAGCAGTTCGACCGTCCGGTGTACGCACTTGGTTTCTCTCGGCGTGTCGCCTCGATTGCCTCGGACCACGGCGCGGACCTTCGGGTCATCTCCGTGGACGCGCCGCCACGCGCGATGGTGCACAACGGGGTGACGGTTCAGGTGCACGTGTCCAAGGACGGCGGGCCGGCCGTCACCGCGCCGCTGCAGATCAAGCACGATCACCGCGTACTGCACACGCGGACGGTCGAGTTGCCCGCCGGCGCGGCGCGATTGCCGGTGGCGATGACGTTCACGCCCGACGAACCGGGCGACTTTGTCCTCGCCGCAAGGATGACGCCGCAGGCGGGGGAACCAACGGCAATCAACAATACCGCACTCTTCCGGTTGCGCATCGATGCGGATCCCATCCGCGTCCTTTACGTCGAAGGCACGTTGCGCAGTGAGTACACGTACTTAAGCAGGCGGTTGAAACAGGACCCTGATATTGACCTGGTCACGTTCGTGCGCAGTGCCGGTGGCCACGGCACCGCTGTGCAGGGCGCGCTCATCGGTGGTGAATTATTCATGCCGGACCGACTCGAAAAGATCGACGTTGTGCTGCTGGGTGATTTCGAAGCGCGCATGCTCGGCACGCACACGTACGACCAACTGCACGACTGGATCGAATCCGGCGGTGGGCTGATGGTGTTGGGCGGATACCGCAATCTCACACCCGGGGGGTTGTGGCAGACGGCGCTGGCCAAAGCGCTGCCGGTCGACCCGCCGGCGGACGCCGGTTCGATTGTCACGCAGTTCGAGAAGCCGTTCACGTTCGCTTTGACCGGCGAAGGGTTGCGCCACTCGGCGCTGCAGATGTCCAGCAGCCGATCGCGCGATGCGCGTGCATGGTCAACACTGCCACAGTTACGCGGTATTGCCCGGGTTGGAGCGCCGCGGTTGGGCGCGACCGTGCTCGCGACGCACCCGACCGCGACGTTCACACAACCCAATCAGGGGTCCGCCGTCGTGTTGGCGACTCAGCGCTATGGCAGCGGCGTGGTCGCGATACTCACGGCGGATACGACGTGGCGGTGGTCACGTCACGCGCGCCTCGCCGGCCGGCCGGACACGATGTATGTCCGGTTCTGGTCACAAATGATCCGCTGGCTTGCCAGGCGCGACGTGCAGGACGATGTGGCCGCACTGGCCGTGTCGACCGATGCGCCGTCGTACGGGACGGGTCAGCGCGTGACCGTGCGCGTGACACGCCACCCGACCGTGCTGCTGCCGGGCGCCAACGACGATGAGCAGCGCGTTCACGTGCAGGTGCGGACGCCGGATGACGAGTCGATCAACGTGCCCGTGACGGTCTCCCCGACGGATGACAATCAGTGGGTGGGGGCGTTCTTCCCCGATCAGGGTGGGCGATTCTCCGTGCACGCGCGTCTGATCGCTTCCCCACGACCCGACGCGCGCGTTCTGGCGAATCAGGTCAGCGAGTTTCTTGTTCAGGGATCGAGGCTGGAGTTGGAAGACCCGCAGCCGAATCCAGCGACCCTTGATCGCATCGCACGACTGACGGGCGGCGTCCATGCCGACCTGAACGATCGCGACGCCATCGAACACATGGTCGAGCAGATCCCGGACGAGCCGCATGTGTCCGTACGCGCGCGCGCCGCGCGGTTTTGGAACCATCCGATGTTGTTTGTCCTGTTTGTTGTGCTGTTGTCGGGCGAATGGATTGCCCGGCGGCGCAATCAACTGACATAGAATGTGCTTTTGTCACAGACCACCAGCATGATTCAGGCCTATTCCCAACTCATTGACCACGTACACCAGATTCGCCGGCTGTGGCGGGTGCGCCGATTGATAGAAGGCCTGTGCCTTACCGCGGCGATCGTACTGGGTGTGCTGACGGTCGCGGTGATGGCGGATCATGCCGGTGATTTTGGCGTGTTCGGCAGAATGGTGTTAGCGCTGCTGTTCTGGTTGTCGTTCGTGACGTGCGCATGGGTCACCCTTATTCGGCCGGGCACAATGTGCCACGCTGACGAGTACTTCGCGGTTCTCGCCGAACAACGTCAGCCGCAGTTGCGCAACCGGTTGATCAACGCGCTTCAACTTGGCCGTGACCCGACACCCGCGGCGCCGCGCCTGGTCGAGGCGATTGTCATCGACGGGGTCTCGGCTGCGGACGACTTGGAGCCGTACCGCGCGGTGGCGACGCCGACGCTGCAGCGTATCGGAGTCGTGCTCGTGGGCGTACTGATTGTGTCCAGCGTGTACCTGTCCCTGGGTGACGAGGCGGCGGCAACGAGTCTGCGCAGGGTGCTCATGCCCACTGCCGACATCGCGCCGTTCACGTGGACGAGCGTGTCGCGCGTTGAGCTGTGGCACGATGACGACCTGTTGACGGACCGCGCGATCCTCGAAGGCGAGCCTTTGACGGTGGTCGCGCACGTGTCAGGCCGTGCGCCGGAGCGCGCCACATTGCATTGGCGTGACGGGTCGGGTCGGCCGCGCGCAGTTGGGATGACATCGGTCGAGCACCACCGCGGTGATGGCTTGCGATACGAACATACGTTCCCCGTGGTCGATTCTGATTTTGATTTGCGTATTCATGCCGGCGATGGCGCCCACGGGCCGGTGCACGTGCACGTCGTGCCGCGACCGCGCATCATCGACATGCAGGTGGCGTACCACTATCCCGCGTACACGGCCGAGCTGGCACATACCGTCCACGGCTTTGACGGCCACCTGCGCGGCGTGCCACAAACGCAGGCGTCGCTTGCCGTCAGGGTCAACAAGCCGCTCGCAAGCATGTCGTTTAATGTCGCGGGCCGGCAGACAATCACCATGTCGCCGCGCGGCGGCGCCGACACGTGGCACGCCGACATCACGCTGACCGACACAGGCACATATCGACTGGCCATGACTGACGGGGAAGGTTACGACGTGGTCGATCCGAGTACCTACTCGATCACGATTACCGACGACCGCGCGCCGGTGATTGCGTTCGTGCAGCCGGCGCGCGACGTGCAGCTTCGGCCCGGTGGCGGCACCGACCTCGTCGTCGTCGCGGAGGACGATTTCGGACTTGGCGCGGCACGCATGCTCGCGCTGATCAATCCCGACCAGATCCGCGACTCAGACCCCATCGTCGTGCACACCTGGTCTAATGACCAGACAGCGCCGCTGCGGCAACTGACGATGTCGGTCGCCAGAACGGCGGAGCAGTTGAACCTGGCGCCCGGCGATCGCATGCAGTACTGGGCGACGATCGTCGACCGCAACGACGTGTCACCGGTGGGCCCGGGCATTGGGAAGACGCGCAGGTACAACATTTTCGTACTTACGCCCGAGCAGGCCGACGCCCTGCTCCAACAACACATGGCTGACTACGAGAAGGTGCTCGCGGACCTGTTGCGTCGTCAGAGGGTCAACCGCGCCGGCGCGGCCGAGTTCGCGCCCGCCGCCGAACTGCTCGACCGGCAGAGCCTGGTTCGCCGGATGACGCTGCAACTTGTCGAACTGATGCAGAGCAGCGCGTTTCCCGCGTATTCGGTCGTTGCCGACCTGCGCGAGTTGACGAACCAGGCCATGCCGCAGGTGATGGGGCTGCTCGAAACCTATCGTGACACCGACCTGCGCGACACCGCCAAGCTGTTTGCCACGCGGTCCCTGCCGATTCAAGACGATATCATCAAGACCTTCGAACGCATCCTGCTTCGGTTGGCGCGCACTGACAAAGTACGCACGCGACTGAAGAAACTCAAAGAAGACAAGCCCGAGCAGCACGAGCAGGTCACTGCGACGATTGAGAAACTGGGGGCCGACCTGGACGACTTTCTCTCGGACGTGCGCGACCTGAAGGAGCGGTACGAGCGCATCCCCAAGCGAAACGTAGATGAGTTGTCGGAGGAGCAACTCAAGGACCTGGCGGACATCGAGCACCGGCTCGATCGCTGGAAGAAGTGGGGCAAGGACACGGTCGACGACCTGGTCAAGTTGCCGGAAGGATTCGTAAAGGATTCATACCTGGCGGAGAACATCAGCACGATATTTGAAGAGATCGAGAAGCAAGCGCGCGGTAAAACCACGGAAATTGCCACGCCGATCGAGGAAGGCATCAAGGCGCTGGCAACCGAGATTGCTGAAGACCTGGAAATGTGGACGCCGCACGCGGGCGACTCGATTAAGTGGGTCATGGAGGACCCGATGGAAGGCCGGTTCGAGGTGCCTGAAACGAAACTGCCGTCCAACCTTCAGGACATCATCGGCGACCTGATCGAGGACGTCGTGGAATTCGACGAAGAGTCGGATGACATCACCGGCGGTTGGGGTGGGAACATGCAGCAGGGCTGGGACATCATGGACGGGCCGATCAGTTCGTTTGGTGCGCAGGGCAAGACGGGCAACCAGTTGCCCAACACCTCGGAGATGTCAGGTCGCAGCGGGGCGGGCCGTCGGGGTAAATCGTCGGGGCAGATGGTTGGCGCCGAATCGCGCGGCCTCGAAGGCCGGCCAACCCCCGCGCGCCTGACCAACGAGCGCTACGAGCAGAGCAACATCGACGCGAGCAAACAACTCGATCCGCGCGGCGCCACCGGCGGCGGCAAGAAAACGGGCGCAGGACAGCGAGGTCTGCAGGGCGGAACGCCGCCCGACTATCAGAAATACATGGAGCGATTTGATCAGCAGATGAAACTGCTGCGCGAACGCTCGCAACAGATCGCGCAACAGCTGGGGGCGCGCGGGCGACCCACTGTCCGGGTCGATCACGCGCTGCAACTGCTTCAAGATGCACAGGACGACATGCGCAACATGCGTTACGAAGATGCAGCGCACAAACGCAAGATCGCAATCGGGCAGTTACGGGCGGAGCAGTCGCAGATCGACCAGACCGTCCGGCTGTCTATGCAAAAGGCGCCCGATTTGTCGCCCGAACTACGAGAGCAAATAACCGCTGGCGCACAGCAGGCGTTGCCGGAGGGTTATGAAGACATGGTAGGCGCGTATTACAAAGCGCTGAGCGCCGCCGGCGCGGGCGAGCCGGACAGGCCTGCGAAATGAAGCTTCCCGGCGGGGCAGTGGACGATACCACTTCAACTCATGTTCGCTAATCGATCGGCCCATTTCGTTGTCTGCCTGAGTGTCGCGTCATGGGTGATGGACACGTGTGCCGCCCATGCGGCCCAGGTTCCGTGGCACGCGAAAGGCTGGACACATCGCGCGCTTGTTGACGTCACGCAGCCGGGCGAGGGAGGTGTCGACGTTGCGGCCGTGCGCATTGAGCACGTCGGCCTCGCGTCGCCGGACGGAAACGACTTTCGCGTGTTCGATGCGGGCGGCCGCGCCGTGCCGTTTCAGTTGACGCATCACACACCGGACCGCGATGCACTGCTGAGTTTTCGTTGTGCGGCCGGGAACGGGACGTTCGCGGTGTACTTTGGTAACGCCATCGCTCCGCGCGCACCGACGGTGGCGATCTTTGACGCGTCAGTAGGTGCGGGGCCGCCTCAACCCGGCCCCGCGGCAGACGGCTGGATACCGCGCGCCGGGCTGGTCCGCGTCACGATGCGCCGGCCACGCGATGCGCCCAATCCGCTTACACCTGGCGAACTTCAAAAATTGATTCAGCGGGCGCCGGCCCCGGGCATCGATGGCGCGGCGTACGTCGCCAACATCAACGATGCGATAAATCCGTGGGGTGATTCGGATTATTTCATCAGCGCGTATCGCGGCTGGATCAACTTGCCGCAGCCGGGAACCTGGGGGTTCTGCACCGCTTCCAACGAAGCGAGCTTCAGTTTCATTGATGGCAAAACACTTCGACACTGGCCAGGTCGACACACCGAGCAGCGGGGCAAGCACGGCGAAAAGAACGTCGAACTCGAGTTTACCCGAAGCCTGCATTACATCGAGTATTACCACGAAGAAGTGCTCTTGTATCAGGTCGCGTTTCTAGGTTGCAAACCGCCTGGCGCGCCGCATTACACGGCCATTCCCGATGGGCTGTTTCCACAACCGCACCGCGCGACGGTGATGCGATACGAGACGGCCGACGGTCAGCGCACGGTGACGATCACGGCAAAGTTGGTCGACAGCGTTTGGCCGACGCAGCGTCCGCATGGCCAGTACACGCGGCTGCGCTTCGCGATCAGCGCGGGCGCGGATGACATTGATCTTTCGAAGTGGACGTGCCGCTGGCAGTTCGGCGACGGGCAGACGGCGACGGGCGCGCAGATCGATCATGTTTACCTGGTCCGGGGCGGTCACCTGGTGAACGCGACCCTCACATCGCCGACTGGTGGGGCGTTGTCGTTGCAGCGGCCGGTGGCTGTTTTTCCAATCGAGCATTTGGCCGGGCCCTTTGTCAGGGGTGCGTACGATGACTACCGCCCGATTGTCGCGGCCTACGACCTCGCCGCGTTGTCGACGACCGCGCTCGTCGAGGCGGCGCGGTTTTTCGGTGAAGTCGGTGACGATCCGACGGCATATGAAGCGGCGCACCAGGCACTCGCGCGCGCCAACGGGTCGCCCGCCGACTTGTGCGACATGCACCTGCTCATCGCGGGCGATGCGGGTGACGTGCACGGGTTCTGGGCCCGCCGCGCCGCGCCGCACCTGACCGAACTGGCGGCGGAGCATTTACGCGAGGCGGCGGAACTGCAACCTGATCATGTCATCGCCGTGCGCATCAACGCGCGACTGATTCGGCATGTGGGCATCGAGCTGGGCGATGTCGCGCGGGCACAGCGGTTGTATGACCAGGTTGTGCGTGAGGTACGCGAGGCGGGGCTGACGGACCCATCAAAGTCGGCGATTCGCGACGCGACCATTGCGATCGGTGACGTCCACCTGTTCGCGCACCGGTTCGAAGAGGCAGGCGAGGACTACCGTACCGCGGAGGCACTCGCACAGCCGGTGATCGCGCCGCAGGTGCGCGCGACGCGCGTTGGATCAATGCCTGAAACGATCGCCCAGCAGTTCGCGGTCAATCAACTCGACGCAGCGTTGCAGACGGTGCGACAGTGGCGTGAAGTCTTCCCGTTGGACCAGAGTCGCGGGACGCCGCTTTACTGGCTGGGCAAGATCGAGTCACGGCGTGAGCGTTACCACGCGGTCATTCGCACGATGACGCTGGTGATCGCATTGGCCCGGGGCACCGAGTTCGAAGCCGAGGCACGCTGGCTGCTCGCGCTGGCGTATCAAAAGACCGGCGAGCAGGATGCGTACGTGCAAACGTTGGCGGCGCTAGTCGACGCAGGCCTGACGGGCCCGTTTCGCGAGCAGGCCCTCACGGCGCTCAGTAAGGCAGAGTGATGACATGTGTGAACGCGTTATCAAGTCCATCGGCGTTGCTTGCGTCGCAATCGGGGCTGCGATGTTGCCCCTCCGCGTTGCATCTGCGCAGGACGTTCGCCCCAAGGAACTGCGCGGCGAACTGAGCGTCGCCGATTTTCCCAAGGACGCCGTCGATTTGATGATCAACGGCTCGTTTGACGAGCCCAATGCGGCCCAAGACGGGCCGGCACACTGGCAGGACGTCGATAATTTTGTATGTCATTGGGTCGACGCGCCTGCGACCGATGCCGCCGAGGGAGAAAAAACGCGAGGCAAGGTGATCAAGATCGACACGGACGTGAAACAGGGACAGGCGTACACATGGTGGTGTGAGCGTTATTTGCGTGGCGCGCCCCTCGACAAAGCGCCCGCCAGGCAGCCCACAGTCGAACCCAAATACGACACAATCGCCGGTCTCGACGGTGGATTCTTCTGGTCGGACTTCATCGAGATCAAAGAGGGCGGTGCGTACCGCGTCTACCTTGACGCGAAAGGCCCGGGAGCAAAGGTATTTATCCGCGGGTACGAGAAGAAGCCGGCTATATCATTCGGCGATGAAGCGCCGGCCGTGCAGGAACTGTTTCGCAACGCGCGCGGCGAACCCAAACTTGACGAGCGCGGTCGACCGATCAGGTATCGCCTGCGATACCTTTACACGACCTGGTTTCCCGTCGGCGGGTCCGACCAGTGGCAGACGTACACGCACAAAATGCCCCGCCACCCCAATGGGCGCGAGATCACGGAGAATGTCCGTTGGATCCGCATCATGATTTACCCCTACTGGCCTCCGGCAACGTACTGGTTCGACAATGTTCGCCTGATCGAGGTGGAGCCGGCGCCCGGTTACGGTCGACCCGACGCCGATGAGGCGGATATCGACGAGGGTAAGGTGATTCGATAGGAGCGCCGCTGCTGCGACCCACGAGTCACCAGTACCGCTCAAAGTTGTGGATTCGCCGCGTGTTCAACGCAAACACACTGCTAGGCGAAGCCGTGGTCATCGACCCGGCGCTTGCGTCGATTGACTGGCGGGACGACCGGGTCGCACCCGGCCTGGCGACCACGCCTCCGATGGGTGACTACGACTCAGTGGCACAAGATGGGTTCTCGTCGACGGGCGACGTGACGCCGGGCGGGGTATTCGATACGATCGGGAGGTAGTTCAAAATACACGTGCTGCAGTTCACCTCTTAACGGCTTCACGCATGTCAGATCAACTCAAATGTTCGCGCGCCGTGCTGAATCGTCATTGGGATGTGCTTTGCAATCAGATTGGTGAGCGTTACGCGGGTTCGCAGAACGAACAGGCCGCGGCTGACTACATTGAACAGCGCTTCCGCCGACTCGGCCTGGTCAACGTGCACCAACAGGCGTTTAAGTTTCCCAACTGGTCATTTTCCAAGTGTGCCGTTCGCACCGGTCGCACCAGGCCGACGCGTCGCATCGCAACGGCTCGACCGCAGGTGTATTCGTCGAGCACGTCCGCGAAGGGTGTGACCGGGCCGATGGTGTACCTGCAGGCAGGCGACAAGTGGGATCTTGCACAGCCGTTAAAGGGTAAGGTTGGCCTGCTCGTTGGATCGCTGCTGCTTGGCACGCCGTGGGTGAAGAACGCGCTGGCGCGATCCGGGCTCAAGGCGCTGATCACGGTTGACAAGCGCATTCCTTTTGGGTGGACCACCAGCAACGGCGCTTCGCCGGCATGGGTCGACGGGTACCGCGTGCCGACTGTGAGCATTTCGTACATGGACGCAATCAAGCTGGTGGAGCAGCAGCCGGTTCGCGTGCATGTGAACGTGCAGGCGCGCAGCTTTCCCGCGATGAGCCAGAACGTCATCGGCGAGATCGCGGGCACGCGGTTTCCCAATGAGGTGATCATCGTGTCGGCGCATCACGATTGCGTGTATGGCAACGTCGGCGCGGACGACAACGCCAGCGGCGTGCTCGCCGTGCTTGAGCTGGCCCGGCTGTTCGCCAGGCGAAAACCCAAACGCACGATTCGGTTTATCAGCTTCGGCGTCGAAGAGCGACTCAGCGTCGGCGCATACCTCTACATGCGTTCGTTGAACAAGGCGCAGGCAGGCAAGATCATGTTCGGCCTTAATCTCGACACGATCGCCACGGCCGTTGGGCATGACGTTGTTTACGTTACCGGGTCACCACAAATTGAACGATTCGTGCGCCAGCACTGGAATCGCCGCAAACATCCGGTTGAAGTGTCAACACACGTATCGGTTTACGCCGACCAGTTTCCACTGAATATGATCGGCGCGCCGACGTTGATGCTGACGCGCCCAAGCATCATGACCGAGGGGTACTGGCAATTGCATAGCGAGCACGACAACCTCAATCACGTTTCGGGTGGCGTCGCGGCGCGCACGATTGATACGTCGGCGGCGCTGGTCGATTGCATCGCCGGTGCGACCAAGTTGCCATTTCCACGGCGTATTGAGCCAGCGGTCGCGCAACAGGTGCGCGAACTGGGCAAGAGCGAGTATCGGCACCCGTGGTCGCCGAAGAGCTTTGATTACGACCGCTGAGCCGCGCGGCTGCGGCCGTTACAGTCGCACGGACGTTTCCCATACGTCCGACGAATCCGGTACGCAGGCGCTGCGATATGTCGAAATGAACGACCAGCGGTCTTCACCCGTCTGGTTTGGGTGCGAACTGTGGACGGTCCGGTCAGAGAAGAAAATCACGTCGCCGCGATTCACCGGGACCGTTTCACCCGGCAGGTCGGCGACGTCCTCCTGCTCGATGCGATGGATGAAACCAGGTCCCCTATCGGTGGAGGTTTGCGTGAACGTCATCGTGTGTGAACCGGGGATGACCTTAAGGCAGCCGTTGTCGGGCGTCGCGTCGTCGAGTGCGATCCACGCCGAGAGTTTGTTCGATCCGCCCCAGTACATGTAGTCGTGATGCCACGGAGAGCCATAGTCAACACCGGCGTTCTTGAACACCGCCTTGGCGCTTAAAAACTCAACGTCGTCGTCATACAGTTGCCGGACAATGCCGGCGATGCGCAGATCGCAGACGCCGTCGCGCAGTACCGGGTCGATCACGTCACTCATCCACACGCGCACGCCACTGCCATCGGCGCCGTCGTCCCGGGCGATCTGCTTTTGCAGGCGTGACTTCCACGCCAGCATTGTTTCCGGATCGTACAGCCGGTCGAACTTGATGTAGCCGGCTGACTGGTACTGCTGAACATCGCGATCTGTTACGGTTGGTGTGGTCATCATCTTGCCGCCGGATGGTCAACTCGACAGTTATCACCATGCAAGTCGTGGTGGTTGAATCACGGTCATATTAGCGAACGGGCGCAAGGCGGACGCAGGTCGCGCTGCGGAACTTGAGGCCAAGCGCGTATCAGTCGCACCGACATCGCATCGGCAGATCAGTTCGACGGCGCCTCATCGTGGTGCAGCGCTTTCAGCACGTCATCGGTGATATCAGCCGCATCATCATAATGCAGCACGTTTTCGTTTCGCATGAGCACAATGCTGATGCCGCGCCGCTGCGCGACGCGCAGCGCGATCGGACGTATTCGATCCTGCAGCCGGTTGATGTGGTCGCGGCGCAGCTCGTCCGATTCGCGCTGCAACTGGATGACCCGTTGCCTCAGTTGCTGCTGCATCTGTCGCGTCAGGTCAGCGAGTTGTCTGGCCTGCTCCGCCGATGGAGTCTCGCCCGCCGCCGTGCGTTGGGCATTAAGCCGGTCTTTGATCTTCGATTGAAACGATTCGAGTTTCACCTTGTCCACCTGTTTCCTGGAACGCAATACGTCCGCGAGTGCGTCCGCTTCACCGAGTTTCCTCGCGATATGGTTCAGGTCGATCATCGCGACGCGCCCGGACGCGTGATCCATTGTGCTGATCGGCGATTGGGTGACGGCGTCTGGATGGGATGGCGGTGCAGACGACTCGCCGCAACCCACGCAGAGCACCACGAGCAGAGTAAACGGCGACATTCGCAAGTTCGTTCTCATAAGGTGGACGGTTGATTTGCGCGATGCGGACCCGTGCTGGTGCACAGCTTTGTGCGCTGGCCAGTGTACTTTCGTGGTTTGCGCCTGGCGAACGTATCCGATATCGTGTGTCCAGGTCAGGGATGTCGTTCATGATGCACGTCCAACCGATGCTGTTTGGCGCACTTGGGAATGACAGCG
>NZCH01000002.1 GCA_002688155.1 Phycisphaerae bacterium
ACCCCTGAAAGGCCGCATCGGGCTTTTGATCGGATCACTGGCGCTGGCCGATGAAAACGTCAAACGGCGCCTGATGCGATCAGGACTCAAGGCCCTTGTGAACGTGGACACGCGCGTGCCCTTCGCCTGGCCCACGAGCAATGGGTCCGCCCCCCAGTGGGTCAGGGGATTTCGCCTGCCCATGGCCGGCATCGCCTATCTGGATGCGATACGACTGGTGGAACAGATTCCTCTGTCGGCCCACCTTACGATCGAGGCACGCCGATTTCCCGACACGAGCCACAGCGTCATGGGCGAGGTCGTCGGTCGCACACGGCCCGAGGAAGTGATCCTCGTCAGCGGGCACCACGACTGCGTCGACGAGAACGTCGGGGCCGATGACAACGGCAGCGGCGTTATTTTCATGCTGGAACTGGCCCGTTTGCTGTCCCGACAGTGCCCGCGACGTACCGTCCGTTTCATCAGCTACGGCGTGGAAGAGCGATTGAGCGTCGGCTCCTATCAGTACATGATGTCATTGACCCGGGCCGAGCAGCGGCGCATCGTTCTGGCTGTCAACGCCGACAGCGTGTCCTCGGCCGTGGGAACGGACGATGTCCTGGTAACCGCAACACCGGACCTGGACCGCCTGGTGCGCCGTGTTTGGCAGGGGCGCAAGCACGCGGCCCGGATCAGTTCGAGCGTTCATGGCTATTCGGATCACTTTCCCTTCAACATCGCAGGTGTCCCATCCGTGAGCCTCGGACGCCGGAGCATCGAGGGCGGTTCAAGCTGGCAACTGCACAGTCGCCACGACAACCTGGATCACGTGTCTGCCGATGTCCTGGCCAGAACTATCGACACGGCCGCCGTCCTCTTGAATCGCGTTGCCGGAGCCTCGGCGCTGCCTTTCCGTCGCAGCATCGCGCCGAAGCTCGCCCGTGAAGTCGCAACGTTTGCCCGCGATACCTACCGCCATCCCTGGTCGGCGAAAGGGTTCGATTATGATTCTTAGTTTGGGATTCGCGCTTTGGGTGCGTCACGCTTACCGTTCATGAACCGGGTAACGCGGTCTTGTCCAGACGGCCCGTGGGCACAATTCGTTGCGGTCGATTCCGCACTCATCGACGACTCACCGTAATGGATCACTCAGCGCTGTACGTCGTGACACCATGTCCAATATCCTGTCGGCATGTTGACTATTTATCAACATTTGATTGCAATTCATCCAGGGCCACGCTCCGGGCGGCCTCGACTCGCCGCCCCTTGTCGATCCCGCAGACATTCCACCCACGGCTGCAGCGCACTGGCATCTGACCTTTACCGGCCTGCGACCGTCAGGCGCACGGCCAATACAGTGCGTTTTACATGCGCGACACTCTCTGCTGGACGTTTGTCATAGCTTTGCTAGGATCGCACGCTCTGGTCACACCTCAGGAAAACAACCATGAAGACGTCTCCATTTGACCTCAATGACAGCGATCGCCAGATATGGGAAGAGGATCTGGCGGACTTTGTGCCCGCCCGCATATTTGATGCGCATTGTCACATGTTCTCCCAGTCGCATATGCGTCCGGGCGCCGAGCCGAGCACGCGCAACGATGAGGACTTTACGACTCACGTCAAGTGGGCCCAGTTGCTGTTTCCCGGCAGGCAACTGAGTTGTCTTGTGCTGGGGATGCCTCTGCGCGGCATCGATCCGGATCGGCATAACACTTTCGTAGCCGAGCAGGTCGCCAGGGGCCCCGGGTGGCGGGCCAATCGGCTGGTCACGCCGGCATGTACGACGGCACAAATCGAACGGGACATCAAAAGCGGTGGATTTATTGGCCTAAAGCCGTACCGGATTTATTCAGTTACGGGCGATTCCCACAACTGCCGAATTCACGAATTCCTTACGCACGAACAGATGGAACTGGCCGATCAGTTGGGGCTGTGGGTCACGATGCACCTTGCGCGACCACATGCCTGCGCGGACGAGCACAACCTCAAAGACCTGCAAGAGTACACCAACAAGCGATACCCGCGTATCAAATGGATTCTGGCGCACTGTGCACGCAGCTTCACATACTGGCCGATCCGACAGGCGGTTGACCGGCTGCGGGATATGCCCAACATCTGGTACGACCTGTCAGCAGTCACGAATGTGCACCCGCACCTGACATTGTTTCAAAAGGAAGACCTCAAGCGTATTTTTTACGGTTCGGACGGCGTGAATGCGACCGGGTTTCACGGTAAGTACGCTGTGTTTGGTCGGTACTGGTTTCAGGTCGATCCAGGCGAGGAGGGTTACGGTTATGCGCACACAGAGGCACGGCCGATCATGGCTATTTATGAACAGGTGCTGGCGATGAAGCAGGCGGCGGACATTGCCGGCCTGTCCAGGGATGATGTCGAACGCATCTTCTGGCGAAACGCGGTCGAGGCCCTTGAGATCGAATAAAGAGCAGCATGTGACGCAGGCCCAGGTCCAACCCGCGCCAAAAGTCATTCAACCCGCGTTTGCACAGAACTTCCTGGACCTGGCCGAGGCTGACAAATCCTTCGAATTTCAAGAGACGGCGCCCGGCAAACGCATCAAGATTCACTTGACGCCGCCGCAGGAATAACACGGCTGGGTGAAAACGTTCTAAACGTTGTCGTCCCTGGCCTGCGGCGAAACACCGTAAACCACGAGCCGGACGCTGACCGGTTCGTACCCGTGCTCCTCGCAGATCCGGTCGCGCAGTTCTTCGATCTGTGGTGACGTGAACTCCGTAACCTGGCTGCTATCGACACAGACCAGGTGTCCGACGGGCTTTTTGCCGAAGCACAACTCGTAATGTGCCTGCTTCGAGTCGATCAGCACTTCGGCGATGATCTTCGCGTCCTGAAGGTGTTTGAGCGTCCGGTAGAGCGTCGCGCGACTGACATGATGGCCGGCGGTGCGAATCTCGTCGTACAGCGTGCCGGCCTCAAACACGTTCTCTTTGGCCAGTACCGCGTCAAGACTGATCGCGCGCTCGGGAGTGAATTTGAGCCCCTCACGCTTGAGAAATCGTCTGAACACCGCGCACAGCGGCTGAAACATCAGATCTTCGGAACCGGTCGCGTCCTGTGCCTTGGCCATGGTGATTCATTGTAGCCAGTCACGCCGGGCGTTGGTATGCTGCACGGCTTGTCGCACGGGAATCGCCATCGGATTACGCCGATAAACGGTACATCGACCGGTGACGGGAGCAGGTGTGTGAGCGGTGAAACCATTGACATTGCCATGATTGGGCTGGGCACCGTTGGCGGCGGGGTCGTGCGGATGCTCGCACGGCACGGAGATGAGTACACGCGACGTCTGGGTCGGCCGCTTCGTCTGCGCCGTGTACTCGTACGTAATGCGAATCGGCATCGTCAATCCGTCAACGAAACGTTCAAGGACGCAGGCGCACAGACGATCATCAGCGCCGACACAATTACCGACGACGTCGATACTTTTTTTTCAGACGCGTCAACCTCGATAATGATCGAAGTTGCCGGGGGTGTCGATCCGGCCGGTGATTACGTCAGGCGCACGCTTGAGTCGGGCAATCACGTTGTGACTGCGAACAAGAGCCTGCTGGCGGCGCGTGGTATCGAGTTGTTCGACACGGCAGCGCGACACAACGCCAGCCTCGCCTTCGAAGCATCGTGTGCGGGCGGCATTCCGATTGTCACGTCACTGCTGTTTGGCCTGGCGGCCAATCGAGTCAGCGGGCTGTACGGCATTCTCAACGGCACCTGCAATTACATCCTCACACAGATGACACAGCACGGCACGACGTACGCCGATGCGCTGACGCAGGCTCAGCAACTCGGTTTCGCCGAAGCGGACCCCTCGCTGGACGTCACCGGCCAGGACGCGGCGCAGAAACTGGCGATCCTTGCGGCATTGGCATTTGGTGCACGGACCCACGAACGTGACGTCACCGTGCTGGGCATCGACACACTCGACCTGGCCGACATAAAGTTCGGCGCCGAATTGGGGTACGACGTCAAACTGCTGGGCATCGCCGAGCGCAGCGAAACGAACGGACGCATGTCGCTGGGCGTGCAGCCGTGCTTTGTGCATCGCGACGAACCGATTGCCCAGATTTACGGCTCGTTCAACGCGGTCTCGGTCTATGGCGACGCGGTCGGCCATGTCATGCAAATGGGGCGGGGCGCCGGGCAAATGCCCACGGCCAGTGCGGTCGTCAGCGACCTGATCAACATCGCCGCGGGCTGGTACCCGCGCGCCTTCGCGAAGGTGGCAAGCTCGATTGCGTCCGGCGGCATGCCGGACGTGATACATGCCGACGAATTGACCGCACGCTTTTATCTGCGTTTTAACATGCGTGACGAACCAGGCGTGATGGCAAAGGTCGCTACGATCCTTGGCACGGCGGACATCAGCATTTCCGCTGCGCTTCAGCATGAACAAATCGTAGACGGCTTTGTGCCCGTTGTCGTCGTGACACACAATGCAAAACAAGGCCGACTGCGCGAGGCACTGTCGCGGATCGAGGCGCTGGACACGATTTACGCAAGCCCGGTTTCGATTCGCATTGTTGATCTGCCCGGCGGTTAAACGGCTCGCTCATTCATCACCGCTGGCGAAATGACGCAGTATCTGTGGCAATTGTGCGGCGAACTGTCCGCGCGGCATCACGGTAGCGCCGCGGTCCTGAGCGGCCTGTAATATGTCGGTTGCCACGTGCGACCCGAAGGCGACGATGGGAAGCTTCGGGTCATGGCCGTGCGCGTGTTCAATCAGCGCGAGCCCTGAGTCGCCCAGGTCCAGGTCAATCAGGACCGCCCACACGGGTTCGTTCAGGTACCCGTCGTCGACCTGGTGAAGGCGGGCATCGAGCGCTTCGACGCCGCGCACCTGCCGCATGGGCAGGTTCAGCGACTCGCCGGTCGAACGGACTTTGGTTGAAAAGATCAGGTCACTGCAGGCGTATACGATCATGATCGCAGCCTCTTACTTCGGTATAAATCATTGTTTTCAATGTATTCACGCACTTGTGGCGAGACCATGCCATTGATTGATGCACCCGCCGCGATGCGCTGGCGTATTTCGCTGGCGCTCAGATCCATCACGGGGACGTCGACCAGCCGAGCGGCCCAATCACAACACGTTAGTTCCGTTGGCAATCGCGCAAGCAGGGACTCGGCGGCATCAGGCGGGCGGACCATTACCAGCGGGTCGGCAAGGTCGATGATCCGTCGCCAGTCCCGCCACTGATGAAACAAAAGCAACTGATCGGCGCCGATCAGCAGGCGCAGTCCGACTCGATTGTCGTACGCGTCGCGCAATGCGGCCAACGTGTCGACCGTGTAACTGACGCCGCCGTGGTCTATTTCGTACGTCGAGATGCACGCATCGTCGACGTCGACAAGCGCGATCCGCAGCATCGCCAGACGGTGGTCATCGCTGGCCGTTGCGGCGGTGCGTTTGAATGGTGACGTTGCCGTGGGCACGTACAGCACGGCGTCGGCGCCGACCGCGCGTTTTACCAATATGGGCAATTGCACGTGCGCCAGGTGCGGCGGATCAAAGGTGCCGCCGAAGACCAGTACGGTCGTGCAGTCCGCGATCACCGGCGGAAATTGGTCGTTGCGATTGGTCATGTCCTGTCGCCGGATTCCTGGATCAATTCGATCGCCTGTCTTTTCAATGTCGTCACGGCCGTATTGCTGTCATTGGCAAAACGTCTCATTTGGACAACCTGGCGACGGTTTTAACGCCAAACGGGACCGCCGGGGCCAGGTTAATCGATCCATCGTCCCGGTCAGCGATTGTACGCCCGACGGCAGGGCGGTGTCCGCCGGATCACAGATCGCGCACAAGTGGCCCTGCACCGCGAACCGCTGGGCGGACGTGGTGCAGGCGCTGTCGGACCGCATTGCGGTGTGACAGCGGGTGTAGGGGCATCGCCTGAAATCAGATGACGGTGACCGTCACGACCTGCCGCGGGCGACTTTGCTATCCTGCCGCGTCATGCCAGCGCTTAACCTTGACCATCCAACTCTGCCAATCGTCAAGCAGAAATTCCCGCAGGTTCGCCTGCTCGCGACAGAATTCCGTGCGCAGACGACACTGGTAGTGCCTTCCGATCATTTGCATGATGTGATGCGGTTTCTGCGTGACGATGAGCGATGTGCGTACAACTTCCTGACGTACGTTACGGGTGTCGATTATCTGCGTTACCCGCAATCGCCTGACGCAGGCGGGGCGGCGGGGCGGTTTGCCGTCGTTTACCTGCTGGTAAGTCACACGCACAATCTTTATCTGACGGTCAAGTGCATGCTCAACCCGTCTGGCGACACGTCGGGCATCAACGACGACCCGAGTCTGCACGTTGATTCCATTACTGATCTTTGGCCCGGTGCCGAATGGCAGGAACGGGAAGTCTTTGACATGTTCGGCATTCGCTTCGATCACCATCCGGACCTGCGCCGCATTCTCACGTGGGAAGAGTTTCCCGCCCACCCGCTGCGCAAGGACTATCCCCTGATCGGCCGCGGTGAACGCGAGCACTACAAGGTCGTCCATCGCGACGACGCGTGAAACAGCCGCTCGCGGCTTTGTACGCCCCGATAATCCACGCAGATCGCGAATCTGGTAGCGGCTGGCCCTGCGCACTCATACACCCCCTGGATCGTGCCGATATCAACGATGGCAGCGATTGTGACACACGAGATAAGGAGCACGGTGATGGCTGACACGACCGCAGGCGCAATTGAGAATGCACCCACCGATGATCAGCGCACCACGTTCCAAGTGGCCGCCAACGGTCATATCGACGCCGTGGTGATCGATCGTTTCAATAAGCCGATCGAGAAATTGATCGATCCGCAGCCGCTCAACTCCAGCGGCGGGGGGCTGGCGATCGGTACGAGAAGTGCGGTCAAGCCCGGATCGATTCTTTGCATCACCATCCAGGCCGCGGGGCCTGACAGTCAACCGCATGAGCCTCTTTACGTGCAAGTCAGTGACGACCACGACTGGCTGGACGGGCAACACATGTTGCAATGCACGCTGGTTAAAGGTGAAATCCCGGCGGAGCTCACCTATAATTGGCGAGCTCAGGCTGCCTGACCATTTGCAGGGACGCGAATGCCAAAGCCAAACATCCCATCAACGGATCGCCGCGATGCGGCTCGCATTGAGCCGCCCGGCATCATGCACATTGATGCCGAGCATCAGGGCGAACCGATCGCCGATGCGCAGATTCTTAACATCTCCCGTCACGGGGTGGCACTGCGGTGCTCGAACGTGTTTGTTCCCGGTGAACGGATCTCGTTTTCCGTCAACCGCGGCGTGGCGCCCGTGCTGGCGCGCGTGCTCGCGTGCGAACCGATGGAAGACGGCTGGTTCCGCCTGCGTTGCCGGTGCATCCTCGGCGGGTTCGATATTTCTGATTGATCCTGGTGAAACGTCACGATCGGTTCCTTCCCGGTCCTGGCCTATGGTAGTGCTTGCCGCGTTGGCAGCCTCACCTATACGCCGGGCCCGAGCCTTCCACCGTCCCCGAACCGGCCCCCGGACTATTCGCGCTATCAGCCTTGGGCACAGCAGGGCGGAGGCGTCGGGCCTGAATCCCTCGTGCCATTCGGCCAGCAAGACAACCCGCTCCCCAGCGCCTATGCACCAACACGCGCAACAAAACCCCGGCGTGTACCGGGGCCGGTGGGTGTTCAGGGTGCCGGCCAATCACACACCTCGGTTGCGAAGCAGTGCACAGCGCTGCTTACCCGGCAAAACGTGCTGCCCCCACCTGGGTGTGGTCAATCGCGACGGGACCCTGTCGAACCGATCTGTTCTCGTCAAACTGAATCAGTAGCGGACTCACATCGGCGAACACGTCATGCATTTGGGCATCGGCGGGCCCGGCAGATCCCTGCTGCACCGGCGGGGCGAGCAGCGGGTTGAGGAATGCGACGATGTCGGCCGGGTCACTGCGCGGTCCGGCCGTCGCGTCGGCAACAAGTGCGGTACCGGTAAAGCCGGCCAGGAACCTGATGATCAGCAGCCCGTCGGTGAGCGCCATTACCGAGC
>NZCH01000003.1 GCA_002688155.1 Phycisphaerae bacterium
TCGACCAGTTCGTCATCCTGAATATACTCCAGGCACCCTTCGAGCGACATCCGTCGCGCGGGGCGGACCTGGGAGGCATCGTCCTTACCCGCGGCGCGGACGTTCGAATGTTTTTTCGTTCGCGTCACGTTGACCTCAATGTCATTGTCTTTGCAGTGCTCGCCGACGACCTGGCCTGCGTAGATGTGATCGCCGGGGGACACGAAGAACAGCCCGCGGTTGTACAGCGCATCCAGCGCGTAGGCTGTGACAGACCCCGTCTCCGTGGCAACCATCACGCCGAAATTGCGCTGCGGAATGTCGCCGCGCATCGGCGCGTATTCCAGCATGGTGTGGTGGATGATGGCCCGGCCCTGCGTTGCGGTCAGCATCCGAGTGCGCAGGCCGATCAACCCGCGCGCGGGAATCGTAAACGCCATGTGAATGTACCCGCCGGTCGTGCCGCCCGTGTCCATCGATTCCATTTGCGCCTGACGGTCGCCGATCAGGCTCATGACCGCGCCCTGACATTCGGCTGGACAATCGATCACAAGCGTTTCGATCGGTTCGTGACGTCGGCCGTTCACCTCGCGAAAGATGACCTTCGGCTTGCCCGCGCAAATCTCGAAGCCCTCGCGGCGCAGGTTCTCCAAAAGAATGCCCAGGTGCATGACCCCACGGCCCGCGAGGCGAAACTCCTTCGCCGTCGCGCCCGGTTCGACACCCAGCGCGACGTTACTTTGCAGTTCCTTCTCAAGCCTCGCCTTGATCTGCCGGCTCGTCAAAAATTCACCCTCGAGCCCGCTGAACGGCCCGTCGTTGACCTGCACGGTCAGGTGCATCGTCGGTGCATCAACTTTGATGGCGGCCAGCGGCGCGCCGTGCTCCGGACACGTAATCGTGTCGCCGATGTTGACCGGGTCCAGCCCGCCGACGGCGCAGATATCACCCGCCGACGCGTCAGCGCACCGCTGACGCCCCAGCCCTTCGTACTGGTAAAGCTGTCCCACGCTTTGCTTCGTCAGTTGGCCGTCGCGGTCTGCCACGGCCACGACCTCGCCCTCCCTGATCCGCCCGTTGACGACTCGCCCCACGCCGATCCGCCCGGTGTATTCGCAATACTCGAGCGTCGTGATCAGCATTTGCAGCGGCGCATCGACGTTCTGTGGCGGCGCCGGCACGCGCGCAATAATCGTGTCGAACAGAGCACGCAGATCACTCGCAGGCGTGTCCGGATCGATCGTCGCCCAGCCTTCCTTCGCGGACGCATACACCACCGTGAAATCCAGCGCCGCGTCATCGGCATCGAGCTCACCCAGGAGATCGAACACCTCGTCGATCACCCCGTTTGGCCTTGCGTCGGGCCGGTCCATCTTGTTGACGACCACGATCGGCCGCAGGCCGTGCTCGAGCGCTTTGCGCAGCACGAACCGCGTCTGCGGACGCGGTCCCTCGAACGCATCGACCAGCAGCAACACGCCATCCGCCATCGTGAGCACGCGCTCCACCTCGCCGCCAAAATCAGCGTGGCCGGGCGTGTCAACAATGTTAATCTTGTACTGCCTGCCGTCCAACGCCTTGTACGTCACCGCACAGTTCTTGCTGAAGATCGTGATCCCTCGCTCACGCTCCAGATCGTCCCGGTCCATAATCAGCCCATGCTGCCCCCCGGCCAGCTTGTCCAGGTCCTCACTGCGGAACATGCCCGACTGGTACAGCAGCTTGTCCACGAGCGTCGTCTTGCCGTGGTCCACGTGAGCGATGATTGCAACATTGCGCCGTTCCATAGTCTTGAGTGTAGTCGGACCGCCGGGCACTTTCTGTGTCGAAAACATTTTTTGTAGTGTGATGCCCGCAAATTTAATCTGCGTGTAAGCGTCTTGATATCCGCCATTTGCACGATATCCGCATCGCCATCGTCAACTGTCGCACGTCGCGCCGGACCCGATGATCCTCAACGTGCCCGACGGCATGCCGGTGGTGCATCCGGTCAACGTCAAGGGCCCGGTCAGGAACATGGCTCTGGTGCTGTTCTACATTGCGCCGCACGCCGTGCTCGAACAGGGCAGCGACGAAACGCAAGCGACCGAGGTCATCCTCAAAGGCGCAGGCCACGTGACGTTCACGCGCAATTCGCGTGATGTCAGCAAGGATGACTTTGTTTGCCTCCGCCGTGGTGCGTGCACGGTATCGAGAACACCGGGCGTGTAAAGCTGGTCGTTCTGATCTGCACGTTGCCGCCTAATTCACAGGCGCGATCATCAGCCATGGTCTGCCTGCCGTTCACCTTCACTTGTGCGTGGTTCAGATCGCTGGCTTGGGAACAATGGGATTGACCATTTGTCGGCGCAGCGGCGTGAGGCGATCGAGTAGTTCGGGTGAGGGTTCGTAGTCGTGGCGTGACCGGCCCCATGATGGGCCGTAGCGGTAGACAACAACGCGGCGGGTGCCTGGGTTGGTTCGTTGGGTTGAGCCGTGGCACAGGGCATCGACGAAGAGCAGCGCGTCGCCTGCGTTCATGTGCACTTCGACGGCGCCTTGGGGTGTCTGGCCGGACTTGTTCGAATGCATCACGTACGAGGCCATTTCCGGGTGCTCGAAGTTGGACTTGTGCGAGCCGGGGATGACAAGTGTCCCGCCATCGCCGGGACCAATGTCGGAAAGTGCCGTGAGGATGTTGATCTGCCCGCAGTGGAACTTGGCGTTGAGCACGCGGAACTGGCATCGGATAGTGCCGATGTGCCCGCCCGAGTGCATGCCGATCGCTTCGCCGGGGCCGCGGAAGTTTGCGAAGTTCTCGTCAATGTACAGCGGTCCGTGCAGGGAATCGAACGACCCTTGCGCATCGACGAAGTATTTTGCATGCTCGTACCACGACGGGTGATCGATGAGCTTTTCAAATGGCTCGCCTGCTTCGTAAATATGCTGAAGGTTCAGCCCGTCGTTGTCGTTGTACCAGTGCGCCTGCACGTTGCCCCAACGCTCCCCGGGCTTGAGCGGCGGTGCGGTGTCGAGGATCGCGTTGATCGCGCCGACCTCATCGGCGGACAAGGCGCCCTTGAGCAGCAGGTAACCCTGCAGGTCAAAGAAGTAGATGTCGTGGTCGGTAACCATGGTTTTGGGGTTCCCGCGTATTGAGCCGCGGTGCTCGAACCACGCTCCCGCGGGTCACTGTCCGCGGGCGTTACCGAACAATAGTAACAACTGGCCCGTCACGATTCGTCGCGATCAAACCCAACGCGCTCGAGCATTGCCAGGACGATGAGCACGGCGAGTGCCTGCGCTGCGACGAGGCATGCCTGCCAGGGGCGCAGCTTCGCGAGCATGACTCCGCCAAGCCCGACGACCAGCGTGCACAGCCAGATCACGATCACTGCCGCGCGCGGCGACAAACCACGGCGCACAAGCCGGTGCGACAGGTGGTTACGGTCGGCAGACATCGGATTCTTGCCGGCGAGAACGCGCATCAGCGTCACACTCGTGAAGTCGTAAAGCGGCACCGCCAGCAGAAGCAGCGGCATGAGTACGCCGTACCAGTGCGGCGGGTCGAGCAGCGCATCGGCTTCAAAGTACGTCGTGCGCACACTGATCACAGCGATGAGCAAACCGATGACAAGTGACCCCGCGTCGCCCATGAAGACCTTCGCAGGCGGAAAGTTGAACACGAGAAATCCCAACAGCGCGCCGACCAACAGCGCGCACAAAGCCGCAACGAACCATTGCCCGGCGATCAGCGTCGCGGCGAGATACAGTCCCGCAACGACCACGCCCACGCCTGCCGACAGGCCGTCCATGTTGTCCAGAAAGTTCATCGCGTTCGTGATGACAACCAGCCACACGATGCTGATCGCAATGCACGCGACCATGCCGGCTCCGCCGTGTGCGGCCAGCGACTGAAAAATGCGCATATCAAAGAAGATGACGAGCACCACCGCGACGACTCCTTGCACCGTGAGCTTGGTCCACGCCGACAGGCCGCGACGGTCATCGATCAGGCCCGTAATGTGCACCACGACCATGGCGATCAGAATTGCAATGCCCAGATGCGCATGTTGCATCAGGCCATGCACGTGTGCCGCCAGCGGCTCGAGCCAGCCGGAGTACGCCTGCTGGGGCATCAGCCAGATGGCGATGTTGATCGCGAACATCGGCGCGGCGATGGCGAAGAATATACCGAGGCCGCCGGTGGACGGCACGGCGCGTGCGTGCGCTTTGTGCGCCTCTGTGCCTGGTTCGTCGACATGTCCCACGCGCCGACCCAACCCGGCCAGCGCCCACACCAGCGGGGCGCTGATGAGAAACGACACGGCGACTAAAAGTAGACAGAGCCAGATCATGGGCTGGGTCCTCCGACCCCTCGCGGACTCAGGGGTGGGCGTTGGCGGTTTGTCGCTTACTCAAAACTGCCGCAGGAACCGCACGTCGTTTTCGAACAGCCAGCGGATATCGGTGATGCCGTACTTGCGCATCGCCAGGCGTTCGATGCCCAGGCCAAACGCGAAGCCGGTCCATTCTTCGGGGTCGTAACCGACCTGCTCAAACACCGCCGGGTCGACCAGACCGCAGCCACCGATTTCGATCCACTCAACCTTGTCACGCAGTTGCATCTTTACGTAAAGCTCGGCCGACGGCTCGGTGAATGGGAAGTAGCTGGGCACGAGTTTGACGTCGGCGTCCACGCCGAACATCGCGTGGGCGAACTGAATGAGCGTCGTCTTGAGATCGACCATGCTCACTTCGCGGTCGACGTACAGGCCTTCGACCTGATGGAACATTGAGTAGTGAGTCGCGTCGTGCTCGTCCGGGCGATAAACACGGCCGGTGGCGACGACGCGCACCGGCGGGGGCGTGGTCTCCATCACGCGGATCTGAATCGTACTGGTCTGCGACCGCAGGAGATGGCCTCCGCCTTCGTGGTCGAGGTAGAAATTATCCAGAGGATCGCGTGCGGGGTGCTCTCTGGGAATGTTCAGCGCGACGAAATTGTGGTACTCATCTTCAACCTCCGGGCCGGTGACAATGTCGAAGCCCATGCGACCGAACACCTCGGACAACTCGCTGATCGTTTGGGTGATGATGTGCTCGCGTCCCATGCGAGGCGGCAAGCCGGGTACGGTGACGTCGATGGTCGGGTCCGTGGATTGTGCCGGGGCGCCGGCCGATAGTGACGCTTTCTTTTCGTCGAACTGCTGCTGCACTTTCTCGCACAGCGCGTTGGCGCCTTGTCCGAACGCACGCTTTTCGTCTTTGGGCACGTCCTTGATCGATCCGAGCAGCGCCTTGACCGCTCCTTTCGAGCCCAGGTACTTAATGCGAAACTGTTCGAGCGCGTCCGCATCGAACACAGCGCCGAGGTCGGCCATCGCTTCGCTTTCGAGTTGCGCGATTCGATCGAGCATGGGGCAACAGGTTACATGAAAACTATCGGCCTGATTCTACGCGTTGCGTTCATGACGCGTCACCAATACCACCATGTTGCTGCGGCCGTTTTTAACCCGGTCGCCTGTGACCGGCGCGGGTCGCAAGCGACCAGGCTGAAAGTAAGCGCCGGTGTTGTTTCTCGGCGATTCACGACACTTTGCGCATCATGATCGTCGCGTCGTGCCCGTGCGGGAAGTAGTCCTGTCGGAATTGGACGCTCCAGGTGCGTTTGAGCGCCCAGTCGATCAGTTTGGAGGTGGCGTGTCGCTTTGCGGGGTCTACCTGGGGGGTCGCGCCGGGACCGCAGCGGTCGGAGAGGAAGTTGAAGATCATCGCTTCTTCTACGGCATTCCATGCCATGTCGAGGCTGCGGATGACCTGACGGAAGGTCATCGTGTTGAGCGTCCCGGAGATAAGCAGAATCTGCGGCCGACCGATGGTGAGCAGGTCGGCGTCGGCGAGGAAGTCGCCGGCGTGGAACTCGCATCGCGGCAGGTCACGCGACGAGGCGAAGTCGATCACCTTGTCGACGCCGTCGATTCCGACGTAGTGGTCGAACGCGATGCCTTGTTCAATCAGGTGGGCCGCCAGGTCGCCGCGGCTGCACCCGGCATCAAGCAGCCGCTTGCCGGTAAGATCGCACAACTGCGTGAAGACCTTGAAGCGAATGCGCTGCGACGCGGGGTTGGCCCATAATGTCGCGTAGAAGCCGGTGCCGCTGACCGCCACCGAATCGCGGTACGGTTGAAGGTATGACTCATTGCCCGACACCATGCCCGACATCATAACAGATGACTTGCGTACAACGGTGAAGCCGGCCATGTCTTACGCGAATCACGCGGATCATGCGGACAAATTCTCTTGCGGAACCAGCACATCCAGTTCGACCTCCACGTCGAACTCGAGGCCCAGTGCGTGGATTCTTCTGTCGGCGTGCCTGCATCGAACGACGCGACCTTCGTACATGATGGGCCCACCGTCAGTTGTGCGCATGATGATTCTTCA
>NZCH01000004.1 GCA_002688155.1 Phycisphaerae bacterium
CTGCACCCAAAGATTCACGGCGGCCTGCTGGGACTCCGCGACAATGATGACCACACCGCCGCGATGCGTGAGCACGGCATCGCACCAATCGACCTGGTCTGTGTGAGTCTCTACCCGTTCGAACAAACCGTATCCGACCCCGACGTGACCGATGCCGAAGCGATCGAACAGATCGACATCGGCGGACCAAGCATGATCCGCAGCGCCGCAAAGAACCACCGCTTCGTCACGGTGGTGACGGACGTGTCGCAGTACGACCGTGTAGCGGGTGAGTTGGATGAGCACGACGGGGCGACGACGCTGACGTTGCGACGCGCACTGGCAGGCGCCGCGTTCGCGCGCACAGCAGCGTACGACACGGCGATCGCAGAATGGTTCACACATGGCGGTGGCACGGGACAGTTCCCAGACACACTGGTCCTGAGACTCGAAAAAATCCCGATTGAATTGCGCTACGGCGAGAATCCGCATCAGAAGGGCGCACTGTACATCGAACCAGACGCCGAGGAACCCAGTGTCGCGAGGGCGGAACAACTACACGGCATCGCGCTTGGCTACTGCAATTACTTCGACGCTGACGGTGCGCTGGAACTGGTTAAAGAGTTCGACCCGGAACAGCACGCGGTGGCGGCTGTCATCAAACACGCGAATCCCTGCGGGTTCGCGATCGGCGAGGACCTGCCCACCGCGTTTCGCAAGGCCTACGGCGGTGACCCGTTGGCCGCGTTCGGCGGCATCGTTGCACTGAATCGAAACGTCGATCTCGCTACCGCTGAAGCGATCTGCGAAGGCAAGAAATTCCTGCACGTGATCGTCGCGCCAAGTTACGACGATGACGCGGCAGACACGTTGCGCGAGCGATGGAAAAATGTGCGGGTCCTGGCCGTCGGCGCATTATCGCCGCCGCATACGCGTGACGCGGCACGCATCGACCTGCGCCGCATCACCGGTGGACTGCTCGTACAGCAGCGTGACCTTGTCCCGTGCAATACCGACCAATGGAAACACAAGGCCGGTCCGTCGCCCTCGGACGATGACCTGCGCCAACTGGCGCTGGCGATGATCACCGTGAAACACTTAAAGTCCAATGCCGTGTGCATCGTTAACGACTATATGCTCGTCGGCGGCGGCATGGGCCAGGTCGACCGTCTTGCAAGTTGTCGACTCGCGATCGAGCGCGCCGGCGATCGTGCAAAAGGCGGCTACGCGGGGTCTGATGCGCTTTTCCCCTTCCCAGACGGCCCGGACATGCTCATGAACGCGGGCGTCAAAGCGATCGCACAACCCGGCGGGGCAGTCAAGGATGACGATGTAATCAAAGCTTGTGAGGACGCCGGCGTGACGCTCATGTTCACGGGTCAGCGGCACTTTAGGCATTAGTTCGCTGGGTTCGGTATCCCCAGGTCCCGACAAATCTTGCGTACCAGGATTGGGTCAATTGAACGATGACGCGGCACGGCAAGGGCTTTGTCGTGTGCATCCGGGTTCACGCGCGCAACCATCATCCGTCACCATCATACACGCCCACGCACATGTCCCCGCCCACCATGAACGCCAGGCCGCCGAATATCTTCAGTCAGGTGACGCCGCGCCGGCGTTGCAGAACGGTGCGGACACGTTCGGCCAGTTTTTCGCTGTACACCGTAACCTCAACTCATCCGCCTGGATCAGCACACCACACTGGCGATCTGCTCTTTGAGTTCAACCGCCGCCTGTTCGATTGAACCGCGCCAGTCCTGCGTGTCGTGCTTCTCGTATGCGTAAATAACACCGCGACTGGAGTTGATGATCGCTCCGGTGCCATCGTCGCGGAAGCAAGCGCGTGCATCATTCGCTGACGCGCCCTGCGCACCTACTCCCGGGACGAGAAAAATCTGCTGAGGCATCAGGTCGCGCAGGCGCGCCATGTCAGCCGGTTTGGTCGCACCCACCACCGCGCCCAGACAACTGAAACCTGACTGACCCACCAAACCGTCTGCCGTACCGGCGTCGGCGACCGTTTTCGCCATCGCGTCCGCGACCGTTCGGCCGTCCTCCAGTGTCAGCGACTGAATCGCATCACTTCCGGGGTTGCTTGTCCGCACGAGCACGAACAGTCCCTTGTTAGCGCGCGCGGCGGTGTCAATGAACGGCTGAATCGCATCGATGCCGAGGTATCCGTTGATCGTCATCGCGTCGGCGCCAACGGGCATGTCGCGTGTGTGCGGGTCGGACATGTGGCCGTCGGCGTAATGCCCGCTCGAAACGCCGATGTCACCTCGCTTCGCATCGGCGATCACGATCAGCCCTGCCGATGCAGCGATCTGAACAAGCTCGTAATACACGCTCACCCCCCGCCAGTGGTACCGTTCAAAACAGGCAGACTGAATCTTCACGCACGGCACGTGCGGTGCCATGACGCTAATCACCTGTGCACAAAACACACGAATCGCCTCAACCGCGTCCTGCCCGGCATCGTCACGAACCTGCTTCGGTAATCGGGCAAACACCGGATCAAGCCCGACACACACGGGCGCGCCTTTCGTGCGGCAGGCATTGATCAATCGGTCGGCGAAGTGAATTGAAGACATTGACAAATTCCCGATTTTCGATTGCCGATTCGTAATTTGCCACGCACGCCATATCGTGCGCAGATCAAACCTCGGCAATCACATTTCGAAAAATCATTATCCATATTCGATCCGCGTCTGTCACGCGACTGCATATAATCTCGCCATGTCGGCCGACGACAAGATCCTTTATCTCATCGACGGACACGCGCAGATTTTTCGCGCGTATTTTGCTATTCGCGGCGGGATGACGAGTCCGATCACCGGCGAACCGACCAACGCGACGTTCGCGTTCACCGGCATGCTGATGAAACTCCTGGGGGAGTTAAAGCCACATTACGTGGTGATGGCGATCGATATGCCGGGCAAGACATTTCGCGATGACATTTACAATGAGTACAAAGCCAACCGTGAAGCTGCGCCCGAAGACCTCTTGCCACAGTTCGAACGTATTTTTCAGATCACGCGTCTGTTCGGCATCCCGGTCATCGGCCAGGAAGGCGCCGAGGCGGACGATGTGATCGCGACTCTGACCGAGCAAATGGTTCGTTCAGAGCGTCCCGACGACACAAAGGTACGTGTTCGTATTGTGTCCAAGGACAAAGACCTCGAACAACTGCTCATCCGCGATCGCGTAGAGATGTTTGACATTCATACGGACACGACGATTTCCCCTGACACACTCAAGGACACCAGAGGCATCACACCCGAGCAGGTCGTCGACGCGCTGGCGCTGATGGGCGACAAGGTGGACAACATTCCAGGCGTTGAGGGCGTCGGCCCAAAGACGGCGGCCAAACTGATCGCTGAGTACGGATCGATCGACGGCATTTATGAGAATATCGACAAGATCAAGGGCAAGCGGCGCGAGAAACTCGAAGCCGCGCGCGACATGATGCCACGCAACATCGAGTTGGTTCGGCTCAAACGCGATCTCGAGCTGCCGTTTGAACTCGAACAGGCGCGCGTCGGCGGCGTCGACGCCAACGCATTGTATGCGTTGTTCAAGGAACTGGGACTGCGCCGACACGAGGCGGAACTCGACCGCCTGTTGCGCGATGGCGTGCCGCCGCAACAGGCCGGCGGTGGCGAGAACGAGCAGGAAACGTTCGCCACCTCCCTGTTCGACATGGGCCCGGTTCCGAGCCAGCAAGGCGCGGCCAGTGATGGTGCGCAAAACAATGTTTACACGCATGCATCAGATTTCAACTACATCGCAATCACCACACAGTCACAATTGAATGAGTTGGTCGCGACCCTCAAACAACAACCACTGATCAGCGTCGACACAGAGACACTGGGCCTGGGGTACGATGCCAAACTTTGCGGCATTTGCCTTGCATGGGCGCACCGCACCGTCAGCGAAAGCGATACCGATCACGCCGCCGTGAAGGGTCTCGCCAATGTGGACGGCGTGTACGTGCCACTGTATTCACCGGAACCGGAAAGGCACTTGCCACCTGAATCGGTGATTGAAGCCCTTCGACCGGTTCTCGAAGCCGCATCGATCGGGAAGTGCGGGCAAAACTTAAAGTTCGACCTGCTCGTGCTGCGCGAGGCGGGCATCGCGATGCGCGGCGTGGCTTTTGATTCAATGATCGCAGCCGCGCTCGTCGGCGCGCCCAGCCAGGGCCTGGACAACCTCGCAATGACGATACTGGCACATGAGATGATACCGATCTCCCAACTGATCGGCACACGTGACAACACCACGCCTCATAAGACAATGGATCAGGTGCCGCTGGACCAGATCACACCCTACGCAGCGGAAGACGCGCATATCACACTGCGGTTATGTGAAGAGTTGAAAATGCAACTGCATGTCATGGGCATGGACACGCTGGCGAACGATGTCGAAATGCCGCTCGTCGAAGTGCTCGCGGACATGCAGCACCACGGGATTCAGGTCGACGCCGCCCTTCTGCGCGAACAGGCGGTCGTGTTGAACAAGCGGATCGAAGAACTGCGCGACGAGATCTTCGGCGCGGTGGGGCATCCATTCAACCTCGATTCGCCCAAGCAGCTGGCCGAGGTGCTGTTCACGGAACTCGAACTGCCAGTAATCAAGAAAGGCAAGACCGGACCGTCAACAGACTTCGAGGTAATGCAACGCCTCGCGGACATGCAGAACCTGCCACAGCAGGCAGCTCAGGTGCCCAAACGCATTGTCGAATACCGCCACGTAACAAAGTTGGTAAACACGTACCTGGAAAACCTCGAGCACAGCATCAGCGAAAAGACCGGCCGCGTACACGCGGCGTTTCATCAGACGGGCGCCGCGACTGGCCGGCTGTCGTCAGGGGGACCGAACCTGCAAAACATCCCAATCCGCACCAACATCGGCCGCGAGATTCGCCGGGCGTTTGTCGCCGATAACGGCTGCATGCTCATCAGCGCGGACTACTCGCAGATCGAATTGCGCATCCTCGCACACCTGAGTAACGACCCGGAGCTTGTCGATGCCTTCGTCAACAACATGGACATTCATCGCGCCGTGGCGGCACAGGTCTTTGAAGTTGACCCGGCGGATGTCACCCCACAGCAAAGAGACCGGGCGAAGGTTATCAACTTTGGAATCATTTACGGCATCACGTCGTTCGGTCTGTCCCGGCGAATCCAAGGGCTTGACGAACGTGGTGCGGCAGACTTGATCGCGAGATACAAACACCGCTTCGCGGGCATTGAGACGTTCATGGACAAATGCGTGCACGAAGCGCAGGAACATGGGTACGTCACGACGATGTGCGGCCGGCGACGACGCATCGAACAGATCACGTCACGCACCCCCAACACCCGAGCTCAGGGCGAGCGCCTGGCGATCAATTCCGTCGTGCAGGGCAGTGCAGCCGACCTCATCAAACTCGCCATGGTCAACCTGCACCGCCGTGTCCTGCGCGACGCGAGTGAAATGAAAATCCTGATCCAGATTCATGACGAACTTGTCGTCGAAGCACCTGAATCAAATAGCGACGAATCCGCACAGGTTGTACGCGAGGAAATGGAAGGCGCGATGAACTTGAACGTGCCGTTAAAGGTGGACGTGGGCGTGGGTAAGGATTGGTTTTCGGTCAAGTAGGGGCGAGCGTTCCGCGAGGTATGCGAAGCCGCAAGCGGCGTAATGTGTGTGTGCACAATGCGAGTTTGGTCAACCTTCCGCAGTGACTGCCAGTTCGTCGAGTATACGCTGCGTCAACTCCCATAAATTCGTTTCGCGAAACGCGGTCGCCGCGCCGGGAAGGGTCGCGTACCTTTGCGTGTGGTGCTGCCAGTAGAGTTGCGATGACCGCATGGCCTGCCGGCATTCGTCCGCCAGTTCAGACGCCTGGCTGGAGTTCGTGTCATGCATGAAACGGCGGTACGCGACCAGACCCGCCATCAGGTCGCGCAGCACGTGCAGCAGCGCTTCAACGGACAGCAGTGAATTGATCAGCGGTTCGAGCGGCTTTTTATTTTTCCCGATGGCGAACGACTGCAACCTGGTGCGGTGCCCGACGAACGTATCGAGGGCGTGCGTCTTCTCAGCGATGACTTCGTCGAGTTGATCGTCTTCGATCTTCTGCACCATGCGCCACGCCGCTTCCGCGTCGATCAGATCGTCCTGAATCCAGTCGCCGTTGGGATGCCATGCGCCGCGGCGCGTGCGCGCGAACGGGCACACATAAAAGCCTTCGCGCACAACATCCGGTGAGTCGGACAGCAGATCGTACAGCGCGCAAGCAAGGGCATCATCCCCGCTGGGCGCGACTGCGGCGATCCAGTCGTCGGCGATAACATGCAGGTCGGTGGCCGGATCGTCGGCGAGCATCGGCACAGCGCGCGCGTTGGCGTCAATCCAGGTTTCGTCGGCGACGAAGGGACCACCCCACCCGCCGCCGCGCACCCACGCCCACAGACCGGCCAAATTCACCTGCGACGCCACGGCTGCCAGGCCCTTGGCTCTGGCGTCGTCACCGGACACCTCCGGCGGCTTCGGCCCGTCACGCCACAGCGGAGCCTGCCAGTTCGGACCGCTGCCTTTGCCTTCAAATTCACGCTGGCATTGCAATTCGTACATGATCGGCCGATCGCCGAGCGCCAGGCTTGCCGGGTTCCAACGCTGGTAACGCCAAAAGTCCGTCTCCGTGAACTTGAACGACAATATCAACCGCGAATCAAACGTGCCGTCACGGTTCATGCCCGGCAGACGATCTCGTAATCGTTCACACAATTCAGGCGAATCATGCATGCCCCCGGGCCGGACGTTCCACGCGCGGACAATCAGGGTTTTCCCGTGCCGCGTCACAATGCTGTCGTAGAACGCCTGCACGAAACGGCAGACGCGGTCCGCTTTGCCCAATTCGCTGCAGCGCGGACAATACGGCAGGTAAATGTCATTACCGATCAGGTACGGCAAGCGCGACCCGTCCGAGTCACCGATGCGAAGAACAACACCATCAACGGGAGGCAACTGACCCATAAGTGCGGACAGCGCATCAACCGATTGCTGCATGGTAACGTCGCTTGCCGGGCACAGTAAGTTCGGGCGCTGCTTGCACAACATCTCGTCCCGCCGCCCGTCAACAACCAACCGTGGCAGGGACAGCACGTCATAAGTGATATACACACTCAGTCCGGCGTTACGCGCCTGGTCGATCACCTGGCACGTCTGCTCGATGAGCCGCTCAACCCATCGGCGCATCTCGCCGGCACCCACGTCGTACGGCGAAGTGATGCCTGACACGCCGGTCGTTTCCCACACCACAAGACCGTTGTAGCCGAGTTGTCCAAGCACTGCGGGATCGCGATAGCGTGTCTGCGCAGCCCGCTCGCCGGCGTTGTTAAGGATCATGGCAAGCTTAAGCATGTGACGATTCGTCAGTTTCGTTCCACAGATGGGTGACTCAGTACGGGCTCGTCGCCAGATCGCCAGGCAATTCAAGTTTGCCGACGATGTCGTTGATCGAACAGCACCCCTGCTGGGCAAGGTATTGCGACAGGCCTGCCATAATATTCACCGGCGTGGCCGGATCGACGAACAGCGCCGTGCCGACCGCCAAACCGGTCGCGCCCGCGAGTAGGAACTCCACCGCATCCTGCCAGTACTGAATGCCGCCCATCGCGATGATAGGCACGTTCGCATCGCGCGCAACGGCTCGGTAAACGCGGTGGACGAGGCAAACTGCCAGCGGCCGAATCGCCGGCCCGGACAGCCCGCCCGGGCCGTTCGCCAGACGCGGCCTGCGCGTGTGAATGTCGATCGCCATCGCCGTGTACGTGTTGATCATGCTCAAAACGTCCGCCCCGCCGTCAACAGCAGCCCGCGCCGTGAGCGTAATGTCGCCGACGTTGGGTGACAGTTTGACTATCAGCTTGCAGTCAGTGCGCATGACCTTGCGGACGTTTGCAACGAGGTCCTTGAGTGCGGCTGGGTCAGTGCCGAACACGAGGCCGTCCGTAACATTCGGACAGGACACATTCAGTTCGATCGCGTCAACGTCCTTTTCCCCCGCGATTCGGCCGGCCGCGAACGTGTAATCGTCGAGGCCGTGGCCCGCGACGTTCACAACGATACGCGGTCCGGTGGTGCGCATCTGCCGCAATTGAGGCAACTTTTCCTCAAGAAAGGCGTCGAGCCCGACGTTTGCCAGACCAATTGCATTAAGCATGCCTGCGCGTGTCTCGACGATTCGGTGCGCCTCGTTACCCTTGCGCACTTCGCGCGTGATGCTCTTGGTAACAAACGCGCCGAGTTGCGAAAGATTGACAAATTCGGCGTACTCGAACGCGTACCCACACGTACCGGACGCCGTCATCATCGGGTTTTTCAGCGCCAGGCCCGCCAGATTGACGGACAGGTCCGCCCCGAGCACCGGCGCCGATGGGGCGGATTCCGCAGTGGGGTTCGGATTTGGTTGCGTGGGCTGTGACATTGTGCGCGATCGCCGCAACTATAATACCCGCATCAATGCCGGACCGCGCGCACATCTTCGATCTGGACCGTGAATCGTTTCGTAGCGAGGTTGCATCATGGGGTTGGCCGGCGTACCGCGCTGATCAGGCGCTCCAGTGGTTGTATCGCCAGCACGTCGCGGACCCGGACGAGATGACCAACCTGTCGCGCGCTGATCGCGCATGCCTCCGCAACCAACTGCGACTGCTTGACGGGACGATTGTCGGCACGCAGCATGCGACCGACGGCGTGCGGAAACTGCTTGTCCAATGGCCGCCCGGGGATCGCGACGCAGCACTGCCCCTGGCCGACGATTCATCGCGGCTGACTGAGTGCGTAATGATCCCGGCCGGCAAACGTCGCACCGCCTGTGTGTCGAGCCAGATCGGATGCCCAGTCGGATGCACGTTTTGCGCATCCGGCCTGGACGGCCTTGACGGCAATCTGACCGCCGGACAGATCGTCGAACAGGTGTGGCGATTGAGAGAAGGGGCTGGGGCTGAGGGGCCAGGGCCTGGGGAGGCAGGGAGTTCGGACTTGAATGCGAGGGGCGAATCATTCTCCAATAGTGCGCCGACCCACGTCGTGTTTATGGGTATGGGCGAGCCGTTGGCAAACTTCGATAATGTGGTCCGCGCAGTGCGAACGCTGACGGCCGAATGGGGCATGAACATTTCAGGCCGGCGGGTAACGATCAGCACGGTGGGATTGCCGGCGCAGATTCGTCGGCTCGCGGACCTGCGGCTGTCCGGCATCACGCTGGCGCTGAGTTTGCACGCGACGGATGACGACCTCCGCCGTGAACTGATTCCGTGGGCGCATTACACGACGATCGACGATTTACTCGATGCCTGCCGCTATTTTTTCTCCACCACAGGACGGGAGATCACCATCGAATACACGCTCATTCGCAGTGTCAATGATCGCGGGGAACAAGCGCGTCAACTTGCGCGCATCGCACGTACATTGCGCAGCAACGTGAACCTGATCCGATACAACGAAGTGCCGTCTCTTCCCTACGAGCGTCCCACCACTGATGACGTTCGTGCATTCGCAACGGTGTTACGTGACGCGGGGGTTAACACGCACGTCCGCGCCAGTCGCGGCCGGGACATCGCCGCCGCCTGCGGACAATTGCGCCGGCAAGTGACATTAAATCACACCTGACCCGCCGGCTTCGCCTCGTCATTGGACCGGTCCGGCGGCGGCTTTGGCGACTCGATCAACAATTCTCGCGGCGCCGTTTCCAACATCTGCTTGACGACGTCCGCGCCGAATTCATCTTCAACGAACTTGATGCCGTCCAATCGCCCTTGCAGGTCGTATGGCCCGTGTGCATCCAGTGCCAACAGCGCGTATCGCTTTTCCTCCAGCAATTGCCGGACTAACTTATCAGGAAAAAACCCTTCCTCGCCGGTCATGCATCGCAAATTACCCTGCAACATGACACCCCTGGCCTGCACCTGCTTGAGGTTCGCCTCGAGCTTGTCGTTGAATTGAATACGTTCCGGGTGCGCAAGTATGGGCTGGTAGCCTTCCTCGATCAGCCAGTCGAACGCCTTGTCGGCGAATCGCGGCCAACTTTGCTCCCAGAAATCCACCAGTACGCAATTCGACTCAGCGACCGTCGGTACACCGTGTTTCTGGCACCACTTGATGACCTTCTTGCACAACCGAAGTTCACCGCCAACCCAAAGGTGATAGCCAATCTTCGCCAAACGCAACTGTTCGCGCAGGTCCCGGGCCCACCGTTGTACATTCTCGGGGGTGTTCTTCGGGTATTGCCCAATCCACATGTGCGGTGTCAGAATCGACCCGATGTAACCTGCGGCCTTGAGCTGCTCGATGCACTGAAAGGTCTCGTCAAGGTTCTGGCAACCATCATCGATTCCGGGCAGCAAATGACAGTGCACATC
>NZCH01000005.1 GCA_002688155.1 Phycisphaerae bacterium
CACCGCACCGGTCAGTCCATCATCATCAGAACTGAACAGGTCGACCGTTTCAGCGCTTTCGACTTCCTCGTCCACATTGACCAGGAAAATCTGTGGCTGCGGTACCGGTGGTGACTGTGCCTGCGCTGCATCCTGGGCACGCGCCGTGTTGGGCACCATCCATACGGCAGCGCAAATCAGAATCCACATCGATACGGAAGTGATGGTCCTTGTCATCATTGCTCTCCTGGGGCATCGCCCTTTCCCTTCATGTTCCTGTAACCGTGCGTGGTTCAACGACGCCGCGCCACCTCGATGCCGTTCTTGATCACGCTGATTTGTCGATCATTGATTTTCAATCGTTTGAAGCCGTTGGTGAACTCGTCGCCTGGCACGAAGACTTCACCGTTGATCAGCGCTTTGGGCGGGCCGGGCCCGACAATTGCTGGAGTCCGATGCCGCGCGGCTTGCGATGAACCTCTAGGACGTTATCGGCGTCATTCTGGTGAGACTTTTCCGGATCGTCCGGATCCACTTCATTGATTTGAATGACGCGATCATGCTGCTGATCGGGTGTAAAGATGTTTCTGGCAAGGACTGAAACCATTGGTGCATACATAGTTACAATCTTCGCCGTCTCACCGGCCAGCGTGTCCAGAGCGGGCGAAGCGGTGCTGGGCGAGTTTGGCGGGGTACTGGCTTGCGCTGTCGCCGGCGCCCACTGGCCCCCTACAAACATCTTCACCCACATAAACACTGCGACCAGAAACAGCATGTACATGATCGGCAGCTTCTTCTTGTCTGCGAGCAACCGCCGTTTGATTCTGCTGATGTGTTTCTTCACGTTTACCCACTCGCGTCCGACGCATTAAATGCAACAATCTGAATCTCGGCGTCGACCGATTCGTCCAGTTGCGCCGGCGATGAGATGCCCAACTCCGTGAGCGCCAACGATTCGGGCATCAGATCGATCATCGTTGCGAGCACTGTCGCGCTGCCGACGGGATGCGAGATCTGGTGCAATACCGCCACCTGCTGGCCCAGCGCACGATGACGGTCTTCCAGCCGGATCCTCAGTTGTTGCTGATTCCGCTGCACCGAGTTGATCCTTCAAGGCGCTGATTTCCCCGAGGCCTTGAAACCCCCAACCGAGCAGCGTCAGCACAACCAGCGCGATCGCCGCCACGCGATAACGCACCTCAAACCGTTGGCGCTGATGTCGCACGTACCACTTTGGCAGAAAGTCGATCTGAGTCATGCCGCGGCCTCATGCGTCGATAGTTCCCGTGTCGCGCCGCGTTTGGCGCTGCGTGCACGTGTGCGGTGTTTCTGTGTCAGATGGCGCATTGCCAGGCCGATGGCGGTGGCCCACTGTGCTGGCACCGTGCCGTCTGGGAACTTCGACTGGCATGACTCCTGATCGATGGTGGGCAGTTGGGTCACCGGTTCAAAATCGATTCCCGCGCCTTGTGAAATCACGTTCTTTGCGAGCGGGCAGGCGGCTTCGCCACCCATCAGGCGTGCGGATTCGGGTCTTTGGCCGCGAAACGTGAGGCTGAAGTAACGCAGGCACAGGCCGACTTCGCGGCCCAAGTCGGTCAGCGATGGCGTCACCGCGCTGGCAACGGCCTGTTGCTGGCGATGGTCCGTGTCCGAATCGGGCGCGGACCCGACGCCGGCGGGCAAGTCAGCAGGTTGATCGGTCAAAACCCGTTGCGACGCTCGTAGCTGTGACGCCGTGGCACAGGACAAGTGCAAATGCTCCGCGACCGCACGATCCAGCTGTTGTCCGCCGATCGGGATCGTTCGGAAGAACACGATCTGATTACCGCGTGCGATGACAACGTTCGTGCCCGAGTGCCCGACATCGATCATGATGTGAGTCGGCGGGGGTGTGTGTTCTGACGGGATCACCAACGCGCGAAAGATCGCCGACGGGCTGACGTCGAGCGCAAGCGCGTGCAGGCCACACTTCGTTAACAGGTCAAGATGATGTTTGATCGTTGCGCTGGCGGCGGCGAGGACGATCACTTCCTGTCGATTTTCGTCACCTTGCCGTACTTTGCCGGCGTCGAAGTATTGAATGTCGTATTTGCCTTCGGTAAGGCCAAGTCGGTCGATCGCCTCCCGGCGCACGGCGTCGTCCAGTTCACTTACGTTCATTTCCGGAAGACGCAGGCTCTTGTACTTCAAGTCGACGCTGGGCAGCGCCATGACGACTTCTTGCGTGGAGAACGCACCTTGCTTAAGCGCCTGTTCGAGCATGGGCGCGATCACGTCGATGCGCGCTGCGCCGTGATCGGGCAGCTCCGCGGGCAATGGCATTGCGACCGCGGACTCGATGGACCACAGGCCGCCGTCATTCGAGCCGCGCCGAAGCTGAACCAACTTGATGCTGTGCGAGCCAAGGTCCAGCCCGATCGGGCTGCGGGACTTGTCGAACCAGCTTCGCATCCTGGTTAGCCTCCTGCGACCTCCTCGGCGGTGATGCGCCCGGTGAACGGCGCGACCGTGATGCGGAACCTGAACTGGTCGGTCACCAGTTCGAGTGTTCCGCCCGCGGACGGCGTGCCCAGAGCGTCGAACTCGACCAATGAGTTGCCGCCAAAGTTAATATTCTCGAGGGTAACGCCCTGGAAGCGATCATCCTCGTCGAGGTCCACGACATAGTTGCTGCCTGATTTCCAGGCGGCGTTGATTGTGATATTGGTTGCGTCAGTGACGCGATAAAGATTGTTGCCGCTTTCGAAGACGACGCGTCTCGGCGCCTGGCGCGCGATCGCATCGTTCTGCGCAAACTGCAGGTCGGCGATCACCATGCGCGCCGCTGCCTGTACGCCCAGCGTACTGGCGGTGAGTATCTGTGGCACGACGATCGCGCCGACAATGCCGATGATCACGACCACGATCAGAACTTCGACGAGCGTGAATCCGCGCGGCATGCGCCTTACGCGTCGCATTGAATGTCGAATCGTCTGATTCATTTTCCCCTCCCGGGGCATCACTTCTTGTTGGCCGGCTTGTTCGATGATTTATCGTCCGTGCGCACGCGCGCCTTGCCTGACCGAAACATCAGGTTCAGGTCCTTGACATTCTTGTTGACGCCCTTGAGCTGCTGGATCATCTGCTGGCGTTGTGCCGCGGCGTTGGTCAGGCCGACGGCGTATGCGGGGCTGGCCAGATCCACGACCGGGTCTGCGCTGTCCACGCCCACCGGCCCCATGTTCCACAACGTCCACAGGTGCAATGACAGCAGAACCGCGATGATCGTCAGCACGGCGTTGAGGTATCGCAATGACCGCATTACCGTTCTCCTTCCTGCAGTCGGACGCGGCACGTCGATGCACGGCGCGCACTGTTTAGTGCATTCACTGGCCCTGACATCGGCTGTTTCAGAAGCGGACTTGGCCCTGCGCCGTGACGGGACGGTCGGTTGAACAGCGTGTTTTGCTGCTGATCGGTGGACAACCGACGATGTATCGGACATCATCGGTATGCGGGGGCCATCTCACCATGAAGCAGTCACCCAATAAAAAACGCGGCGCCCTGGTTAGACACCGCGTCAATTTCATGGCTTTGGACCACGCGGCAGGTCCTGGGCCTGGTTGCTGCGGTCCGTGGGGCTTGATCACTGACATCGCAGCGGCGCCCGCCAGGCAAAACAGCCAGCCGGTCGTTAGACCGGCTGGCTGAAACTGTTCGGTTCACGTCAGATTATGGCGCCGCCAGGACGTCGGAGGAGGACATGCCCAGCTCGGAGATCTTGTCAGCCGAGAGTACGGCGCGCATGCGTCCGGTAGCCTCGGTGTATTCCCAGTCCGCCGAGTTGTCGGCCGCGACATTCACTCTATTGGTGAACGGGTTGCTGGGCGACTGTTGGAGGTACGGCCCGAAGTCCGTGCCGGCGTTGCCATCCACGTCCGTTGCCGAGGTGAGGTTTGTCCAGCTGTCCGGATCGCCGGTCTGCAGGTTCGCCAGCGTGGGATAGTTCCCGTTGTGCTGGATCTGGTACAGTTCGAGCTGGCTACGGATCGTCTGCAGCACCGACGTGAGGCTGCTGCCCTTGGCAGTCTCGCTGGCGTTGGTGAACTGCGGAATCACGATCGCGGCCAAGATGCCGAGAATCACGACCACAATCAGAATTTCGACAAGCGTGAAGCCTTTACTGCGTGCAATCATCTGAGAATCTCCCGTATACGTAAGAATCAACCAACCATACTGTTTGGGTTCACGCGAACCCATCACCTTTTGATTTCTGCGTCAACTCTCGTGCTCCCCGTGCTGCTTTGGCCCCGGCTTATCGCGCACGAATTCTCGTCTACCAACCGCGGGGAAGCCAATAATCCGTCTGGTAATCCGATCGTCCATCGTTTTCACGTACTTAATCGAACGATCAAAAATGTTGCGGCGATGGGTCCGTCTGTACCGCCGGTGAGTTTGGCATGGGAGAATAAAACGATTCATTGCAACGCGACGCAAAACCACCGATGAAAACGTGCGCCGTTGCAGTCATCAATGGCCATCGCCGGCCGGTTGTGCGGATCAGCGAGACCTTGACGACTGCAACGGTGCACGCTTGAGCTGTGCGGGGGTGCCGCCTGCACACACCCCGCCCCAATACCCTGCCCCGAACCAGCCGATCCATTAGAGATGAACGGCACGAGCGCAATGACCCCCGCATGTCCGCCGCGACAAGTGCCCGCATTGTTCGCCCCCGTTGACAGCGCATCTCTGGCGATCTTCCGCATCGTGTTCGGCGTGGCGATGGCCTTTCAGGTCTTTGCTATCGACTCGATGCAGCGCGTCTTCATCAATTACGTCTACCCGCAACACCTGTTCAAGTATTACGGTTTTGAGTGGGTGAGTGCCTGGCCGGAACACGGCATGTACGTGCACTTCGCCGTGCTTGGTTTGTTGTCGCTCCTGGTCGCGGCAGGCTGGTGGTATCGGGTTGCCAGTGCGCTGCTGTTTGTGGGCTGGACGTACGTCTTCCTGCTCGACGCGTCGCAGTACCAGAACCACTATTACCTGCTCGTGCTGCTTTGCGGGGTGATGGCGTGTCTGCCTGCCCATCGTACGTGGTCGGTCGATGCCTGGCGGAACCCGGCGGTGCGTAGTGACACCGTGCCGGCGTGGGCCGTCTGGCTGCTGCGATTTCAGATCGGCGTCGTGTTCTTCTACGGCGGCGTCGCAAAGCTCAACGCCGACTGGCTGTCGGGCGCCTCGATGGCACTTCAACTTAAAAACAGCAACGGCCTGCCGTGGTTCGCGGCAGGCGGATTCGCCGCTGAGCAGTGGTTTGACCAGCCGTGGGTGATTATGGCGTTCACCTACGGCGGCCTGCTGCTGGACCTGCTGATCGCGCCGGCGCTCTTGTGGCGACGCACGCGCGTGCCCGCGTTTGCAGTGGGGGCGCTGTTTCACCTGACCAATACGCAGCTGTTCGACATCGGCGTGTTCCCGTGGTTCATGGTGGCGGGATCGTTGATTTTCTTCTCACCCAACTGGCCGCAACGCGCCTGGCATTGGGTGCGGGCACGGTGTGGCGGACGTCTTTGCGCGCATTGGTCCGTTGGAACGCCGGCGCAGTCAACCCCTGTGATGCAAGTTGCACGCTTGACAGTCGCGCAACGTTGCATGCTCGCGGCGCTGGCCGCGTACGTCACACTTCAGGTCCTCGTCCCCCTGCGCCACCACCTTTACCCCGGCAACCCGTCCTGGACGCGCTACGGCGAACGCTTCTGCTGGCGCATGCGCCTGGACAACCGCCTGCTTGACCGGCCTGTGTTCGAAGTACACCTGCCCGCCACCGCGGAGCGATTCAAAGAGCCGCTGCACGAAATGCTGACACCTAACCAGCATCAGAGAATGATCTCCATTCCCGACCTGGCCCTGCAAACAGCTCACTGGATCCGCGACCAATACCACGCCCGCGGCCAATTAGACGTCCAGGTCTTCGCGCACATCTCGTATTCACTGAACGGCCGGCCGCGACAGTATTTGATTGATCCGAGCGTTGATTTGGCCGCACGGCAACGGACACCGTGGCCTGTAAACTGGGTGAGCACCTGTCCACCGGCGCACCAAACCGTCAACACGCTCGCCAGCCGCGGAGAAACCGCAGTCGACTGACCCGTGCCGGCTACGTTTAATCCCCCGTATCCAGCACCGCCATGAATGCTTCCTGGGGGATATCGACGGTGCCAACCCGTTTCATTCTCTTCTTGCCTTCTTTTTGTTTTTCGAGCAGTTTGCGTTTGCGCGTCACGTCTCCGCCGTAGCATTTGGAAGTGACGTTTTTCCGCATGGCGCTGATTGTTTCGCGTGCGATGATTTTACCCCCGATGGCGGCCTGCAGCGGGATTTCGAACATGTGACGTTCGATCTCCTTTTTGAGGCGGCGGATCAGTGCCCGCCCGCGCTGGTCGGCCTTGTCGTGGTGCACGATGACGCTTAGCGCGTCGACGCGCTGCGCGTTCACGAGAATGTCCATCTTCGCCAGCCGGTCAACCTTGAAGCCCAACAGCGTGTAGTCCATCGTGCCGTAGCCACGCGTGATCGATTTGAGCACGTCGTAGAAGTCGTAAATGATCTCGCTAAGCGGTAGCTCATAGACGAGCACCTGCCTGCCTTCGGACAGGTACTGTTGTTTTTTGTAGATGCCTCGTCGCGATTCGCACAGTTTCATCAGGTCGCCGATCGACTCATCGGGTGTAATGAACTCGACGTTGACGAGCGGCTCGCGGATTTCAGCGATCAGCGACGGGTCAGGCAGATCGGCAGGATTGGTGATCTGCACGACTTCGCCGCCGGTCATTGCGATTTCGTAGGTGACCGTTGGCGCGGTCTGCACGACGTCGACGCCGCCCTCGCGTTCGAGCCGTTCCTGGATGATCTCCATGTGCAGCATGCCCAGAAACCCACAGCGAAAGCCAAATCCCAGAGCATCGGACGTGGTCGGTTCGTACTCGAAACTCACGTCGTTTAAGTGCAACCGTTCCATCGCGTCACGCAACTGCTCGAACTGCGTGTCGCCGGCGGGGTAAAAGTCGCAGAAGACCATGCGCTGCGGCTCCTCGTAGCCGGGCAGTGGCGCGGCGGCGCGCTTCGTATCAAGCGTCATGGTGTCGCCGATGTGCACATCTTCGAGACTCTTGATCGCGGCAACGAGGTAGCCGACCTCGCCCGCGACGATCGGGGCCCTGATGCGCGTCATCTTTGGCATGAACTTGCCAATTTCGCTGATCTGATACGTGCGCCCGGCCCCCATCATGTAAATGCGATCACCTTGCGAGATCGTTCCGGTAACCACACGGAAATAGACGATGACGCCGCGGTAGTCGTCGTACACACTGTCGAAAATCAGCGCCTGGGCGGGCGCTTCGACGACGCCTTGAGGACCGGGCAGCCGGTCGCAAATCGCGCCAAGCAGTTCCGGCACGCCCGTGCCCGACTTGGCGGACACGTGCAGGCAGTCCTCCGCCGGAAGGCCCAGCACACTTTCGACCTCCATCGCCACGTCGTCCGGCCGGGCAGAAGGCAGGTCCACTTTATTAATGACGGTAATGATCTCCAGGTTTGCGTTGATCGCCAGGTACGCGTTGGCGACGGTCTGCGCCTCGACGCCCTGTGTCGCGTCGACGACGAGGATCGCGCCCTCACATGCGGTCAGCGCCCGGCTGACTTCATAGTGAAAATCCACGTGTCCGGGCGTGTCGATGAAGTTCAGCAGGTACGGCTCGTTTTTATGCGGGTAAATCACGCTTACGGCCGACGCTTTGATCGTAATGCCGCGCTCTCGCTCCAAGTCCATGCCGTCGAGCACCTGCTCGCGCATGTCACGGTCCGCCACCGCGCCGGTCAACTGCAACATCCGATCGGCAAGCGTGCTCTTGCCATGATCGATGTGCGCGATGATGCAGAAGTTGCGGATATTCATGAAACGACCCACGGGGACTCCATTGAATCGGCTATTGTAGCGGGCGACGTTGAACGTAAGCGCGATACGATTTTCGAATGTTGGATTCCAATTGCGTGGTTGCCAAGGCGTTGACCTGCCACGCGCTTCCCGGACTCTGAACTCTCAAGCACGGCACCTGGCCGTGCCCACCCCCGTAAGCATGCAGCACGACTTCAGCGCCGTGGGCCATCCCCGAACATCGCAAGGTGCATGCCTTGCGCGCTGCGTCATCACGTGACCGCCGATCCGTACGTCCAGGTCGCCGGCGTACTGGCAGGATGGTGGTGCGATTCGCCGACCGCACACATCGCGTGCGGCACTTCCTTGCGAAAGTGCGTTAAGTGCAACGCCGGGACCGGCGCCCGTGAAGGGTCGGATCACCCGCGGCCACACTGCCCGTACCATACCACCATGTTTCTGCCTGGTTTCTGGTCTGCTCGTTACGAGGTGATCGACCGTTCGCTCGAGGCTGCCTGGCTCGATCCCGACACGTATCTGCGCAATCACGCGCACCACGTGCTGCGCGTGCATTACCGCAAGCGCAAAGTCGTGCGCGCCACACACGATGACGGGCGCGACCTGATCATCAAGTACTGGATCGACGAGCCAATCGGCACGCGCATCGGCCGACTGTTCCGCGTGTCGCAGGCGCTCGCAGAATGGCAGTGGACGTTCCACGCTCAGGCTGCGAGCCTGACGCATGTGCGACCGATATGCGTCGCACAGCGGGCGCTTGGACCGCTTGAATCGCAGTCGTGCTTGATCCTGCCCGCGTGGCGAAGTGACCTGACGCTCATGCGCGTCGTGCACGAGTCGCAGTACAACGATCATCGCCGGCCGCTGCTTTGCGCGTTTGGCCAGTCGCTGGCGATGAACCATGCCAACCACGTCACGCACCGCGATTTCAAACTGGACAACGCGCTGGTCGATCTGGACGCCCTGAACGATGACCCGGTTTGCGTGATCGACTGGGGGATGTCGCAGGAATTCCGCCCCGGTGATGACGTGACGAAACACGAAGAACTCATCGCCGTCTACGTGAACATGCGCCGCCACTGCGATGACGAGGACATGCGCGCCTTCCTCGATGGTTACGAAGAGAACAGCGAATGGTTCGCGTCGATTCGTGGTGAATTTGACGCGACGATAGACGACCAGTTGGCACGGTTCCGCCAGCGCGCTGTTCGGCGCGCGATGCGAAACGCTACACGCAGCGCCAGGCGGCTGCAGTCTGGCAAGCATGGGGCGCATCGCTACCACGTGTTTGCCGATTACGACGTGGACGAGGTTCTGGGCGCGTACGAAGGCCGCCGCGCCGGCTGGTCGCTGCACGAGCCGGGCGCCATGGCGATCTGGCGCGCTGCCAACGCAATGCGCGCCGCGGGCGAAAGCGACAACGGCGTAGTCGGCCTGATCGTGCCGCGCGGGTTTGGCCAGCGCGATCCGGCCGTCATCTATGA
>NZCH01000006.1 GCA_002688155.1 Phycisphaerae bacterium
TCGAGCACGCCCAGCCGGCCGGACGTGCCTGCGCCCAAATAAATCAGCCGCCCGCCACCGCTCATCGCGTTGACCACGTCGTCCACCAGTCGCGTGATCGCGGGTATCGCGCGGCGGACCACGCCGGGCACGATCGCGTCCTGATCGTTGATGCACGCGAGGATTTGATCGACGGACATCGTGTCGATGTTCGCCGATGCAGGCAGCGACTGCTCGGTGAGCAGGTGCCCGCGTGCAGCTGGCGGCGGGCTGCGCGTATCGTGTGTCACTTGTGACATGCCAGTCGGTGTGGTTGATTTCGCGTGCATTGGGGGGGTAGTTTCAGAGGTCAAGGATACACCCACGCGCCGGCGACGCCCGGGCCCGTCGCGCCAGTCACACGTGGCAACGTAATCGGCACACCGTCCTGAGACAGTGCTCCGAGTACGGCCAGTCCCATCGCTTCGCGTGCTTCGATGGGTATGCCGTGCCCATCGCTTAGAGTGCATGAGCACGGCCCGTCGGTGACCGCTGCGCGCAGACTTGCGCGAATTGCGTCAACAAGTGATGCGTTGCGCGCGCCGCCGCCGGCGATGATCACGCGCAACCCTGCTTTCGTGTTCACTGAATTCGCGTGCTGGCGCACCCGCAACGTGTACGCATTGATGTCCTGTGCGATGTACTGGATGGCGGATGCGAGCACATCCGGCGGCGCGATGTCATGGCTTGACGCCGCGAGTGCATCGAGCCATGCCGCGCCAAAGTCTTCGCGGCCGGTCGTGCGTGGCGTCGGGCGCTCAAAAAATTGTGCCGCGCGAATGCGGTCGATGACCGCGTCGTGCTCGACGCCGGCGCGCGAAAGCGTGCCGTCAACGTCGTAATCCGAACCCGGAAACAGCCGCGACACCAGGCCGTCGAGCAGCAGGTTGCATGGGCCAAGGTCTTCGCCGGTGACGTTGGCTGGTTCGCTTCCTGCCGGCAGGCTCGTGACGTTGCATATGCCGCCCAGGTTACAGACCACGCGCCACTCGTTTGGGTCGCGGTACATCACCCAGTCCGAAAGCGGCGTGATCGGTGCACCCTGCCCGCGGGCTATCAAGTCGGCTTGGCGCAGGTCGTAACAAACAGGCACGCGTAACCGGTGCACAATCGGCCAGGGGTCGAACAGTTGCCAACTCAGGTGTTCCGCCGGTGCGTGCCAGATGGTTTGGCCGTGCGTGACAACAAAGCCCGGCTTCACGTCGGCGTGGGTTGCGAACAGTTCGTCGAGTACATCGGCATGAAACACACCCAGTGCGCGGCCGGCACGCTGGTAGTCAATCGGCGGTGTGGGCGCGCCACTTGCCAGGGATCGCAGTTGCGACCGCAGCGCGTCGCCAAACGACCGGCTGACCATGCTCACAAATTCTGCGCGCACGTCCAGGCCAGCGCCTTCGATCCGTGCGAGTACGCAGTCCAGACCATCCAGGCTTGTGCCCGTCATGCAGCCGACGATCAGACGTGTTCGATGCGTTGACACAAGCGCACAACTTACGGCGCTGCCGCAAAAAAATCACATGCGCGGCGAGGTATAATGTGATACGACGCCCACGGTGTGGAGATTACGGTTATGGGGGACAACCTTTACGAACACTTTGCAGGAACTGCGCGGAATCCGCAAAGTGCATCCGCGGGCTTCCGGTACCAGACGCTGCTGTGCGTCTTGTTACTGCTCGTATCCGGTTGGGCGGGTGTCCGTGCGCATGCAGAAAGCGGCGAGGCCGCAGCCGCGAACGATTCACCGATCGCGCACGATACATCGCCCGAAGAATTAGCGACGCCCGGCAACGCCGACACTGAACCGGCGGAACCAGCCACCACGGAACAATCTGCCACGTCGGCGATGCCGATCAATCGATCGGACAGCGAGTGGCCCACCGGCGCGAATATCGCGGTCATTCGCGTTGAGGGCGAAATCTACGACTTTGTGTTGCGCAGCATGCGGCGTCGCTTCAAGCGCGCGACGAACGAGGGTGCGGGGATACTCGTGCTGGAACTGGAAACACCGGGCGGTCGGCTCGATACGGCGCTGAAGATCACCGCCATGCTCAAATCGCAGCCAGTTCCGGTTGTCGCGTGGATCAACCAAAGCGCGTACTCGGCGGGCACGATCATGGCCTCGGCATGCGACGCGATCGTCATGAACCCGGCATCAACATTGGGCGACGCCGCGCCGATCAGCATGCTCGCGTCGCTGCCTCCGACCGAGCGCGCCAAGGCGTTGTCACCGCTGCTGGAAGATTTTCGAGACGCCGCGCGGCGAAACACGTACCCGTTCGTCGTCTACCACGCGATGTGTGAGTTGGGTGTCGAGGTGTACCTGGTCGAACACGTGGAGACGGGTCAGCGCAAATTGGTCAATCAGGCGGACTTTAAGTTCATGGTCCAGGACCAGGACAAGCCCGACGACGCGCCCGCAACGGTCATCCGCGCCCAACTTGGTCCGCTTTCCCCGCAGCAACAGCAGCAACCGCCTGCGCAACCCTCAGCGCCACCGGTTTGGCGGACCGGTGAGGTCGGACGCGAAGTCGCCACCGAGAAGGACAGGGGTATGTGGCGCCCCGTTGAGCGTTTGCCCAGTGGCGCCGAAACCCCCGGCGGCCGTGTTCACGACGGGCGCACATTGCTGACGATGAACCAGACGCGCTGCGCGGACGTTGCCCTGTCGGTGAGCAGCGACATCGCATCGCTCGACGATCTGAAAACGTTTCTGAATGCGGCGAGTGTTGCGCGCGTCGAGCATAGTTGGTCGGAGGTCCTGGCAGGATTCATGACGTCTCCCGGGGTGCGGTCGGTGCTCATACTCGCGCTGCTTCTGGGCGGGTACATGGAGCTGCAGTCGCCCGGTGTCGGCCTGCCTGGCGCAGTGGCGGTCCTTGCGCTGGCGGCGCTGATCATCTCGCCCTATGTGATCGGGCTGGCGGAGACCTGGCACGTGATCGCGATTCTCCTGGGGATGGTGCTGGTCGCCGTGGAAGTCCTGGTGCTGCCGGGTTTTGGCATCTTCGGCGTGCTCGGGATTGTGTTTCTGCTAACGGGGGTGATTTTCAGCGCGGTACCTGCAGCCGGTGACGGACTGTTGCGTCTGCCCCCACCTGAACTGTGGGGCGATGTGGTCTGGTCCGCCGCGTGGACGCTGGTGACGCTGCTCGTGGCGTGCGTGTGCATTTTCTATATTTCGAAACACATGAATCGCCTTCCGCTGCTCAACTGTTTGGTTCTTCAGAGCACGGGATCGTCGTCGGACGCCAGCGCGGCTACCGTTGCCGGCAGTGACGTACCCGGCCATGACACCGTCATGCCTGGCGCCATCGGCGTTGTTGTCAGCGAACTGCACCCCGCCGGTCGGGCGCAGTTCGACCAGCACATGGTCGATGTCATCAGCCAGGGCCAGTTCATCCGCCCGGGCACCGCCGTACGCGTGGTCGAGGTGCGGGGGAATCGAATCGTGGTGGACACGGCGCAGAAGGGTAGTGGTTAATTGTTCATAGTGCAGGGTGAACAGCGCGCTGGCCAGTGCGTTAGCATCACCAGGAACCGATGCCCATTAGCTATGACCCGCCTCACTTCGCCGCCTGAAGCGCCTTGATGCCTTCGTGAATGATGTCGCGATCTGTTGCCTCGTTGCCGAAGAAGGGTTTGGTCCTGGTGATCAGCACGGCGGCCATCCGATTCGGTTTGCACGGTCTGTGCCGATCGTGCCGGCTGGGTAAGGATCTGATTGCCCACGCGGCGCGGCGCGTTATGACCGGACTTATTCGGAGCCAAAATCAGTTGTCGTCGCTTGTCACGCCCTGCGATGTTTCGTTTGCTGTGAGTATCGGGACGCCGGTCGCCACCGGGGAGCGGACGGCGCCCAGACGGACGCAGGACACATTCGCGGCAGAGACAACACATGAAGCGCATGACAAGTTGGGTTCGATTCTCAATCGCGGTGTACGCCGGCCTGTTGATGGCCGGATCGTTGTCGTATCACCCGACCGACGCGGCATCACCGCAAACGCCTGATAAGGCAATCGCAGTCGGACCTGTTGACGGTTCGTGTGGCGCAGAGGAACATGGTCTGTCGATGACAGACCATGCACGCTGCACGGCTTTGCACACTTGCACGGCCGGCCGCTGCTTCCGCTAAACGTTCGGCCGCTTAGTCATGTCGAATACGCCGACCCAGGGTCCACCCCGCAATACATCCGGCTGGGGCATCGTCATCGTGCTTGGCGTGATCGTATGCGCCGCACTGTTCGCGTGGCATCGGTTTGCCGGCGACGACGATCAAGTCGGCGGTCGTGGTGCGGGACCGGCATCGGGTGACGCCGCCGCGGAAGCGTTCGCAGACGAACTTGCCGTCATACAGAACACCGTGGCCGAGGCGCTGGAGAAGGATGAGCCCGACCTCATACACGACAAAGCGCGGCGGTTCGTAGATCGGTTTCCGAAGAAGCCCGCGGCGCGCAATGTGTTCGCGCAGGTACTGCTCGCGGAGCAACAGTTCGAGCGGGCATACGAGCAGTTGAAGGTGTCGCTGGAGTTGGACCCGCGTCAGCCGAACGTGCATCTGCTGGCGGGTACCATCGCGTATCAGTGTGAGGACCTGGACCAGGCGGAGCGTCATTACAAAGACGCGACAAGCCTGGACCGGCGCAACGTGGACAACCACCTGCACCTGGCGAAGTTGTACATGAAGCAGGGCAAGATGGACCGCGCGCGCATAACGCTGGTCGCGGCGCTGAACGTCGACTCATCATCACACGAAGCGCACGCGATGCTCGCGGACCTGTATGCCAGGCAGAATAAGCTCACGCTCGCCATCACGCAGATCAGCAAGGCGATTGAGATGACACCCACGGACGAGCGGCCGAGAATGATCGTTTATGTGCGCACGCTGTCGAAAATGCTGCGCCGTGACAACCAATTCGACCAGGCGTTGCAGGTGCTGGACGGGATCGAAGGCGACTACCGACATGACCCAGGTGTGGTCGAGGGCATCGCGGTTTGTTACATGATGCTCTCGCGTCCGGCAGACGCGGTCGGGGCGTACGAAGAGGCGGTCGCGGCGAACCCAGTGGGCTGGGAACTGGTTGCCGGCGCGGCGCGGTGGCAGCACAAGACAGGCAATGCGGCACGGGCGCGTCATCATCTGGCGACGCTTAAACGTCTCAAACCCGATGCCGGTGCGATCTCCGAATTGGAGTCAGCACTGGCAGGTGGTGATTAAACGACCCCGTTTGCACCCGAACAAGCGCGTCCCCCGATCCTGATCAGGCTGCGGTGTTTGCGCCGTGAGCCCGCCGCAAGCGGTGGGGCTAAATGCCAAACGTGACAATCGTCACATAAACCGTTCGACGGTCACCGGCTCGCCGGTGCGCATGGACTCGTTGGCTGCGAGCGTCACGGCGAGTGTTTGCGTGGCGTCGCGGTACGTACTGCGGATGCGATCGGTCTTGCCCGTTTTGACGGCGTGAATGAACGCGGCGTCGCCGCGGCCGATCTGTTCAATGAAGTCTTTGGCGTTGTCTTTGAGCTTGCGTTTGCCTCGCTCGTGGATGATTTGTCCATCACGCTGTTTGACGTCCGCCTGCCAGCCGCGCCCGGACACGGTCAGCCCGACGCGGCTCGGGACCGTGCCCGAAGCGACGCAGCCCGTTGAGATCACCCCCACCGCGCCACTGTCAAATTGAAGGTTGGTCAGCGATGCGTCGTAAATGTCGTACTTGTCGATGTCGGCGAACGCGCCTTTGGTTCCGCTGGCAAACACCGTGTCGATATCGCCGGCCAGGTACCGCGCCAGATCGACGATGTGCGTCGCCTGCTCGACCAGTTGCCCGCCGGACAACTTCATCTGCGGCCACCAGAGCGCATGTTCGGGTATCGCGCCCTGCCAGCCGCCATCGACGGCGGTGATTCGCCGCTTGGCGATGAATGCCTTCACCGCTTTGGTCGTGTCCATGTATCGCCAGTGATAGCCAACCGCGGTGATCAGGTTGTGCTTGTCGACTTCGTTGAGCACGCCTTCACAGAACTCGAGCTTTAGATGCACGGGCTTCTCGACGAAAAACGGAATCTGCGCCTCGGCGAGTTCGTACTCGATCGTTCCGTGCACTGAGGGAGTGAGGCAGACGTAGCAGGCGTCGAAATGCTCGCGCCGGAGCATGTTGCGGTATCTGGTGTAGGGCGTGGCGTCGAGTTGCTTGCCAACTTCCTGCGCCCGGTGCGGGTCGATGTCGCACACGGCGGCGATCTGAACCCCGCTCATCTTGACCAGATTCTTCAGATGTACTTGGCAGATGCCGCCTACACCGATAAGTCCAATGCTGATCATGGCCTCTCTCGCATTTGCGATTTCGTTATTTATTCATCGTGCAATCGCGGCAGTTGTCTCGACACGTTGCCGAAGCGGCGGTTCGCTGTCCGAATAAACAGCGGGTGGCCCGATAATGAGTCACGGTGCACGGCGGTGCGCTATTCTGTCAATGATATTCGTAGTGCTCTTGCCCTTGATGTGGCGGGCCAGGTACACACGACCGCCGTACGACTCGACCAGGTCCGCGCCGATCACGGTCTTACGTGTGTATGGCGCGCCCTTGACCAGCACGTCCGGGCGAATCGCGCGCAGCAGCCGCATCGGTGTGTCTTCATCGAACACGACGACGTAGTCGACGCTTTCGAGCTCGCTAAGGACCATAATGCGGTCGGCGAGTCGGTTGATCGGCCGATCGGCGCCCTTGATTCGGCGGATCGACCGGTCCGAGTTGATCGCAACGACCAGCAGGTCACCCTGCTGCCTTGCCTGGCGCAGAAAACGAACGTGCCCGGCATGCAGGATGTCAAAACAACCGTTGGTGAACACGACGTGTTTGGTATTGCCTTGCTCATCGATTCGGCGATGGGCGGTCAACTCCGGCAAGAGCTGGTCGACGGTGCGCAGCTTGCCCAGCGCTTCGCCCCGCCTGTCAAGCAGGGCAAGCAATACCTGTCCCAGTTCGATCGGCACGACACCGAAGCGTTCAACCTCGAGTCCGGCGGCGACATTGGCCAGCGCAGTAGCCTGTTCGTACGTCGCGCCTCTCACGCGGGCGGCGGCGATCATCGCCAGCACCATGTCGCCTGCGCCCGTCACGTCGTACACCGCCCGCGCCTGCGTGGGCACGATCACCGGCGGACAACGCTTGCGCGCCAGCATTGCGCCCTGTTTGTCCAGCGTCAGCACGACAGCGTCAACATGAAGGTCCCGAAGCAGGGCGCCCGCCATGTCGCGAAGTGGCGCAATAGCGGTCCGATTGGTGCTCATTCCCGTAGCGGTGGACGCTTCCGTGCGGTTGGGCGTGATGCACGTGGCGCCACGGTATTTGCCGTAGTCCTCGATGGCGGCGGGGTCGACGAACACCGGCACGCGCATTGCCCGCGCCATCGCGATCAGCTTGCGGCAAAGCGTGTCGCCCAGCACGCCTTTGTTGTAGTCTTCCAGGCAAAGTGCACCAGCGCCGCGAAGCGCTTGCCGCACCTTGGCCAGCAGTTTCGCCCGCGTCGCAGGTGGTACGGGCGCCGACACTTCATCGTCCACGCGGAACATCTTTTGTGGATGCCGGTGCTGTGCCAGGCCAACGAAGTTTTCCTTGACGGTCGTTGGGCGGTCAGTGGCGGTGATCATGCCGGTGGTATCGCATCCGGCCGTTTTAAGCGCGGTCTTGAGTTCGCGGCCGGCGTCGTCACGCCCGACCACACCCATTGCCGTCACCTTGCAGTTCAAGGCGCGCAGGTTCAGGCAGACGCTCGCGGCGCCCCCGGCGTTGTGCCGACGATCCTCGACCGTCAGTACCGGCACCGGCGCATCGGGGCTGAGCCGGTCCGCGTTGCCGTACACGTATCGGTCGAGCATGAAGTCGCCCACCACCACGATCTTACACGGCTGCCATGCGTCGACCAGGCGGATCAGTTCATCCGTGTCGACTGTCAGGCGGTTGTTTTGTCGTGTTCGGCCAGACATTGGTCCAAGAGTGTATCGATCGCGTCCGAACCGTCGAGCAGGTCGATTCTCAACACCGGCCGATAGACCCGAATTGGCGGTTTGCCGTCCATTGGCAGGCCATGGCGCAGCTTGACCCAGTCCTTTTCGGTCGTCACCAGCGCGTCGGCGTTGCCTGCCGCCGCGAAGATGCGCTCACAATGTGCGGGTGTATACGGCGTGTGATCGGGGTTGTCCTCGAACCATGCGATCGACCCCGCATGTCGCTTAAGTGCTCGCTTAAACGACCCCGGGTTGCCGATCCCGCACACCGCGGCGACCGCAAGGCCTGCGAGCGCGGTCAGGCCCGCCGGCTCGTCGTGTTCGTTCAGCAACGCGGACCATACGTGCGCCGCGTGCGCAATCGGTACGCGCCCCGTAATCGACGCAACCCGCCGATCGATCGCCGCCAATGTGTCACGATCAACTTCGTCCGCGCGCGTCACGACGGCCGCATCCGCGCGGCGCAGGTTCGCTGCGGGCTCACGCAATAACCCCCGCGGTAACAGATGCTCGTGTCCAAAAGGGTTGGTCGCGTCGATCAGCACGATGTCCAGATTGCGGTGCACACGCCGGTGCTGAAAGCCATCGTCGAGGACCACCATGTTGGTGTCAGAGTGTTGCTGTTTGACGTGTGTGAACCCTGCGACGCGATCGGGGTCCGCCCGCATGGGCACGTCACCGCCCAGTTCACGTTCGAGCACCAGCGCTTCGTCACTCTGTCCGTCGCGCGATTTGTACCCGCGCAACAGGACGGCAGGGCTGGCGCCTTTACGGCGCAGGCGGCGCACGATCTCGATCACCACTGGCGTTTTGCCCGTTCCGCCGGTGGTGATGTTGCCCACACTGATAACCGGCACGGGCAGTCGGTGCGGTTTTACCGCACCGCGATCGTACGCGGTGTTGCGCACCGCGACAGCCGCCCGGTAGAACGGCACGGCCGCAAGCAGGCCTGCGCGCGACAGCGATGCCAACGCACGACGGTTCCGGCCGGACATGAGGTCATCCAGTGCGATCGCGTTCATGGCGCGCCCGCCTTGAAGTCGTTCGCGATGAAACCCGCCGGCTCGATGTTCCACGCCAGCAGCGTCGGCACCAATTTGCGCATGGGCAGGCCCACGACCGTGGTTGGGTCGCCCTCGACGCGCAGTGGCCAGCGATTCTGTCGTTCGAACAGGTTGTAGCCGCCGGCCTTGCCACGCCACTGCTGCGTGTCCAGATACCGCTGCAGTTCGTCAGGGCCGACTTTACCCAAGTGCACCGTTGCGGTGTCCACCAGCGTCTGAGTGCGCAAATCGCCTGCCGATTGGCAGGTTTGGGCCACCAGCGCCACCACGGTGACAACCTGATGGGCGCAGCCGATCAGGCGCTCAATCATGTCGCGAGCCTGCTCGCGGTCGGTGGGTGTGCCGGTCAGGCCGCCGGCCTGGTCGACGACGATGGTATCTGCTCCGAGCACGACGGCGTCGGGCCGGTCGCCGGCCAGCCCGGCGTCGAGGACGCTGGCCGCCTTGTGGGCCGCCAGCGACCCGGCCAGCACGGCTGCAGGCGACGATGTGTCGCCTGGCTGGTTCGCGTCCTCAAAAGGCGGATCGACCTGAGAAAACTCAAAACCCGCGTCGCGCAGAAGTTGCGCTCGACGTGGCGATCGGCTTGCCAGAACCAGCGCCGGGGGGTTCATGCGGGCATTCTAACGGGATTAGGGCCGTTGTTTTGGTGCGCGCCTTTGCGGTGGGATTTGGGTGAACGCGGTTCGGTTTGGTAGTGGGCGTGTTCGTTGTCGGGGGGCAAAACCAGGGCGGGGCCTCACGGGCTCACGGGTTTACGGTTCGTTGCCGCGGATGTTTTATGGACAGTTTTTTCACCCTGCCGCCGGTGAAAAACAGCCGTATCAATGCTGATATTCAAGGTTGGACTTGATCGGCCCCGATAATTTTGAACAATAAGGTCAACCGTTTACGCGCGGCACGTGGTTTGTGCTTTGTTTAGATCACAGTCGCAACCAAGGAGATTGGCGTAGAACGGACTGGATGAGAAAGGGACTGTCGCTGGATCTTTCACGGATGAAAGGGCGACGCCTTGCGCACGATCGCGATCATCAATCAAAAAGGCGGTTGCGGCAAGACGACGGTCGCAATCAATCTCGCCGCTGTCCTTGCGTCAAAAGATTGTAAGACACTGTTGGTCGACATGGACCCGCAGGCGCATTGTTCGCTTGGGCTTGCGGTGCCTGAACCGCAGGTTGAACGTTCGATCGCCGATTTGATGCGCGCTGGTATAAACGGCAGCATCGCGATCAGCGACATCATCTGGCAGATCTCGCGCAACCTTGACTTGGCGCCGTCAACCATGGCGCTCGCGGCTGTCGATCAGGAACTCGCGGGCGCGCCCGATCGCGACCGCAGGTTGATGCAACTGCTCAGCACTGTCGAGGACGATTACGAATACTGCGTGATCGACTGTCCGCCCGCGATCGGATTACTCACGTTCAACGCGATGCGCGCAGCGGACGAGGTGATCATTCCCGTCGAGACCGGTTTCTTTGCGCTGCAGGGGTCCATCAAACAGGAAGCGACCATCGAAATGCTGGTGCGGCGCGCCAACCATCGCGTGCGCTTCAGCGTGTTGCCGACGATGTACGACGTTCGCACGAAGCTTGCGCGTGAAGTACTGGGTGAGTTGCGCCGGCATTATCAGGACAAACTGCTGCCGATTGTGGTGCACTTCAACAGCAAATTGAAGGAGGCGGCGAGTTTCGGACAACCGATTACGGAATACGATCCGGCGAGCCGGGGCATGCAGGACTTCGAAAAGCTCGTCGCCTGGCTGCAGGACCACGCACCCACCGCGGCGAGCGATGCGGTCGAGAGTGAGGACAAGGGCGCAGCACCGCCCATCACACGCGCCGCGGAACTGGCCGAGCGCGCCAGCGTGCTCGCATCGCGCACCGCGGCACTGAGCGCCAAACTGCGGCACGACCCGGACGTCTCGTCTGAGGTCACCGAGCATCCGGTGGTCACGCAGCCCGACCCTGCACCCACGCCGGTTCTGACGCATGATCCGCCCAGGTACGCCGAACCGGCGTCCAACGA
>NZCH01000007.1 GCA_002688155.1 Phycisphaerae bacterium
GGCCGGGCGTGTGTTGTTGGGCCGGGCTGGGCCGTCAGCTGGGGTCGGGGCATGAGCGTCAGCCAATGTGGACGACGATAGACGACGACGGCGACGGGAAGCGAGATCGGTGGGGCGATGTCATCCGTCACGGTGACCATGCCTGGTTTGTCGGCCTGATCGCGCCCACCGGTGCACCGAGGCCAACGCACGCAATTGCGGTCATCGTCGAACACGCCGGCAGCGGCGGTGCGGCCGCCGGGCCTATCGCGAATCAGATCCTGTACGCCATGCGCGCGGAGGGCTATCTTTGACCGATTGGCGAAACACCTTCGGCGCGCTGATCAGAGTGAACACTGGTTGGTATGCGATGCTGGCGGCGATGGCACTCACGTGCGTGGCCGTGTTTGCGATTCATACGGCGAGTCAGGGCGCGGTAGAGACAAACTTTGCAGTCAGGCACGTGCGTAACCTCGCTATATCGCTCATTGTCCTTGTGGTGTGCGCGTTGCCGCACCCGAAATACATCGGTCAAGTGGCGTATGTGCTGATGGCAACGACGCTGGTGCTGCTGATCGTTCTGATTTTGCCGTTCGTGCCACAGTGGCTGGTCCCGACGACCAACGGCGTACGCGGCTGGATTCGCACGCCGGTCATGAATGTTCAGCCGTCCGAATTGGCGAAGATCACGTTTGTGCTGGCACTGGCGTGGTACCTGCGGTATCGCAACAGTTACCGCACGCTGCGCGGGCTACTGGTGCCATTTGGCATTCTGCTGGTGCCTGTCTCGCTGATTCTCAAGCAGCCGGATCTGGGCACGGCGATTCTGTTCGGGCCGGTTCTGTTTGCGGTACTGATCGCCGCCGGCGCGAAGCTGCGGCACCTGAGCGCGCTGCTTGCTTTGGCGGTGCTCGCGGTGGCGCTCAATGTGGTGGCCGTCTATTTTCTGCCGCCGAACATGCAGGTGCTCGCGCCGCATCAGCAAGAGCGTATTGTGTCAACCATTGATTACGCGATGGGCAACCGGCAGGATGTCCAGTCGTCACAGTATCAGCAGGACAAGAGCGTTAAGATGATTGGCGCCGGTGGTGTATTCGGCTACGGTGCGCGGCGCTCTGCGATGCTGCTGCAGTACCATCGCCTGCCTGAACGGCATAACGACATGATTTTCGCGGTGATCGTCAATCGGTGGGGCGTCATCGGCGGCCTGGTCGTGCTTACGCTGTACGTCATGCTGCTGGGTACGATGCTCACCGTGGCGGCCAGGTCGAAGGATCCGTTCGCGCAGCTCAGCTGCGTCGGGTTTGCGGCGCTGATCTTTACGCAGGTTGTGGTCAACATCGGGATGACCCTGGGTCTGTTGCCGATCATCGGTATCACGCTGCCGTTCCTGTCGTACGGCGGGTCGAGTTTGCTGGCGTCATTTGCAATGATCGGCCTGACGATGAATTTCGCCTCGCGGCCAACAGCGCCGCTTGTCCGCCCAAGTTTTGAGTTCGACACAACCACCGAGCAACTCGAGCCTGCCGCGTGATTCCAAACCACAAGACGTTGTCCAATTCATTCGATTCAAATGAGTGTTGATTCATCACGATCCGTCCCCAACTTCGTGACCGATGCGCTTGCACGGCTCGACGTCCGCGTGGATGAAAAGGAACGGGCGCAACTGGCCCGCTTCCTCGATCTTCTGCTTGAGGCCAACCAGCGCGTTAATTTGACGGGAATTCGTGATCATGACCAGGCGTGGCTTCGACACATCATCGACAGTCTCACGTTGCTGCCATTCATTGAGGCGTTACCGGCTGACGCCCAGGTAATGGACGTGGGATCAGGTGGTGGCCTGCCGGGGGTGCCGATCGCAATTACACGGGGCGACCTGCGCGTGGCGATGTTGGAAGCGACCGGAAAGAAGGCTGACTGCCTCAAACAGTTCGTGTTGGCGCTGGGGCTGTCCAACACAACCGTTTTGAACGGCCGGGCGGAGCAGTTCGGGCAGAACCGCGAGCACCGTCAGCGGTACGATATTGTCGTGTGTCGGGCGATTGGTCCGATGCGTGAATTGCTCGAGTACACGCTGGCGTTTGCCCGCGTCGGCGGCGCGGTCCTCGCGATGAAAGGGCCCAGCGTCGTGGACGAACTCGCCGGTGCGGGCGACGCGCTCGCACTGCTTGGTGCCGGTGAAGTCCAGGTTTACGACGCCTATCCCGAGGGCTTCGATAACCAGTCGGTCATCGTTCGAATCGTAAAGGAAACGTCCACATCGAAGCAGTACCCGCGCGTCCCCGGCCTTGTGCACAGGTCGCCGCTGTGATGGCTCGAATACAGCATTAATATTCACAACATACCTGATGAGCGAAAAGCCCATGTCATTACTCGTCACAGGCAGTATCGGGATCGATTCGGTGGATACCCCAACGGGAAGCGTCACGGATGTGCTCGGTGGATCGGCGGTGTATTTCGCGGCCGCGGCGAGTTTCTTCGTACCCGTACGTCTGGTCGCCGCCGTTGGTGCGGATGTGCCCGCCGGTTTGGGCAATGTGCTTGAGCACTTCAAGATCGACACACGGGGGTTCGAGATTCGGGCCGGCAGCAACACATTCCGCTGGCATGGCAAATATCGTCGAAATATGAACGAGCGCGAAACGCTCGCGGTGCAGCCGAATGTCCTTGCCGAAGCGCTGCCACCCGTGCCCGATGCGTATCGTGACAGTGAGTACGTGTTCCTGGCAAACACCGACCCGGGGAGCCAACTCGAATTTCGCCGCCAGTTCCCGCACTGCAAACTCTGCGTTGCAGACACGATGGACTTGTGGATCAGCACGCAGTGCGCAGCGCTCACGGACCTGCTGCGGAACATCGACGGCCTGGTGCTCAACAATGAAGAGGCAGAGCAGCTGACTGGCGAGCCGAACATCATCCGTGCCGCGGAGTTAATCGTTCAAATGGGACCGAAGTTTGTGATTGTTAAAAAGGGCGAGCATGGCGCGCTGGTCGAGCATGACGGCGTCAAAGTGGTGCTGCCGGCGTTTCCCGCGGCGCAAGTGGTCGACCCGACCGGCGCAGGCGACAGTTTTGCCGGCGGTGTCATGGGACACCTGGCCGCGACGGGGGACCTGTCACACGAAAATCTACGCATCGCGATGGCGTGGGGCACCGTCGTTGCCAGCTTTACCATCGAATCGTTCAGTCTCGACCGTCTGATGCGGTTGACGCGTGCGGAACTGAATGAGCGGTTTGAGCACTATCGGAGTATGCTCGCGATCTGACGATGGTTTGGTGGGCCTTTCCGGGTGCAAACTACGAAATTGAACGCCAATCGAGTGCGCGCGTCACGATTCGGTCGTGATTCAATTGTAATTTTCACATTCCGCGCCGTAAGGCCACAAGATGTCTGCCGAAGTGGTCGGCAAGAACCTGCCGGTATGTTTCAGGATATGCGTCGAGCACGCCCTTGAGTGCAGGGCCAAGTTCCGCATCGGTAAGTACCGACCCGAAAGTGCAATGCAGGATCTGTCGGCCGGGGTTGGTAAAGCCCTTGCCGTCCGGTACGTCTTCCCAGCACTCGAGATAAATACGCTCCAACTCAGCGGCGTCGGGTACATCGACCGGCGCCGGCACGCCATCAACAGTTGCTGAGACGTGATAGGTTGCGCGATCGGTGTCGTAATGCGCGCGGCCGAAGTCAATGATTCGTCGCAGCAGCGCCTCATCGTGCCGCGCCGCCACACGCACAGCTTCAAGGTAACTCGTCCCTGCGGTCTTCACGTGAAACCGGCTCCGTGTGATGCGCGCGAAGGATTCGTAAATTGCGAGTTTGTCCGAACCTGAGTGCAAACTCAGCTTGTAAGACCCAAGCTGCGCCGCAATAGCAGCATGGTCTGCCAACGATCGCTCGAACAATGCCAGGTCACCCTTAAAGTCCACGCCCTTTTCAAAATCACCAATGTACCGCGGCGCCAGGCTCACCAGATTCACATCGGCGCCCAGCAATTGATCCGCGATGATGTAATGCTCCGCCAATGTGGTCGGCTGGGGCGTTTCGTCGACGCTGATCTCAATCTCGTGGTCCTGATCGCGCGAAGCCGCCGTTTCAGCGATGTATTGCGCCATGTCTTGCACATGCGCAATCGCCTTGCCGTACTTGACGGCCGCCTGCTGCACCGTCGGCTCATCGAACGTGAGCACAAGCCCGTCGTGAATCGGCACGGAACGGTTCAAATAGGTGTCGATCCAGCCCACCTGATCGCGCACCGCGTCGAACTTCGCCTGCAATTGCGCAGCGTCATAATCGTCAGCATGCTCGTCGACGTAGTCCGACGGATCAATCGTGAAAAACACGAAGCCGGCCTCCACCGTCAAGTCGACATCCTGCGTTGTCTTTAAGTGGTCGGCGTCCGAACCCCACGGATCGGCGAACTGCTCGTCGGCCAGCGCGCTGCTCGCTGCCTCCATCACCTGGGCGGGCGTGCGTTGCGTTCGCGTCATCTCACGGATGGACTGTTGCGCGAAAATACCACGAATGGAACCGCCTTCGGCGCGCAGCGCGTCCATGTGGCCCGGCGTTGCAACACCCAGACGGTCACCGAATCCAAACGTGGGTTCGAATCCTAACACTACGGACTTGGGGGCTACGGACATTGCAAGGGGCTCCACGACATATGTGTGCGATCTGACCCGACGTTTATTTTCATCGTACAGCACAGGTTAACCGCATTCCATTCCGCCGGATCTATAAGCACGAGTACCTGTTCATGCGGTACGTCACCGATTCTCGCGCGAAAATAGTCAATCGGTGTCTCGTCGTACTTCGGCCAGCAAATGAATGCGTGCTTGATCGGTTCAGGACACCGGGTTGCCAGCGGGGCAAAGACTTGCGGGTCGTGTCCGCCGCGGTCACCGGCAAGGATGGAGAATTACTGCAGTATCAAGTTGATTGTTCGAGTCTTACCGTCGGTCGACGTTTGCAGGAATTGACGCGTGAACGGTCCTTATTTGAAAATGTCGCAAGTGAAAACACCGATGAGAAATGCACTGTTGACGAGCAGTAGCTGCAGTTGCGGATACAACGGTCAGGGGGTTACCGAGGCATGGCGAATCGCCACACCTTGATCGCTCCATCGCAGATTCCAATCGGCCATGCCGAGTACGGCTCAAAACGATCGGCCAAATGCGTTCGTGCCCACGAGGGTTCTGCGTGTTCTTGATTCGTATTCGCACTCGAAAATCCAGCCATGTACCGGCGCAGATCACACGCCACCTGTAAGCGGCTGCGACCCCCCGGATGCGAATTGCCAGCCGCCGTCGACCAAGAGGGTCTGTCCGGTGACGAACCTTGCCTGTGGCCCGACAAAGAACGCGATGGCATCGGCCAGTTCGTCGGGCCGGGCGTAGCGGTTCAGTGGAATGGATTCGTCCATCTGGTCAGGGTCGACCTGCCGCGTTGCCTGGAAGCGCGCGGTTTTGGTGGGGCCGGGGCTGACGCAGTTGACGCGCACGCCGTGGGGTCGACATTGCATGGCCAGGCACTTGGTGTAATGCACGATGCCTTGCTTGGAGACGGCGTACATGCTCGAGTTCTCAACGCCACGGTGCGCGTCACCGGACCCAATATTCACCACCGCGCCGCATTTACGGTCCATCATGCCCGGCACGATGGCGCGGCAAAGACGCATCGTGCCGAAGAGGTTTCGCTCAAAAAGCGCCTCAACGTCTTCCCACTTGATGAAGACCGCGTCGTTGGGTTCGGGCTTGCCGCCGCGTGCGGCGATGTCACCGCCGGCGACGTTGACCAAAATCGACAATGGCCCCAGCGCTGCCTCAGCGCCGGCCACGAGGTTCGCCACCGCGTTTTCGTCGGAAACGTCGCCCGTGACGGCGACGGTCTTTCCACCGAATCGGGAAAGTTGATGCGCTACCTCGTCGAGGGTTCCCGCTTCTGCGAATTCGGCGGGCGCTTGCTGGTTAATGTCGTGCACGGCAACGTCCGCGCCCAACTCTGCCAGTCGCGTGACAACCGCGTTTCCCAAGCCGCGCCCGGATCCGGTGACCAACGCGGTTTCGCCTTTGAGCATGTCATTCATGAGTTTCTTCTCGCGGGTCGTCGCATGTGCCGTCGCGACCGGTGTTCGCGCAATGCGTGAATGTTCTACGAACCGTCGCCATTGTGCGATGTCTGCTCGCTATCACCGGCCACGGCGGTGCAGCCAAAATACGCCTCGTGCAACAGGGACACGGGATGAGTTACTTTCAGGGTCACGCCCAGCCGGTGCGCTTCGGATTGAATCTGCATTGAGCAGCCAACATTACCGGCGACGCAGACACGGGCGCCCGTCTCCTGAACGTGCTTGATCTTGCGTTCGGCCAGTTCACGCGCCATGCGCGGATTCGAAAGATTATATGTGCCGGCGGCGCCGCAGCACATCTCGGAATCGGGCAATGGCACGACGTCAAGTCCCTTGATCCAGGACAGGACTGTGCGTGGCGGGGCGGTGAGTTTTTGTCCGTGTGCCAGATGGCATGCGTCGTGATAGGTGACTTGGCGATTAACTTCGTGCTCAGGACGCGGCGGGTCGAGTTCGACCAGCAACTCACTGATATCGCGCACCCGCGACACGAACTGCTTGGCACGCGGTGCGTACTGTGCGTCATCGCGCAGGAGATGGTCGTACTCTTTGAGCATGGCGCCACATCCCGCGGCGTTGTTGACGATGAAGTCGGGCCTGGGGCCGTCAATGGGCATGAACGTGTCGATATTATGCCGCGCCAGTGCTTTTGCCTGGTCAAGGCGTCCGCCGTGGTGGGGGATGGCGCCACAGCATTCCTGTGCGCGCGGCACCAGGACATCGCACCCGGCTTTTTGCAGCACTTCTACTGTCTGCTGATTCACATCGTGAAACATGACGCTGCCAACGCAGCCGTCAAGCAGTGCGACTGTCGCGCGCGGAATCCCATTTATGGTGCCTGTCGGATCGGCGTCAAACCGCTCCGCGAGTCGTTGCTGCCACAATGAGCCGCGATCGGGCATCATCTGCTGCATCTTCGCCAACTGTTTGGGCAACAGTTTTGCAAGTGTCCCTCGCGTAAGAACACGCCACAGGCCGATCCGCTGCAGGACGCGTGCCGGAAGAATAGCCAGTCGCACTCGTGATCGGAAAGGAAAGATATGAAAGAAAATCAGTGAGAGGACCTTATCGATGATCGTCGTGGGACGCAGGTCGTTCAGCTGCGCTCGCGTCGTTTCGATGAGTTCGTGGTAGACCACGCCCGATGGGCACGCCGTTTCGCACGCACGACAGTCCAGACACAGGTCCAGGTGGTTGATCACCGCCGGCGTCGGGGCAATCTGCCCGTCCGCCAGGCCCTTCATCAGGTAAATGCGGCCTCGCGGCGAATCCGCTTCAAGCCCGTTCTGTGTGTAGGTCGGGCACGCCGGCAGGCACAATCCACAGTGCACACACGCGAGCGCGCGGTCGTATGTGTGCGCATCAAGTTGCACAAGGGATCCGCCGTCGCGTGCGGTTGCGTCGGCGGCATCGGGGCGCTTCCAGCCGGCAATGACCCGCGGCGAAGTCCCCTGCGTTGCTGGTTTACTGACTGCCTGTGTCACGCGCCGTGCTCCTCGCGGCGAAGGAATCGCCCGGGGTTCAAACGCCATGCCGGGTCGAGTGTGTCTTTGAGCCGAACTAAAAGTTTGTGTTCAGTACGCATGGGCGCGAACGGCGCGATGTCGTGCGCGTCGTTAGGCATGCGCATCCAGGTCCGCATGCCCCCGACTGATTCGATCAACCCGTCAATCGTTTCGGAGAGGTGTCGGATTTTATCACTCGACAGATTGCCACCGACGAAGAGGCAGCCGTGCGCGGGCAACAGATGCAGTTCACATGATGTGTTGTCGCCGAAGATCGCGGCGATGTGCTCGGCCACGGCGCCGCTGCTCGCAGGCGGTACGACCACCTTGACGACGGCGGCCGCGGTGCGACGCCAGGATCGTTGCGCGACCCCGTGCTGCAGGACCTCCGCCATGGTGCGAGGATGCATGTCGACGACACGCGCGGCGGAGTGCTCGTGCACAAATGCCTGCAGTCCCTCGAACTGCGCC
>NZCH01000008.1 GCA_002688155.1 Phycisphaerae bacterium
AACTGCATCCGGGTATGAGCGCACGCTGCTTCCTGAATACCGGCCGCACCAAATGGCTCGTACGTGTGATGCCGTTGTAGCCCGCCGCCGCCCCGACCCCCGCTCCTCGCGGCTTTATCGGGTCTGCGCGTGCACCGCGTGCGTCCAACGCCGATGCACCCCCACCTGTACCAGCGCGAACACCACGATGACCGCTGCCGCCAGTATGTACGGTGCCCGCACATCCACGAAGTACCCGACGGTGCCGCCAAGCGCCGCCCCGGCCGCAAATCCGATGCACAACGTGGCTTCGTGAATGCTGCTGGCCAGGCCTTTGCGGCGCTCAGTTGCACCGCTGATGCTGTAGTACAGCCCCGAGAAGTAGTTATATACGCCCATCACGGTCGTGCAGCCCATTGCCAGCCACAGATGCCAGGCCTGGCTCGCATTGAAGAAAACGAGCATGCCGATTACGCCCATGGCCTGTGCGCACAGGGAGGTTGAAAATCGGTGTTGCCAAAATGCGGTAGCGTGCATCAGCATATAGAAGATGATGACCACAAAGCGGGATGTCCCGACCGTGATCCCGTGTTCGTCTGCGGGGATACCGATCTGTACGAACAATTGAGGTGTCAGGTAGATGTAGATCGACATTGAGAATGAGCTGGCAACATTGGCGATCCACGAGAGTTTCGCGAACGCGGCCGACCGTGTCTTTTGGTTGGCATGCTCCATCGACGTGGGCTCAGGCGCGATGTGTTTGTCCGTCACGGGCGGGTTCATCACGATCGCCAGCACCAGATTAAGCAACATGATGATCGCCGCGGCGCCGATCGGCCATGCGGCGGATATTTCGTACAGAACCCCTCCGAATGCGAAGCCCCCCATCAAACCCAGATTCCACGATATGGTCGTCATGATAAGGGCGTTGCTCACGCCGCCGCGCTGGTTGCCCGGTGGTTTGCCTTGGCTGGCCCACGCGATAGCTGCGGGATACGCAAGCCCGGCCGAGAGACCGATTGTCAAAGACGCCAGGTGGTACTGCTGGAAGAAAGCCAGCACCGGCGAGGTGAACACCAGCACGCAGCCGCTGAGCACCAGCCGACGCCGGCCAATATGATCTGATAGCCAACCACCGGGCAGGCACGTCACAAGCGAGCCCAGCGGCGTAAGCGCACCGACCATGCCCAACTGCAGAACAGCCATTTTCGGCTCGTACGAATCGGCCAATGCGCGCCCGATCGCGAACACAATCAGAAATGCGGCAAAGTCAAACAGACACAGCAGCAGGTAAATAGGGTTGGCCAGTGCACGCATAAGGCGGCGGATTGTAGCCGTACAGTGAGTCGCACAGGGGGTATGCCGCAAGTGGACACTGCATCGCCCGGCACGCAGAGCAAGATCAAGAGCGCCCAAACCCCCTGGCCGCGACTGCAATCACCGCGCGCCTGAAACTTTCCAGTGAGATTTTTTTGGAATTGTGCGGACGACAAACATCGAACACGGCCTATAATCTAAGGCGTGTGATAACTGGTCGTTATGTGGACGGTGGGCAATAAGGCCAGTAGGGATCACCACTTGTATGCTGGTTGCCGTTCGGGTATTTTTATGTTAACTTAAACCGAACAAGTAGACGATGAAAGTTTCAAGTGCCATGCAACGCCTAGTCGAATCACAAGCAGCCGGTTGTGGGCTGGCCCCAAGATGTAGGGCCTGGACTGGCAATCAACCCCAACGGAGACGACGCCATGGCGACCCCGCTTGTGATGCTCGGGCCTGGAAGCGAATACAACGTCCGCTACGTTGCGCAAGGCAAACGTCTGCGCCGAACAGTTACGCCCAACGCTCAAGTGAACAGCAGCGCCCATGCCGATTTATCGGACAGGCGACATGGCGGCTCGTTGTTAACGAACGCACTGCGGCGCTGGTTCGCTGGCGGGCGGCTCGAATCGATCATCGCCGGCTCTGCGCAAGAGGACATATACGAACCCACCATAAATTCGGGTTCCGCGACTTGGTCGCCATACCAGCAGTTGGCCGGCCCGGCAGGCGAGGTTGTCGTGGACGCACCAACGCAAACGATACCACGGACGGCATCGGACGAATCCATCACCTTAGCGCTGCAGCAACAGCGTCGCATACTGGAGGCCGGACAACATGAATTTGACTCCCAAACAGCAATGGATTCTCAAGCGCATCCGAGACTGGCGTCTGGCCAACGGCTATTCCCCGACGATGCAGGAGCTGGCCGACGAACTGAACGTCAGCAAGGTCACCGTCTTCGAGCACGTCGAATCGCTCATCAAAAAGGGCGCGCTCATTCGAACGCCCAACAAGGCACGCTCTTTGGACATCAACCCCAACTTGGAATTGCCTGATGAACAGCGCCACACACGATTGCCGCTGGTCGGCGCCATCGCCGCCGGTTCGCCGATCGAGGCTGTGGAGGACGTTGAATCAATTGATCTAGAAGCGATGTTCGCCCAACCATCCGCACGACGTACAAGCCGTCCAACGCAGGTCTTCGCGCTCAAGGTCCGGGGCGATTCCATGATCGATGAACACATCCGAGACGGCGATTTCGTCGTCTGTCAAAAGGCCGACACGGCGCGCAACGGCCAAACGGTTGTGGCGCTGCTCGAAAACGGTGAGGCCACGCTCAAAAAGCTCTACCGTGAACGCGGCAAGTTCAGACTTCAGCCCGCCAACGACAAGTTTGAACCCATCATCGTCGACCACTGCCAGGTGCAGGGCGTCGTTATCGGTGTGATTCGCACTTACTAACTTCTTTGCGACGGGAGCGACAACGGTAGATCGTTCGTCGCAGATGGGCTTACGTGGTGCCCACAACCTGTAACCGTTGACCTTTAACCGTTGGCCATGTCAACGAGTTCATCCGGCAGTGTCGGTGTGCCGCCGGGCTGTGACGCAACGTATGCGCCCAGGTGGTTGGCGGTATTGACGGTCTTTTCCGGCGGCCAATTTTTGATGGCGCCAATGAGCAGGGCGGCGGTGCACACATCGCCGGCGCCCACGGCATCCGCACGGTCGACAGGCGGATATGAAACCGCTGCATCTTCGTATCGTTCGCCGGGTCTGTACAGGACGGTGCCGTGTTCACCCCGCGTGTAAGCGACGAACCTCAGTTCAAACTCGTCGATCAGAGCCTGGCACATTCCGTTGACGTCATCACTGCCGGCGGTAATTCGCGACAGGCCCAACTCGCGCATCACTACGGGCAGTTCTTCCTCGTTGAGTTTGATCGCATCGGCTAACTCGCAGCTTCGCCGGATAATTCTGTTGTCGTAGTAATCCTGTCTCAGGTTGACATCGAACAGACGGATCGCACGGCGGGTTGCATCGAGGAACCGATAGATCGTGTTGCGCGATTGGGCGACGCGCTGAGCCAGTGTGCCGAAGGTGACAGCATGGCAGTTCTGCGCAAGGTATTCCAGGTCCGGATCAAACTGAATCATGTCCCACGCGACGTCGCGAACGATGTTATAGGTGGGTTGGCCATCCGCGTCGACGGTAACGGCAACGGTACCCGTGCTTCGGTCCGGGTCGGTCTGCAGGTACTGGCGGCTCATGCCCCGGGCGGCCAATTCCGCAATGATCTGCCGGCCCAGAACATCCTGTCCGATGCGCGAAATAACCGTTGCGGTTCCACCCAGCGGCTGCCCCAACTGGTGCGCGTGCACCGCCATGTTCAGCGGCGCGCCGCCGAGCACCTGGTGATCGGGAAACACGTCGTACAGCGCTTCGCCCAGACCCGCGATGATGAAAGGCACGCTAGCCATGGTCGGGCGGACAGGTTAACAGAACTCGCGTTACCGTGGACCGTCTGTGAGGTACGGTCGCCAAGTGAAGAACAGGCGTTCGTTGTAGCCAGGTCGCTTGTGATCAGTCGCCTTGCAGTGCATTTATGCATCATTTGACAACACACCGCACGGACCTAAAGTCCATCAGACTGGCCGGCATCAAGATGAATCATCAAACGCGCGTTCATGTCATACAGATGCCTACGGTGGCGGCCGTATTCGCGGTCATATGCGTGTGCGCGTTTGCTAAGGCCGACCAGAAAACGATCTACCTGGAGGACTCGCCCGCCGCGCAGGACCTGCTGGCCAGGGCCAGGCAAATGCACGCGCAAGGGCGACTTGCGGACGCGGCGCGTACGTGCCAGCGAGTCATCGTTGAATATCCGCACAAGATCATGGCGACGCAGCCGAGGCTGTACACCGATGCTCGTCGCGTCATCCTGGATTGGATCAAATCGGATCGGCTGCTGCTTGAGGCCTACCGCCGCCTGCATGATGCCCAGGCTCAGCGCGCGCTCGCCCAGGCCCGGTCAATACACGATCTGGAACAGGTCGTGGCGCGATACCAATTATGCGGTGCCGGGTTTTCCGCGAGCCTGCGGCTGACGGCCGGCTGGTTGGCGATTGCGAATCCTGTCGACGCCGGGCATGTACTCGTTGCGCTGTCGGAGCACCCCGATCTGGCGGACCATCGCGTGCAATACCATCTGCTTGCGGCGGCCACCTCGCTTTACCTCAACGATGACGCTACAGCATCTCACCATCGCGCCCAGCTTGACGCATTGGGCGATGTCGAATCGTCGGCCTCGCTTGCGCGCTGGTCGAAGCAATTCAAACCGCCCTTGGTCTCGCAGGCGTATGACGGCTTTAGCCGGTTGCCGCGCACCACGGTTCCGGACCCGCCGGGTCGGCCGCTGTGGCAGGTGAAGATGCCCTCACGGTCCGGTGTGCGCCAAGTGCAGAAGCGCAACGTGGGTCAGCAGCAGAGGATCCGGCAGGTCGGACAGAGCCAGGGCCTTCCTTTGTACCCGGTCGTACATGAAGATCGCGTGTTCGTGAACACGCGAGGCGCTGTGCTGGCGTTGGACCGAGCTTCAGGACGCGTCGTATGGTCGTATTACCCGTCGAAAGTTAAGCAAGGCTCAGGAGCCCGGCGCAGAACGGTCAACGTCGGTAATACCCGACAGTACCGGTCGATCGCCGTGGCGCACGACCGTGTACTGGCCGTGATCGGGGTTGCGCCGAATCGGCAAAACGCATTCATACGGCGCACGCCGGGATCGTCGCTGGTTTGCCTGTCGCTGCGAGAGGGCAGACCGCTGTGGCAAAAATACGCTGGGCAACTCGACCCGTCGCTCAAAAGTGCCTGGTTCGTGGGCACGCCGCTTATCGGCTACCGCGACGCTTACGTGGTCATGTCACGGCCGCAGGTATCGGGGTTTCAGGACACGTTCGTCGCCGCGGTGGACGTCATGACGGGGGAACTTTCGTGGCGGCGTCATTTGTCCAGTGCCGTGCGAGGCCGCTTTTATAACGCCGTGCGCCCGCCGCGCATGATCCTTGACGGTCCGCGCCTTTTCGTGACCGACCAGATCGGTGTGATCGCGTGTCTTGATCGGCGGTCCGGCTCGGTGTTATGGCTTCGCGTTGATGCACCTGAAGCAATCAATCCCAACCAGTCGCGACCTCGACGTAATCAAGGCAAGTTCACCGCGTCGAGCGCCCCTGTGCGCGTGCCCATGGGTCTGATCGTGCCGTCATATGGGGGTAGCGATCCAGCCTTGCTCCTGGACCCGCTGACCGGGAAGCGTCTGGATGAACTCAGCGGCGACGTCTGGAGATCCAGCCAGTTGCTTATGAGCGTCGGCACGGACGTGCTCTCGGTTGGCAAGACGGTAACGCGGTTGAACGGCGTGAACCTGACGTCGCGCTGGCAGCGTGCGATCGGGCAACTCGGAGCCACATCGCGCGTCGGATATCCGGCCGTCACACAAGACCGGCTGCTGCTGCCGATTCCAGAGGGCATCCTTGTCATTGACCTTAAGACCGGTGACACGCTGTCCAACCTGGCGGTCAAGAACACGGGCAACGTCTTGCTGGTTGACGGGCAAATGCTCGTATCGACTCCCGAAGCCGTGAGCAGTTTCATGGCATGGCAGCAGGTGCAAGCGCATTTAAATCGTCAGATTATTGATCAACCGCTGGATCCGCGACCCGCGCTGGCGCTGGCGCACATTGCCCGGTCCAGTGGGCGGACTGACCAGATGCTCGATGCGATTGATCACGTGCTTAAAGCGGTAGAGCGCCGTGCCGCTGAAATGCAGTCCGGACGCGATGCGATGCAGATCGAGCAGGACCTGCGCGAACACGACTGGTTCCGCGAATTACTGCGATTCATTGATCCCGCGCACAACCGGGACCGGCTCCTGCGGCAAATGTTGTTCGACCGCATCGCAACGGTGACGTTTGCCCCGCGTGATGAGGTCGCGTTCCAGTTGGCGTTGGGTGATTTTTTGACTGAGACGAAGCAGTACGATCGCGCGGCGGAGCACTATCAAGCGGTATTGGAGGACCCGTCGCTGGCGATCCAGCATTACCGTCATGAAAGCGGTATGCGTCAGGCGGGACTCGAGGCGCAATTGAGGCTGTCGCGGTTGCTTGAGCAGGCGGGGCGTCGTCTCGCATATCGGCGTTACGAATCGCTCGCGGCTGAGCAGTTGGTGGCTTTGGAGATGGCGGATAACGTTGACGCACAGGCGTATCTGCAACTTGTCCATCGCTATCCGCTTTCGAGGACCGCGACAACGGCATTGATGGCGGCGGCAAAGGCCAAAGCGCAGTCGGGTGACACTGCGGCGGCGATCTCGTACCTGGGCCGGGCATACGCTCGTGCCAGGCAGGCCACGCTCTTGCAGCGCATCGTCGGCGCCAAGGTGCAACTGTATGAGCGGCGCCGAGAGTTTCGGATGGCAACTCAGACATTGTTGCGTGTCAAGCGTGAATACCCCGATTTGCAGCCGCTGCGCAACGGGCGGCCCATGCCAGTGAGCCAGTGGCTCGACGATTTGGCGCAGCATAAGCGCTCCGGGCCGCGACGGGCACGACTGACTTTGCCGCTGAGTCAGCCCACTGTCATCGCGGGCAGGTTGCTGGCGCCCAAAGCACAACCGCGCCGCCACTGGCTGGATGATCAGATCATCACCATGCATCAAGGCACCGCGACGCTTCGTCGTGGACCGCTGCTTGAGCCCGTCTGGTCGGTCCCTGTGCGTGATGATCGCGTTTACCTGCTGTGGATGGACCGCGACCAGGTCGGCCTCTGGCTTCGATCTGCCGGGCAACTGCTCGTCCTTGACGCGTCCACGGGCAAACCAAGTTTCCCCGCATCTGACCTGACGGTGTTGTTTGAGCAACCGGCGATCGTCGCGGACAATCAGGAGGAAGACCTGGAAGCGAACGACCCGGTGTTCAAGCAACTTGAGGTGCCACGCATCAATTTGAATCTGTTGCGACGGGGAGTTGAGAATGACCCGCAAATCGTTGCGCCGGCAATGCCGACCGTGCTGTTTCAGGTCAGCGACACGTTGCTCTTCGCAGCCGACGTGAACGGCCAAGTGCTGGCGATCGAACGTCACAGCGGACGTGTGCTCTGGCGCGTCGCATACAACGAACTGTACCTGGCGGGCATGGTATACCGCGATGACGTGCTTGTGATCAATGCCGTTGAAGGATACGGCATGAACACGGAGACGGGAATCCTGATTTGGCTGGACCCGAATACCGGGCAGCGGGTACGCCAGATCGAGGAGACCACCCCGATTGGCTGGGTCGGTTTTGGCGGCGACGGGTTGCTCTTACATACCAGCGAAAAGCGTCTCATTGGACACCATCTCAACGATGGCTCGGTCGCGTGGCGGTTGCGTGTCCCCGACAAGATCGCGCAGGGTGTCGGTTACGCCGATTACGACCTGATGTTCACGACCAGCGGCGTGCCCGAACCGCAGCGTGATCCACTTGTTGCAAAGCGGTCGTCGTTGATCGTCGTGGTCGACGCGATCAAAGGTCAGTTACGCGGACGTATCAGCACCGGACACGGGATCCTCACGCAGCTGGTGGACGCGCAGCCCGTGGCGAACCGCTGGCACTTGCTTACCACCTGGCATGCATGGGCAATTTCGTCCGAGGGTCAGGTCGTGTGGCGCGACGCAATCAACGCGACCCGTAAGCACCTTCTATTGCAAAGGATCACCAACAACCATGTATTCGTGCTTGGCCGCGATTCCGACACGCTCTTGCCTGGCCTGCCGGTGGCCCACGCAGAGGCACAGAACCAGGTTGGTGAACCGATATCGAATTTCATCTACCGGCTGTATGTGCTTGATCGAAACAGCGGAACGCTTGTCAATGAACGGGTCCTCGGGCCGATGCCGCAGCGCATTCTCCTGTCACGGGCCACACTGCTGAACGATCGATTGGTTCTGGGTACGAAATCGTCGACCATTGTTCTTTCGGCTGAGGGCAAAGAATAGCCACTTGGCCGGCCACACGTGGACCGTCACGGGTGGTCTGAATTATGATGGATGGCACCTGGCGGGAGACGTCTGATGTTCAAAAACTTATCACCGGCCGCGATCGGAATTACAAATGTGACGCTCGATGAGACAATCGAGTTGGCGCTGCGGCACGGCTTTGCCGGTATCGACGCACCGCTTGATGAGATCTCGCAATTGTCCGATCCGCAGGAGGCGAGTCGCAAGGTCGGTGGCGCGGGACTTGTGTGGGGTTCATTCGGCCTGCCGGTCGATTACAGCGGTGATGAGCAGGTATGGCGCGACGATTTGGACCGTCTGCCCCGGTTTGCGGGCATTGCTCGCCAGATCGGTTGCACACGCACTTCGACGGTCATCATGCCCGCCAGTGATGAATTGGATTATGACGCCAACATGGCGTTTCACGTGGAGCGCCTGCGCCCTGTTGCCAACGTGCTTGACGCCTACGGGATTGGATTAGGCATCGAATTCATCGGCCCCAGGACGCTGCGCGCCGGACGGCGGTTTGCCTTCGTTCACGACGTTGATGGAATTCTCGCGCTGTGTGATGTGATCGGCACGCCCAACATCGGTGTTCTGCTCGACGGTTGGCACTGGTATACGGCACGTGCGACCGCGCCAGACATTACACAACGCATGGCTGGCAAGGTCGTTGTCGTGCACGTCAGCGACGCGCCCGCGGACCGTGATATTGATGAGCAAATCGACACCGACCGGGCATTGCCGTGCGCGACAGGGGTGATTGACGCGAAGACATTCATGCGATGTCTTGCGCAAATCAATTACGATGGCCCCGTCTCAGCTGAGCCGTTCATGCCATTCGATGGCATGAACGCCGGCGAAGTTGCCGCGACAGTATCATTGTCCATGGACAAGATCATGGCGATGGCTCAGTAGGCAACGCGTGGGCCCTGATTCCGTTGGTGACGGCGGCTTCGTCAGCGCCGCAACCGCAGGTCCGCGACTGACCTGGAAAACACTCTTAATCAAGGAAGACCTCATGTCCGCCACGCACACTCCGCCGACCGGACACGCCGGCGTCATCGAGCAGGTCGATTCACAGGTATGGCGCCATATTGCCGCCGAAGCGGACCGTCAGCGGAACACGCTCGAGTTGATTGCCAGTGAAAACCACACGCATCCTGCCGTGCTTGCCGCGTCGGGTACCTGCCTGACCGACAAGTACGCGGAGGGTTACCCCGGCGCGCGGTATTACCGCGGGTGCGAACACTACGACGAGATCGAAGCGCTGGCCCGCGAGCGAGCGGCCCGCATGTTCGGCTGCCGGTTCGCCAATGTGCAACCGCACTCGGGTGCCAGTGCGAATGCCGCCGCCTTCATGGCGCTGCTCGAGCACGGCGACACGTTCGTGAGCCTGACTCTGGCGGATGGCGGGCACCTGTCACACGGCATGAAGATCAACTTTTCGGGCAAGTACTTCAATCCCGTGCATTACCCGCTGGTCTATGACGCGGACCGTCCTGATCACGAACGGATTGACTATGACGCGGTTGAGCGCGTGTGCCTTGAACACAACCCCAGGTTGCTGCTTTGCGGCTACTCGGCGTACCCTCGTGTGATTGACTTCGCACGCTTTCGCGCAATCGCCGACAAGTGCGGCGCGATCCTGATGGCGGACGTGTCGCACATTGCGGGCCTGATCGTCGGCGGCGTACATCCGTCACCGTTCCCGCACGCGCACGTGGTGACAACGACCACCCACAAGACGCTCCGCGGGCCGCGCGGAGGGCTCATCCTTTGCGATGACGCAGATCTTGTCAAAGCGATCGATCGCGCGGTGTTTCCGGGCTTACAGGGCGGTCCGCTGATGCACCAGATCGCCGCAAAGGCTGTATGCTTCGGGATCGCGCTGACCGAAGAATTCAAGGCCTACGCGCACCAGATTGTCACCAATGCCGCGGTGCTGGCTAAGGAGATGACAAACGCAGGGTATCGCATCACCAGCGGCGGGACCGACAATCATCTGATGCTGGTCGATCTGAGGGCTAAAGACACAGACTTGACGGGCAAGGACGCGTCCGAATGGCTCGAGCAGGCGGGCATCATCGTCAATATGAACGGCATACCGCAGGATCCTCACCCGCCGCGCATCACCAGCGGCATCCGTCTGGGC
>NZCH01000009.1 GCA_002688155.1 Phycisphaerae bacterium
AGATCGAGCCACTTCTGCACGTCGGTTCTGTGGGTGAACTCGGCGTCCTTGCCAGCACCCTTTGCCTCGAAGAACTCGTTGAGGTCGAACTCGTCGAACTCTCCCTGATTCGCAACGGCAATCAACTCGTCAGGCATCTGGTGCGTGAACAGACGCATCTCCGGGAGTGCCCCGTACGGGTTCCAGGCGTCCGGTTGCGCGACGGCGTACTCTGCCTTGGCGCGCTGCTCATCGGTGAGCGTCGCAAGTGGCGAGCCTGCGGCCTTGTTCGGGCCGGACGTGATCGCCTGGGCGTCGATGCCCCAGCGCGTCATCAGTGGCTTGAGGCTGATCAGTTGCATGACGACGCCGATGCTGCCGGTGACTGTCGAAGGGTATGCGATGCAGTGATCCGCGGCGCAGGCGATGTAGTAGCCACCGCTGGCGGTGACGTCCATCATCAGTGCAATGACCGGGGTTGCGGTGTCGGCCTTGAACCGCACGATCTGGCGGTACATGGCGTCGGAGGCGGTGACGGTGCCGCCGGGGCTGTTGATTCGGAGGATGACGGCCTTGACGTTGTGATCGGCGCGGACGGCCTGGAGTTTCTCGTGCAGGAGACTGACAGGGTTTTCCCCGCGGCCGAGCAGGTGGCGTCGGCTTGCGTTGTAGATCATGCCGGTCACGTCGATGATGGCGACGCGCGTGGCGCCGGCGCCTGGTTCGTCGATGACGGTCGAACTGGTCAGGCGCTTGTTGGCGCCGCCGGTATCGATGGTGAATGTGACGGGCCCGCACGCGGGCAGGGTCAGGGTTGCCGCCAGGAGCGCCAAAATCGTCAGTATAAGGCGTTGCATGGTTGTAACCCAGAAACGTATCAGCCCCAAGCCATCGGCACAGCATACTTTAATGCATGGTGAACGGTGACGCCGGAGTTGCCGACAGCCTGCGGCCTGCTGTTTTACTTCACAGCGCCCGCCCGAGGGCACAATTTGACTTCAGGCGGTAGAGGTTTTGCGGGCTTTTCGTGCAATCAGATGAGTTGCGGCGTTTTGCCTTCCGTATCGTGCAAACGTACGATCATGTTGTCGGGGGGGCCAGGAACGCCGCCTGCGAACCCGATGCGGAATATCAGACCATGCCCACATCGACCCAAGTGAACGAGCCGAAGATCGTCGTTATGCCCGACGTGCAGGCTTCGCGGGACGATCGCAACATTGCGATCGACCGGGTCGGCGTTAAGCACATTCGCTATCCGATCAGTTTGCGCTGCCCCGCGACAGGTGGCGTGCAGCACACAGTGGCGCGGGTGAACATGTTCGTGGGCCTGCCGCATTACCAGAAGGGCACGCACATGAGCCGGTTTCTGGAGGTACTCAACCGGCACCATAGCGAGTTGCGGTCGGACCATATCATGGACGTCGTGGACGACATGCGACGCCGGCTCGAGGCTCAAGAGGCGCACCTGGAACTGACGTTTCCGTACTTCATCGACAAGAAGGCACCGGTGACGGGGTCGCCGGGCAAGCTGGACGTGGAGGTGACGTTCGAGGCGTCGTCGAGCAGCGATAAGGCGCACGACGACTTTGTGATGGGTATCAAGGTGCCTGGCGCGAGCTTGTGCCCGTGCTCGAAGGAAATCTCCGACTACGGAGCGCACAACCAGCGATGCGAGGTGGAGGCGAAGGTGCGGTTCACGCCGGGCAAGTACATGTGGATCGAGGAGTTGTTCGAGATCGTCGAACGCTGCGCCAGTGCACCGGTGTATGCGGTGCTCAAGCGGCCCGACGAGAAGTTCGTTACGGAGCAGGCGTACGACAGCCCGAGGTTCGTCGAAGACATTGTCCGTGACCTGGCGCTGATGCTCGATGATGAACCGCGCGTCGTCTGGTATCAGATCACCAGCGAGAACTTCGAGTCGATTCACAACCACAACGCATACGCATGCATCGAACGCGGCAAACTGCGCGGTTGATGATTATGCGGCACGTGAATCTGTACGGCAAGAAGGCCTGTCCGTTGTGTGACCGGATCGAGGACGCTGTGCGGCCGACGATGCAGCGGTTGGTCGAGCGCGGCGAAGTACGGTTCGAAAAGCGAAACATCAACGACGATGACGCCTGGTACGATCAGTATTGGGACCGCATCCCGGTGCTCACGTGCGACGGGGACGTGTTGCTGGCGGGCAACCCGGACGCCAACCAGATCAAACATGCGATATCGACGCTCGAGGAACTGACACGATGTCCACGAACCTGATCGCCCTGCAGAACAAGTTCCTTGGCCACGGGCAGACGGTCTACGACAAGCTGAGCAATCTGCACGAGCAGCAGGGTTACGTCAGCGATGGCGACATTACGTCGATTGCCGCGGAGTTTCACCTGCCGCCGGCGCATGTGCGCTCGACGGCCAAGTTCTATGAGGAACTGTCGCACGACAAGGCGGCGACGCATGTCGTGAAGGTCTGCAATGGTGAGGCCTGCCGCGCTGCGGGGTGCAGCGGCATCGAACGGCAGATGTGCGATGCGTTCAGCGTCGAACTGGGCGCAACGAGCGGCGATGGTGTGCGCGTTGAGTCCGTCGCCTGCCTGGGTTATTGCGGGCTTGGACCGAATGTGATGGTCGATGGGTTGCCCCTGGCGCTGTCGGATGGCGCTGCAACGGACAAGGTGGTTAAGCAGGTGCAACGCGGCGAGCCGCATGGGCTGACGGAGCCGGCCAACGCGGTGTACAAGCCGGCGGACGGCGCCCCCTGTGTGCTGATGCGCCACTTTGATAAGGATATCGTGTCGTTCGACGCGTCGTGTGCGGCGGGCGTGTACAGCGCACTGGAGCGAGCGGTGACGTCGATGTCGCCGCAGGCGGTGATCGATCAGGTTAAGGCAAGCCAGCTGCGTGGCCGTGGTGGTGCCGGGTTCCCAACAGGGATCAAGTTCCAGACCGTCGCCGACTCGCAGGCCCAGGACGGCAGTGGCCGAAAGTTCGTCGTCGTTAATTTCGACGAGGGCGACGCCGGGTCGTACATCGACAAAGAACTCATTGAGCGCGACCCGCATACGCAGCTCGAGGGCATCCTCATCGCCGCGTACGCGTGCGGGGCGCAGGAGGCAATCGTTTACGCGCGGTACGAATACCCACGTGCGCAGCGGATACTGCAGCAGGCGATCAACGAAGCGAAGGCCGGCGGCATGATCGGCGTGCCCTTGTTCGGCCGTGATTTTCAGTGCGACGTGCGCATGGTGGGCGGTCAGGGCGCGTACATCTGTGGCGAAGAGACGAGTTTGTTGCGGTCGCTCGAGGGCGTGCCCGCGTTGGTCAGCACGCGGCCGCCATTCCCCGCACAAAAGGGTTTGTGGGATTGTCCGACGGCGGTGAACAATGTTGAGACGCTTCACAACCTGCCGTGGATCATCGAGCACGGCTGCGAGGCGTACGCGAAGTTCGGTCATGAGAAGTCGCGCGGCACCAAGGCCGTGAGCCTGAATACGCACGTGAAGCGGCCGGGGATGTACGAGGTCGAACTTGGCACGACGCTTCGTGAGTTAATATTCGACCTCGCTGGCGGGATGGCGGACGGCCAGAGGTTCAAGGCCGTCCAGGTCGGCGGTCCGCTGGGAGGCATTTTGCCCGAAATCCTGCTCGACACACCGCTGGACTTCGAGGCGATGGCCAGGGCCAAGGGCATCCTGGGCCACGCGGGTGTCGTCGTGTATTCGCAGGAGGACAACCTCGTTGAAATCTGCCGTGGGCTGATGCACTTCTGTGCGGTGGAAAGTTGTGGCAAGTGCTTCCCCTGCCGAATTGGCTCGGTGCGCGGTACGGAATTGTTCGACCAGATGATGGCCGATTCCTCCGTGGGCGGCGGCGCCACCGATGAACGCCTGAGTCTGTTGGCCGAGTTGTGTGAGACTATGAAGTACGGCTCACTGTGCGCCCTGGGCGGCATGATCCCGGCGCCGATTGAATGTCTTATGGAGTATTTCCCGGAGGAATTAGAGCCTTATCGACCGACACGCGATGGTAAGCCGCTGCCTATAATGAACTGACGAAACCGGAAAGACGTTGAAATGACGATCGCAATTGAATTGGCCGGCGAGGAAGAACGCGCACTGGAGCAGTTGGCCCATGACAATGGTATCCAGGGACAAGTGCAATCTGCACTTAACCGCGCGTTGGGCAAGAACGCGGAGTTGTTCAGGCAATCGACTTGACGAGCAGAGACGCGGGGCACGGAATTTGACATGATCAGCAAAGCCACGGCCCCTTGCAAGGTCACGATTGACGGGCAGGAAATCGCCGTGGACCCGGGCACGACGATTCTGACGGCGTTGCGGGCACTGGGCGCGAACGTGCCGACGTTGTGTTATTCCGACCGGATGGATCCGTTCGGCGCATGTCGGACGTGTCTGGTCGAGCACGTGGGGCGCAAGCCGGTTGCGTCTTGTCACACGCCGGTGATGGACGGAGCGGCGTACCGTACGCACTCGGCGCTGCTGACGCGGCTGCGTCGTAACATCGCCGAGTTGATCGTTTCCGACCACCCGCTCGAATGCCTCGACTGCACGGCCAACGGGCGATGCGACCTGCAGAGCTTCGCGCAACAGGTCGGCTTGCGCACGCCACGCTACGAAAATCCGCGTACGCACAATCCCGTCAACGACGATTCGCACCCGTTTATAAAACTGGAAATGTCCAAGTGCATCGGCTGCGCCAAGTGCGTGCGTGCGTGCGATACGGTGCAGGGCTCATTCATTCTGGCCATGTCCGGGCGCGGGTACGACGTGCAGGTCATTGCCGGCAACGACACGGGTTTCGAGGAAGCGGACTGCGCCAGTTGCGGTCAGTGTGTGGTCGAGTGTCCAGTCGCCGCGTTGGAAGAGCCGGGCACGCGCCAGTTTGGGCTGCCCGATGAAACGATCACGACAACCTGCTCGTACTGCGGCGTCGGCTGCTCGCTGAACGTAAACACCAAGGACGGCCAGGTGGTCAACATCGTGCCCAACCCGCAGGGATCGGCCAACAGAGGCCACGCGTGTGTCAAGGGTCGATTCGCCCATCAGTTCGCCCATTCGCCGGATCGGCTTACTCGGCCGCTGATCAAGGAAAGCGGCGTGTTCCGCGAAGCGTCCTGGGATGAGGCGCTGGATTTGATTACGACTCGATTCACCGAAATCAGGGACACGTACGGCCCCGATGGCTTCGCGATGATCAGCTCGTCGCGGTGCACGAACGAGGAGAACTTCCTGATGCAGAAGTTCGCCCGTGTGGTGATGGGAACGAATTCGATTGACAACTGCTCACGCGTGTGCCACTCACCATCAGCGTATGCGCTGGGCCAGGCACTGGGCACCGGCGCCGGGACGAATTCGTTTCAGGACGTTGAGGTATCAGACGTGCTGCTGATCGTCGGCGCCAACCCGACCGAGGCGCACCCGGTGTTTGGTGCACGAATCAAGCAATCGGTGCTCGATGGTTGCAAGCTGATTGTGCTCGACCCGCGGAACACGGAACTGGCAAACCTGTCGGACGTACATTTGCCGCTGCGTCCCGGTTCGAACGTGGCGGTGATCAACGCACTGCAGCATGTGCTCATTGAAGAAGACCTGATCGACCCGCGGTTCATCGCCGAGCACAGTGAAGGCTTTGAAGAGATTCGCGATGAGTTGAAGGACTGCACGCCCGAGTGGGCCAGCGGGATCAGTGGCGTCGCCCCAGACCTGATTCGCGCCGCCTCGCGGTTGTATGCGTCCGGCAGCGCATCGCAGATTCTGTGGGGCCTGGGTGTCACCGAGGCCGGGCACGGCTCGAACGCCGCATTCGGGCTGATCAACATGGCGGTGATGACCGGCAACATCGGCCGGCCCGGCACCGGGGCCAGCCCCATTCGCGGGCAGAACAACGTCCAGGGCGCCTCCGACGTCGGCGCGCTACCCAACGTATTCAGCGACTATCGGCCGGTCACCGATGAGCAAGCGCGAGACGACCACCGCCGCGTCTGGGGCGTTGAGCCGCCAACCAACAACGGCCTGCGCATCCCCGACATGTTCGATGCGGCACACGAGGGCACGCTCAAGGCCATGTACATCCTCGCCGAGGACGTCGCCCAGTCCGACCCGAACACAACGCACGTTGTGGGCGCGCTTCAGTCGCTTGAGTTCATGGTTGTGCAGGAAATCTTCATGACCCCGACGGCGGAGCTGGCTGACGTCGTGTTGCCGGGTACGACATTCCTCGAAAAAGAAGGCACGTTCGTCAACAGCGACCGGCGCATCCAGCGCGTTCGCAAGGTCATCGACCCGATTCCCGGGACGATGATGGACGGTGACATCACCAACACGATCGCGCGGCGCATGGGTAACGATCTTGGCCTGGACAACGGCCCGGGCACGCCGATCGAACCGTCGGGGATCATGGACGAGATTGCCGCACTGTCGCCCAAGTGGGCCGGCGTCAGTTACGAGAAGATCGAGGAAAACGGATTTGTACAGTGGCCGTGCTGGGACAAGGACCATCCGGGCACGGACATCGTCCACCGCGACGGCGAGTTCCTGCGCGGCAAGGCGCGGCTCACGGCTACTCCGTGGCAGGAGCCCGGCGAGTTGCCCGATGATGAGTACCCGTTCATGCTCACGACCGGCCGGCAATTATTCCACTACAACGTCGGCACCATGACCCGTCGCACGGACGTGGCGAAGTTGCATAAGGGCAAGGGAGAAACGCTGCGCATCCACCCGAGCGACGCTCGCCGGCTGGGCGTTCGCGAGGGTGAACCCGTGCGCATCGTGTCACGTCACGGTCACGTCGTCGTGCGTGCGGAGATTACCAGGGCCACGAACGCAGGCACCGTCTTCATGACGTTCCACTTCCCCGAGTCGCGCACAAACCTGCTCGTGTCCAGCGCTGCCGACGAATTCACCGGGTGCCCCGAATACAAGGTCAACGCGGTGCGGATCGAGAAGATCCGCACGGACGAGCACGTCGAACCGGTCGGATCGCCGGTCGACGCTGAGCCGGTGCCGGTTGGCAAGTGATCGCAGGTGCCATCCTGGACGTTGATCGCATCATCTTTTCTGACCATGTGCTGGTATAAATGTTTGCACGCAGGGCCTCGTGCAACGAGGTGCCTCATGTCATCGCCCAGGGTGAAATGATCATGGACCATCCGGACGATTGCCCGCATCCAGCGCATGCCCATACCGGGCTTCACTGGCGGCCGGCCAATCCACGTGGTGCGGGGCTATAATTCGCTCAATAACGAAGGGGCCATCGTGACCGCATGCGAACCGGGCCTTGATCGATGGATGGAAGACTTCCTGACGCGACGACCATCATGACATGTGTCAACTGCAAAACGGGTGGATTTGCCGGTCGGTGATCACCGGATCCCCTGCGACGTCCAGACGACTGTGTGTTTGGATCGGTGTCATCCACGGCGGCGCTCCCTGGCGGCGCTTTGGGGACACGCATCAAGAGACGATCGTGCCACCTGACCCCACCACGGCCACCAAACCCGTCACACGCATTCGCGATACTGCGTCAACGGTGGACGACGACGTGCTGGTCATCGAAGAGCCGCTGGAGATTCGCATCGCCGACGAGCCGCTGGCAGTGACGATGCGCACGCCGGGGCACGATTGCGATCTGGTCGCGGGGTTCTGTCTGACCGAAGGCATCGTCACCGACCCGGATGAGATTGAGTCC
>NZCH01000010.1 GCA_002688155.1 Phycisphaerae bacterium
CCCGGCCGGAAAAATTTCCGGATATCTCCTTAAACGCGAGGTCGAGCGCGGCGCGGTCCGTGATGACGTCACTTTGCGCTGACGCCCACGCGCTGATCTGGCTGCTACGCGGGCGTGTAGCGAAGTACGCCTGCGACGCCTCGGGCGGCATGGCCGCAACCGCCCCATCAATACGTACCTGCCGTGACAGCGGTGGCCAGTGAAACACAAGCGACACGTGGGCGTTGTCCGCGAGTTCTTTGGCCTTGCGGCTGTCGTAGTTTGTGTAGAACGCGAACCCACGCGCGTCGGCGCCTCGCAACAGCACGATTCGCGCTGACGGCACACCATCGGCTGACGCCGTCGCCAGCGTCATCGCGTTGGGATCCTTGATGTCGGTGCCCTGCGCGTCGGCGAACCAGCAATCGAATTGAACAAGCGGATCACGATCAACATCCGCTTCGTTCAGTGCAATGCGCCCGTATTCGCGCCGGCGGTTCATGTCGTGCATGGTGTCGTTCATCGAGGATGGATTTTACACCCGCGGTGAGTGGGCTGCAGAGAAATGAATTCACCCGTCAGGTTCAACTTGCACATCGGTGCCTTGTACCTTCAAGCGCTTTGTTGCTATAACCCGTGATCCATGGATGGTCACGTCCGGTACTTGATGGGTTGGGGGGTACGGTGCTGGAGTTTGTCGCCGGCCTTCTTGGCGGGATGCCCGGCGTCTGGGGTACGCCTGCCTGCTCGCGCCCACGTGCGCGCGGGGCTGGCGGCTGGGACGGCAATCACACACAAGCTGTCGGTCAGGCAGGTGCGCGCCGCGTTTACCGTGCTCATGCTGATCGCCGCGTGGAAAATGACGGCGCCAGATCGGGCGCAAATCGAATCCTCGTTCGGCGCGATTGCAGACCTGTTCCGTTCGACACTCAGCGCGTCGCGGTGGCACTGAAGGCGCACCCGCAGAGCACCACGACCGCATCAACGCCAAAGAAAAGAACAACACCATGACCGACGATCTGAAAGGCAAACGCGTGCTTGTGTCCGGATCAGAAACCGGCGTGGGCGTGGGCGTCGCACGGGTGTTCGCACGCTACGGCGCCGACGTGGTCGTGCATTACGCCCACGATGCGAAAGGCGCGCAGACGATCCGCGACGAGATCCTCGCCATGGGCCGGCGAAGCGAGGCGTTCAGCGCGGACTTTAATGACCTGGACCAGGTGTCCGCCCTGGCCGACCAGGCAGTCCAGTTCCTCGGTGGCGTCGATGTACTGGTCAACAATGCCGGCGTCACCATGAACCGCGCGTTTCTCGATACCACGCCGCAGCAATTCGATACGCTGTTCAACATCAACATTCGCGCGATGTTTTTTCTGACGCAGACGCTTGCGCCGGGCATGATCGAGCGCGGCAAGGGGGCTGTGGTCAACCTGTCGTCCGTGCACACGTACCACGGGCTCACCGAGCATTCGGTGTACGCGGCTACCAAGGCGGCGGTCATGGCGCTCACACGCACGCTCGGCATTGAATTGGCGACCCAAGGCGTGCGCATGAACGCGATCGCGCCCGGCTGGATCCACGTACCCAACCACGACAAAGTGATGGGCAAAATTGACATGAAGGCCGCCGCGTACGACAACCCCGCCGGTTTCATTGGCCAACCTGAAGACGTGGGCGAACTGGCCGCGTTCCTTGCATCCGATAGATCACGCTACGCCGTCGCGCAAACCTACGTACTCGACGGCGGGCAGATGTCGACCATGCCGTTTACGGGACATTTCAGAGAGCCGACCAACGCGCAGTTTGGGGCGGATTATGTGCCGAACCTTGAATGAAGAGAAATGTCCAGGCACCCGAAAAACCAATGACGAAGTAATGGCGCATTGCGCATATGGTCCCAGCTGACGCCTTTGGCATTCGGTATCCCAACGGCATTGGGATACCTGGGTATTTCGTCCTTTGCGACGCTCCGAGCAGCGCGTACTCATCCGCGTCACACCGCCGCTGCGACAACCAGTTCCCCAGCGCAAACACGCCAAACAGTGATGTGAAGACCATCCCCGTGCAGAAGAAGGTGTCGCTTTGGCTCGTGGGGGATGCGTTGATTGCACAATAACTGACAACAGGGCAACTGAATATGAACAGACGGCACTCAGTCAGCAACCCCGTTTTGATGCGCCCCATCCACAGGTCAGCCCTGGCATCGCTGCCCCCCGACGTGTCAACGCCCTTGCTCAAATCAAAGTAATGTCCGTGCTCCGGGCATGTGCCCTGGTCGCTTAGTCCACGCAAAAGATAGCCGCACAGGCTGCAAACTGGCCCATCGTCGTAATCGATGTTGAAATTCTACGACCCATCGCACAGCACGACGAGGGGCGCGACTCTTGACTTTCCGACTTTCGACTTTCGACTTTCGCGTAGAATCGGTGCATGGGCCGGAACGCTGACACGCGCGGGCCGATCGTGCTGATCGTGCGCGACGGTTGGGGGCGCAACCCCAACGCAGAGCACGACGCATTCAATGCGGTGAAACTGGCGCGCACCCCGCGTTGCGACGCACTGCTGCGCGGGTATCCGTGGGTGATGATTCACACCAGCGGCCCGCACGTAGGCCTGCCCGAGAGCACGATGGGCAACAGCGAAGTTGGGCACCAGAACCTGGGCGCCGGGCGCATCGTGGCCCAGGAATCGGTGCGTATCACAAACAAGATTGAGTCGGGCACGTTTTTCGAGAACGCCGCGATTCACCGGGCCGTGCAGCGCGTCAAGGACAATGACGCGACACTGCACCTGCTGGGCATCGGCTCGGACGTTGGCGTGCACGGCCGGCTGGAACACTTGTACGCGTGCGTGGAGGTGGCCGCCCGCGCCGGACTCGCGCGTACGCAGGTGGCGGTGCACCTGTTCACTGATGGGCGCGACAGCGGCCCGTATACCGGGAAGGACTACGCCGCGCAGGTCGAGGCCAATCTGGCGAACATCGGCGCCGGTGAGATCGCGAGCGTCTGCGGCCGGTACTTCGCCATGGACCGTGACAATCGGTGGGAGCGCGTGCGACGCGCGTATGACATGCTGACCGGCCGCCCGACAACCGACGAGGTGCCGCGCTTTGCCACCGCTGCCGCTGCGATCGCGGACTACTATGAGCACCCGATCAGCGACAACCAGCAAGGCGATGAGTTCATCACACCGTGTGCCATCGGCGACACCCCGGCACACCGGGTGCGCGATGGTGACGCGGTCATCTTTTACAACTATCGTGGCGATCGGCCGCGCGAAATAACGCGTGCGTTCGTGTTGCCTGATGACCAGTGGGCCAATGTCACGCCGTCGCCTGATTCCGGGAGCCGCGGGTTCGACCGCGGTGACAAGCTCGACGTGCACTACGTCACCATGACGGCGTACGAAAAGAGCCTGAACGACTACGTCGACGTGGCGTTTCCCAAACCGCCGAAGATGAAGGACACTGCAGGCGAGTACCTGAGCCGGTTGGGCGTGTCACAATTTCGCTGCGCTGAGACTGAGAAGTTTCCACACGTGACGTTCTTTTATAACGATTATCGCGACGAACCGTTCGACGGTGAATCGCGCGAGATGGCCCAGTCGCCGAAGGTCGCGACATACGACCAGCAGCCGGAAATGAGCGCCCACGAAGTAACGGACATTGTGGTTGGGCGGGTGCGCGCGGCTGATGGTGAACGGTTTATCGTTGTGAATTTCGCCAACGGCGACATGGTCGGCCACACGGGCAACCTCGAAGCGACGGTCAAGGCGGTCGAAACGGTCGACGCCTGCGTCGGGCACATCGTCGACGCAACGCTCGAACAGGGTGGCGCGCTGATCGTTACGGCCGACCACGGTAATGCCGAGCAGATGTACGACCCCGCAACCAACTGCCCACAGACCGCCCACACGCTGTACGACGTCGAATGCATCCTTGTTGATGCGCAACTGCGTGACGCCGCAACTGGCGACCCCGATCGGCCGTCGGCCAAACTGCGACAAGACGGCCGACTCGCAGACGTGATACCCACAGCGCTCGACATGATGCAACTGGACGTGCCTGCGGCGATGGAGGGCAAGTCATTGCTTCGGCCATGACGATTCATCTTGCTGTTGCACCATGTCAACTGACCCGCCACTGATTCTGACGCTTCTCTGGATCGCGTGGGCGACGCAGGCGGTGCTGTCGACGCATGTTGTGTGGTTTTTTTCGCTGCGGGTGCGCGGCCGGTCGCGGCCGGTGCCTGACCATGATCATCCGCATGCGGCGGTCATCATGCCGGTCAAGGGGCGGGACGAACACCTGCAGCAAACGGTTGAGATGCTGTGCCGGCAGGATTACGACGATTACCGCGTTGTCATCGTGGTCGAATCACAGGACGACCCGGCGTACGCAGTGGTGCGCGACACGTTGGCGCGCTTCGTCGATCGTCGCAGTGATTTGCTTGTGTCCGGCACGCCCGTGGCCGACGAAGGGCCCAAAACACATAACCAGATTTGTGCGATGGATCATCTGCTGCCCGACGCGGACGACCGCGACGTGTGGGTGTTCGCCGACTCGGACGCCGTGCCTGACAACACATGGCTGACGCGCATGATCTCGCCACTTTGTCGCAAGGGCCGGTACGGCGTGACGACCGGGTACCGCTGGCTGATTCCGCAGGACGGCGATACGGCGAACTTCTGGACACAGATGGCCAGCGTGATCAACAGTTCGGTCGCGTGCATGTTTGGCCAAACGTGGCGAAACCACGCTTGGGGTGGGTCGATGGCGCTGCGCGTCGAACTGGCGAGGCGGGGCGATCTGCGTAACCGGTTCGTCGGCGTCCTCTGCGAAGACTATGTGCTCGATCGCATGGCGCGCGAGCTTGGCGAAAAGGTGCGCTTCGTGCCGCAGGGATTGATCGCATCACAGGCGCGCTTCACGCGACGTTCGTTCTTCGAGTTTGCGCACCGCCAGTACCTTTTCACACGCGTTTATCGGCCGGGTTTGTACTGGACGGCGCTGGGGTTGATGCTGTTGTACATGGCCGGGTTCGTGTCCGCCTGGTCGTACCTGGCATGGGTCGTATTGACGCAACGGCCGGCGATGATTGGCTTTCCCGCCGTCATGGCGATGATTGGCTTTCCCGCCGTCATGGTGCTGAGCGTGCTGGTCGCGAATCACCTGCGCGCCTGGCGCCGGCGATGTGCAATTCGGCACGTATTCGACGAACCGGTGCTCGACCAATTGCGCGCCGCAATGCGCTGGGACCGGTGGGGTACCGTTGTGTGGATGACCATTCATCTACTGCTGGTGCTGCGCGCTCTGTGCGGTCGGCGGCTGACGTGGCGCGGCACGCGCTACCGCATTCCTGCACCCAACCGGACGCAGCGGCTTGAGGGTTAAATGCCGCACAAACCCACCACCGATTGCTGTTTTTGAAAGTTGTAACTGAATGGGACGCATGTATTTGCCGACATCGACGATGTTTGGAAAAAGGACGCTCCCCATGCATCAGCGCAACAGTAATCGTTGGCCTCAGACGGGTACGGCTTCAGCCATGTGCCTGTCGGCGGACCTCTTTGGGCAAATCTTCGAGTTGGATCTACTGGACCTGGGGCCCGGTGGGATGGGGGCCCGGCACGAGTTCTGGATCGAGCCGGGCACGCAGGTGACGCTGGGATTCTCGATGGCGTTTTTGCCCGCTCAGCAGGGTGTGGTCGTCGCATGCACGCCGATGGGCCAGAATTTTCGCGTGGCGATTCGGTTTGAAGAGGCGCTCGCGCAGGCGGCGTGATTCGCGCGGGAACCAGGACCAGGACGCACCGGCCCGCTGGGTCATGATTGCACGACGCGCACATCGATCGGCGCCGCCGCATCCAGGTGCACGTCTCGCTGCGGGAATGCGATGACGATTTGCGCCTCGCGAAACAGGTCATCGATGCGATACCGAATATCGCTGCGCAATTTGCGCAACAGCATTTCGCGTTCCGTGGTCGTCCAGAAGAACACCTCAAAGTTCAGCGCGTTGTCGCCAAACTCATCGAAAATGACAATGATTTCCTGGTCCTTCAGAACGTCTTGTTGCTCTTCGACGGCCTGCCGGATCAGCTTCGCGGCGGTTTGCGTCGGAGACCCGTACGCGATGCCAACCGTCACGCTGGTGCGCATCAGCTGGTCGGAGAGCGTCCAGTTGACGAGCGCGTTTTCGAGCAAGTAGCTGTTCGGCACGAGCACGTCGATGCCGTCCGTACGCCGAATCAGTGTGCACCGCGCACCGACGTGTTTGACGTTGCCCAGGTGGTCGCCGACTTCGATCAAATCGCCGATGCGCATGGGCTGCTCAAAGGTGATGATGAGTCCGCTGATAAAGTTGTTGAACAGGTTCTGCGCGCCAAAGCCCAGCCCGATCGCCAGCGCGCCGCCGAGAAACGCGAAGATGCCGATCGGGATGCCCGCGATGTTCATCGCCATGAGCACGATCACGATGGCGAGTACGTCGAACACGATTTTTTCGAGTACGGCCACGACGTTGACGCGCTGGGGGGCCCGTCGCCGGACACGGGCCCCGATCGCACGTGTCAGAATCCGCGCAAACAGCAGGCCGGCGATCATTACGATGATTGCCGCCGCAACCTGGCTGACCTGCACCGATTCACCGGCGACCTTCAGCAGTTCGTATTCCCAGATCTTTTTGAGCGTTTCCATGCGTGGAATCTGGTCGTGACACGATCACGCGTGCGGCGACCAACTTAGAAGTTTTTCGGTCGCGCCGCCCAGTGCATTTTTCGGCTGAGCATGTCCCAATAACTCATGTCCGGGTTCTGCAACAGCATCAGATGTTTGCTGTACTTGCGGATGTAGACCTGTTCGCCGGTCATCAGCGGGACGGAGCGCTGGCCGTCAATGAACATCGTGGTCCCTTCGTTGGCGCGTTCGACGCGCAGGGCGATGCCCGAATCGGCGCTGACGACAACGGGTCGGAACGAGATCGACTGCGGGCAGATCGGCGTGATGCAAAGCGCGTTTAGCCCGGGTGCGATGATCGGCCCGTGCGCGGACAGGTTGTACGCGGTTGACCCGCCAGGAGTCGCCACGATCACGCCGTCACCGAAGAACGTCGTGGCGCTTTGCTGGGCCTTGCTTGGATCGATGCACAGTTCGAGTTGGATCATTCGAAACGGCGGGCCGGCCGTGATAACCGCGTCGTTAAAACCCGGTGACTGAAACTTGCAGTGCTCCATGTCGAGTTGATCGACGCGGCAATCTGCGGCATCATCGTCGAACACCATCACATCGACCATGACGCGCGAGCTCGACGGGCACTTGCCCGACACGATCAGGTCCCAGTGACAGCACAGGTCGTCGAACGAGAATTCGGTGAGAAACCCGAGTGAGCCGTAATTGACGCCGACAACGGGCAGATCAAGGTCGATAACGTTGCGTGCCTGGCTGATCATCGTGCCGTCGCCGCCGAAGACGATGATCAGGTCCGCGTCGGGCAGTTCGCCCGCCTGCACGTGATTGAATGTGCTAAAGTTCGGTGCGGCCACCACATCGGCACGCTGCGCGAACCACTGCTTGGCCTCGTCCAGCGCGTCGAGTACCTGCGGCTTCTGCGTGTTGCCGATGATGATCAGGCGGGGACGGTCGGGCATAAGCAATATCATAAGGGCAATAGGCCTGGAGGCGGGGATACCCTTCAGGCGGCGGTGGCACTGGCCGATAAAACAAAATAACTGCGCCCATTTGGAGACCGATTGTGCAAGCGCTGGTATTTGACGGCGACCGCCTGACTCTCGAAGCGAACCGCGCTGATCCTCGGCCCGGACCCGGGGAGGCGCTGATTCGGCCAGTGCGTATGGGCGTCTGCGCGACCGATCTGGAAATCTGCCGGGGATACATGGGGTTCGCCGGCACGCTCGGGCATGAGTTTGTCGGCAAGGTTGAGCAGGTCGGTAACCGTGGCGACAAGGACTGGGTTGGTCGGCGCGTCGTCGGCTCGATCAACTGCGTGTGCGGACAGTGCGATATGTGCCGTGGTGGGTTGCCCGAGCACTGCCGCGACCGCACGGTGCTCGGCATCGCGGGGCGCGATGGATGTTTCGCTCAGCGGTTTGTACTGCCCACACAGAATCTGTACCAGGTGCCCGACAGCGTCGACGATGACCACGCGGTATTTACCGAACCGCTGGCGGCCGCGTACCAGATCTTGCGGCAGTTGACCATTGAGGGTCGGCCATACATCACGGTGCTTGGCGACGGCCGACTGGGCCTGCTTTGTGCGCAGGTGCTTTCCCAACTCAACGCGGCGGTGCGTTGCCTGGGCAAACACCAGAACAAGCTCGAACTATGCGAGAAATGGGGCGTCAAGCACCGACTTGTTGGCGACGTGGGCATGCGCGCTGACCAGGACATCGTGGTCGACTGCACCGGATCGCCAAGCGGACTTGAAACGGCAATGCGAATGGTGCGCCCGCGCGGTCAGATCGTGCTCAAGACCACGCTCGCGGCGGACGGGCATTCGGGCATTGACCTGTCACCACTTGTGATTCAGGAGATCGAACTGATCGGCAGTCGATGTGGGCCGTTCGCCGAAGCGCTAAGGGCGCTTGCGGCGAATGAGGTCGACGTGCTTAGTCTGATCAGCCGGCGCACGAAACTGGCGGACGGCGTCGATGCGATGCGCGCGGCGGCAAGTAACGGCACGATCAAGGTGCTTCTCGAGCCGTGACGAGAAAATGTCGAATGCCGGGTGTTGACTGCTGGATGTCAAATTCGCAGCACGTAGCGGTCGCACCGCAGGTGCACCCGGTGAGCGGCACGACGTCACTCAAACATTCCTTGTACGGTCAGTACGCCTGTTGCCATCAGCACGGTGATGACCGCGGCAAGCCCCAGCCGATACCATCCAAACGGTGCAACGCCGTACCGCGTCAGCACGCCGACGAACCATCGCACGGCGATCATAGCGGAGATGGCCGACGCGACCATGCCGATCACAAACGGACCCACCGCGATTTGCTCGAGCATCTGACCGCCTTCGGAGACGAACCGGTAACCGGTCGCCCCGCCGAGCGTCACGAGACCGAGCAGGAAGCTGAACTCGGCGGCCGCACGCGGGCGCAGGCCCAGCATCAGCGCGGCGACGATGGTTACCATCGATCGGCTGGTGCCAGGCCACATGGCGATGCATTGGCCGCAACCGATCAGAAGCGCGATCGGCCAGGTGATGTGGTCCAGGCCGCTACCCTTGTGCTCGGTGTGCGACAGTTTGCGCGAGTACGCGACGGCCAGCATCATCCAGGCACCTACGAACAGCGCGCCCACGACAGGCAGCGGGTGAAACAAGTGCTCTTCGATTGCGCTTTCGAACACCGGACCGATCACCGCCGCCGGCAGCAGCGCGACGAACAGGTTCACCGCCAGCCGCAGCCCGGTGCTGTCGCCGTCGCCGATGCTCACCACGCCCAGGATGCCACGCATTATTTGCCAGACACGACGCCAGTACAGGATCAGCACGGCGATGATCGCGCCGAACTGAATTACGATGTTGAACGAATTGACCGCGTGCCAGGTGTCCGGGGTGTCGGACAGGCCCAGCAGCCACGCCATGAGGATCAGATGGCCCGTCGAGCTGACCGGCAGGTATTCCGTCACCCCTTCGACCACACCAAGAATCAGTGCTTGCCACCACGTCATTGAAACACGTTCCTTATTGCACCACTCGCCAGTGCTCGACCGTTTGAACCGATATGACTGTATCGGTCATTCGCCCGTGCCGACCGATTGTCGTGCCGTCCGAATAAACGCGCGAAACCAACCATGTCCCACCTCCTGAAACAACTGCGGCACCGCGTCCTGCTGCTCGATGGCGCGATGGGCACATCCGTGCACAAATGCGATCTGGACCTGCAAGGCGACTTTCTGGACAAGGAAAACTGCACTGAAGTGCTCGTGCACTCGCGGCCGGACGTGGTGCAGAGCATTCATGAATCGTTCCTTGCCGCCGGATCGGACATGGTTGAGACGAACACGTTCGGTGCAAACCCGCTTGTGCTGGCGGAGTTTGACCTGGCGCCCCAGACGCGGGCGCTCAACGAGCAAGCATCTCAAATCGCCCGAGCCGCATGTGATCGTTTTACGAGTGATGACAAGCCGCGGTTCGTCGCCGGTTCGATCGGGCCGGGCACAAAGCTCATCACACTTGGCCACACCGACTGGGACATGTTGTTCGCCAGCTACCTCGAACAGGTACGAGGCTTACTCGACGGCGGCGTCGATGTGCTGCTCATTGAAACGGCGCAGGATCTTCTCCAAATCAAGGTCGTGATCAATGCGTGCCTCGAAGCACTCAGTGAGCGTAGTCTGACGACCGACGAAGTGCCCATCATGACACAGGTCACGATCGAGACGACCGGCACCATGTTGCTTGGCACGGAGATTTCGGCCGCAGCGGTGGCGCTGGGCAATTACCCGATCATGTCGATGGGACTCAACTGCGCAACCGGCCCGACACAGATGGCTGAGCACGTGCAGTGGCTGGGCCGGC
>NZCH01000011.1 GCA_002688155.1 Phycisphaerae bacterium
CGATTCCGTCGGTCCATCCTCGCCCAGGAAGCGAAGCCGCAATCGGCATCACAATGCCGTGTGTGGCTTCGCTTTTTTTTGCGCTCAACTCACTACGGTCAGCGGCACGTATCGCTGCTTCGTCACGCGCGATTCGAACTCGTCCCAGAATTTGTTGACAATGGTGCGGACCGCCCAGTTGGCGCCATCGGCGAGGCCGCAGATGGTGGTACCGGGCATCATGCCCATCGAGCTGGACAGTTCGAGTAACAGGTCCAGATCGCGCGTCGTGCCATCGCCGGCTTCGATGCGCTGCAGAACCTTGTACATCCAAGTCGTGCCTTCGCGGCATGGCGTGCATTGACCGCACGACTCATGTGAAAAGAATCTCGCGACGTTGCGCGCAACGGCCACCATGTCTGTATCCTCGTCCATCACAATCAGCCCTGCCGTGCCCAGTCCCAGACAGGCGCATTTCTTGCCGATGTCGAAATCCAGCTTCGCGTCGTAATGCTCGGCGGTGACAACACCCATGGAGATGCCCCCGGGCACGGCGGCCTTGAACTTCTTGCCGTCGCGCATACCCATACTGTGGTTTTCGATCAGTTCGCTGATCGTGGTGCCCAGTTCCTCTTCGTACACGCCTGGCCGATTGACGTGGCCCGACACGCCAAAGAGCTTCGGACCAAAGCTCGCGGGCACGGTCGGCGGCGCGCCTTGGGGGCGCTGCGTGCCCATCGACTTGAACCATTCGGCGCCCTTGTCGATGATCGGGCCGACCATCGCCAGCGTTTCGACGTTGTTGATGACCGTTGGCCGACCAAACGCGCCGGCAACAGCAGGGAACGGCGGCTTGATGCGCGGCCAGCCTCGCTTTCCCTCAAGCGACTCGAGCAGCCCCGTCTCCTCCCCGCAGATGTAAGCCCCCGCGCCGATGTGCACGTAACAATTGGGCACCTGGCCATTGAGCTTGCCCATGATCGACTGATCGCCGAACACGTTGTTAGCGTACGCCTCCTCAACCGCCGCTTGCAGTTTCCTGGCCTGCGTGCGGTATTCACCGCGGATGTAGATGTACGCCGTGTCGAGCAGGCACGCGTACATGCAGATGGCGATGCCTTCGAGCAGCAGGTGCGGATCGTAATCCAGCAGCAGACGGTCCTTGAACGTGCCCGGCTCAGACTCATCGGCATTGACCGCCAAATAGCGGGGCTTGCCGTCGGGGTCGGGCAAAAACCTCCCCTTCACCCCCGCGGGGAACCCCGCCCCGCCACGCCCTCGAAGCTCGCTGGACTTGACCAGGTCAATCACCTCGCCCGGCGGCATGTCGATCGCCTTGCGAAGCGCCGCGTACCCGCCCGTCTCGACGAAACGGTCATATAAAACCAGCGCACGTCCCGCCGGGTCCGCGAACGGCCAGCAGGGGATGCGCTTGGTGAGGATGGGTTCAGTGAGTGCCATATCAAAGGTGCATCTGCGGTACTACCGCTGCGCGCGGTCATTCGACTACTGCAACGCGCCAATCTGCACGTCAAAATTCTCTGCCGTGAGGTTCTCGTGCAATGTCTCATCGATCAGCGCACAGGGCGCGGTACCGCATGAACCCAGGCACTCAGCGGTCATGAGCGTGAACTTGCCGTCGTCGGTCGTTTCACCCGGACCGATACCCAGCTTGTCCTGAATCATTTCCAGCAGTTGTCCGTGGTTCATCAACTCGCACGAAATCGACTGACAAACCATGATCAGATACTTGCCCTTGGGTGTCAGCCAGTATTCTTCGTAGAACGTGGCAGTGTCGAGCATTTCGGACGCGGACACGCCCAGGAACGCGGCCGCTTCTTCCACCGCCTGGTACGGCAGGTAGTTGTGCTCGTGCTGCACGGCATGCAGCACCGGCAACGTCGCCGCCTGACGCGTCGGATAACGCGGCAGCACGTCAGCCTCCAGCTCAGCTTTCATCCGATCCGTCAGATAAGGCTCATCGCGACGATCAATCGCCATCGCCGCCGAGTTTTTCATAATCCAGGCCATGCGCTATTCACCCTGGGCTCTTGACTTTCCGACTTTCTGACTCTGAACTCACCGATCCAGCTCCGCCGCGATAATATTCAGACTGCCCAGCACTGCGACAACGTCGGCGAGCAAGTGTCCCTCAATTAGTTTCGGGAACACAGAGTAGTTGATAAACGACGGCGGTCGACACCCGGCGCGCCACGCCTTGGGACTGCCGTCACTGACGATGAAATAACCCAGTTCCCCGTTGGCGGTCTCGGCGGCAACGTAAACCTCCGCAATCGGCGCTTCCCAACCGCGGTTCCACATCACCAGTTCGAAGTGCTGGATCAGCCCTTCGATCGACCCGTACACCGACGACTTGTCCGGTAAGTGCATCTTGCTGTCGTCAAAGACATTCACAGGCCCCGACGGAATGCCGTCGATCAACTGTTCGATGATGCTTACCGACTGCCGAACCTCTTCGAGTCGAACGAGAAACCGGGCGTATACGTCGCCGGTCGTGCACACGGGCACCTTAAAGGTCACCGCGGCGGCGCCCTGACCGTCCCAATTGTCCGCGTAACACAGATAGGGTTCGTCCTTGCGCACGTCGCGGCGTACACCGCTGGCGCGCGCGACCGGACCGGTCAAAGACCAGGCGATCGCCTCATCGTGGCTGATCGCGCCCACGCCCTCCGTACGGTCGCGGAATATCCGGTTGCGCGACAGCAGGCCGTCAATGTCATCGACCGCCGGCGCCAGCTGATCGGCTAAAAATGTCTTGACCATCGACTTGAACTGCTCTTGATCGGGCAGGTCCTGCATGACACCGCCGACGCGCGTGTAATCCGGGTGGAACCTCTGTCCGGACAGATAATCCATGATGTCGTAGATGCGTTCACGTTCGTTAAACCCGTATAGAAATGCTGTGAACGCACCCAAATCCAGTGCCGCGGCGCCCAGGCACAGCAAGTGGTTCTGAATGCGTCCAAGTTCTGCGAGAATGGTGCGAATCACCTTGCAGCGCGGCGTGATGCCGATGCCGAACAGTTTTTCGACCGCCGTATGCCACGCGATGTCGTTCGCAATGGGCGAGATGTAGTCCATGCGACTGACGATCGTGACGTACTGGTTGTAGTCCAGATGCTCGCCGAGCTTTTCGAACCCTGAGTGGAGGTACCCGATGTGTGGCACGGCCCGGACAATGCGCTCCCCGTCAAGTTCGAGCACGATGCGCAGCGTCGTGTGTGTGGCCGGGTGTTGCGGCCCGAAGTTGAGCATCCAGCGATCGCCGCGCTGCGGGTCGTCCGCCAGGCCGGTCATGTACGGCGTGGTCTCGACGTCGACATCGTAGGGTTTGAGATCGTAGGGCATGCGTCGCGGTCCGGTGTGGCGGGATTGTAGCAAGTGGGCTGCGGTCGGTGGCAAGCACCACAGCGTGTAGCGGTCGCACCACAAGTGCAGCCGTTGGACCTACACTGCATCACCATGTCCGCAGTTTCACGAATCTCCGCACGACTCATAATTGACCTGGCGCGTGAACACGGTTTCGCGCTCGCCGACGTCACACGCGTCATGCCATCCGCACACACCGACTACATCCGCAACTGGTTGGCGGCCGGCAAGCACGGCACGATGACGTACCTCGAGCAACACTTCGACGAGCGTGTCGATGCGGGGGTGCTTGTGCCCGGTGCGCGCAGCGTGATCTGTGTTGCGGATGTTTATCGAGCCAGGCCGGGGGACTTAAGTCCTCCGGCAGCACCAGATTCACCGATGGGGCGGTTCGCAAGCTACGCCTGGGGCGATGATTACCACAAGGTCGTCAAGAAACGCCTGTTCGCGATGTGCGACGCGCTGCGCAATCGATGGCCCGGGCACACCTTCCGGGCCGCGGTCGATACCGCACCGATCCTCGAACGCGAACACGCCCAACTGGCCGGGCTTGGCTGGATCGGCAAACACACGCTGCTGATCAATACGCAACTGGGCTCATATTTCGTACTGGGCCAGATCGTGACGACACTCGCGATTGACGATGACGATGAGGCAATGGCATTTGATGCGACGGACGTGGACACTTGCGGGGACGGGGGCAGGGTTGGTGATCGTGACGATCATTGCGGCACGTGCACGCGCTGCATCGACGCATGCCCGACGCAGTGCATTGACCCGGCCGGCTACAGGATGGACGCCAGTCGGTGTATCAGCTACCTGACAATCGAACATCGTGGAATGATTGACCAGGACCTGCACGCGCCATTGGGTTACTGGATCGCCGGATGCGATGTGTGCCAGGACGTATGCCCGTTTAATCAGCGGGCACAAGTCAACGGACAGGGGTCAGATGCGTCCGACGCTCAAATCAACGGCGCGCCGGCTCGCCACGTGGTGCCACGTGCGGACTACTCGGCGCGCAACATGTCACTGCCGCTGCTTGACGTATTGAACTGGTCGGCTGCGGACCGCCAGCGCGCGTTCACACGGTCGGCGCTCAAGCGGGCCAAGCTGGACATGCTCAAACGCAACGCGCTGATCGCGGCGGGAAATTATTTGAAGACCCGTGACGATGACGCGCTGCATCGGCGTGTGAGCGCGCTGTGTGACGATATCGATGAACCCGTACTCGTGCGGGAGACCGCGCGGCAGGTCGTGGCGCAAATGAACCGACGGGACATGTGAGTCATTGCCAGACACCCACGCGGCAGTCCGCGGACGGACAGTTGTGAGCTTGGCGCCCCCGGGTTCATGCTTTTTACTTTTCAACTTTTCCGCTCAACTGCTAAACACGGAAAATCACCCCCATCCGTTTGCCCATGAGCATGCCCGCGCCCACGAGCGTAACCATCAGCAGCCCCATACCCCACACACCCATCGCGCTGGCGATATATGGCCCGTCGCCGAGCCTGTTGAACAGGTCGAAGATCGCCTTGGTAATCGGGTAATGCTCCTGCTTCTGCGCCAGAATCAACGAGTCGGAGACCTCGAGCATCGCGAAGGAGAATGTGAGGATGCCGCCGGCGATCAGGTTCGCCATGACAAGTGGCAGCACGACTCTGCGGATCGCCGTCATCGTCGACGCGCCCAGGTTCAGCGCCGCTTCCTCCAACTGGACTGACGTTTGCTGCAGCCCAGCGGAGACCGATCGGACGACATAGGGCAAACGCCTGACCGCGTACGCGATGATCAGAAACATGATCGGGTTTGGATTGTTGCCGGTCACGCGAAAGATCGATGCGACATCCGTGGATCCATCCGCGTCGAACAAGCGCGCCAGTTGATCGAACGGCCAATGCAACGTCATCGCGACATACCCGAACGCCATCACAATCCCCGGCACCGCCAGCGGCAGCATCGCCAGCGAATCGAGAAGCCATCCACCGCGCACCTTCGCACGCACCGTCAGATACGAAATCGCCAGACCGCCCACGATGCAGATCAGCATCGCGGAAACGGCGTACACCAGGCTGTTCTGTATCGACCCGACGGCCATCGGGTGCGAAAGCGCGCGTTCGTAGTGGCCCACCGTAAACGCGCTGGGAAGCACGCTGCGGTACCACGCGCCGTCGACGGAGAACGACGACAGGACAACGCCGGCGTGCGGCAGAATCGCCACGCCGATCAAAACCGTAAAGAGCAGCACTGCGCCGAGCGCGCGGACACCCGTCAGCCGCGTCATCACCGACCCCACCGACGCCTTACTTTGCATCTGACACGCCTTGCCGCCGAACACAAACTTGCCCGCGAGATAGATGAGCACCGCGACCGTGAGCATCACCACCGTCAGCGCGTATGGCTGAGGACTCGACTCGACCTCTTGAATACCCCAAAACACCTGCACCGGCGTGACCGTGTAATAGTCGAACATCAGCGGCGTGCCCAACTCGGTGAATGACCAGATGAACACGATCGTTGACCCGGCGAACACACCCGGCAGAATCAGCGGGAAACTGATGCGCCAGAACCGACGCCATCGTCCTGCGCCGAGATTTTCCGCCGCTTCGTCGAGCGTCGGGTCCAGGTTGGCCATCGCCGCAGTGATGTTCAGAAACAGAATCGGGTACAGATGCAGCGCCTCCATCACGACCACGCCCCAGAACCGGCCGCCCACCGCCCCACCGAGAAAGTCGATACCCGGCTGGCTCGCGTCCAGGACGCCCAAATCCATCAGCAGCGTGTTGAGCGCACCAAACCGGCCAAGTAGCGCGCGAACCCCAATCGCGCCCACGAATGGCGGAAGAATAAGAGGCACCAGCACCAATGACGTTAACAGTGCCTTACCCGGAAACTCGTAGCGCGTCGCCAGCGACGCCAGCGGCAATGTCATGGTCAGGCACAGCACCGTCGTGCACGCCGCGATCAGAAGACTGTTGACCAACCCCTGAAGCGATAGCGGATCCTTGAACACGTCCAGCACGTAGCGCAGCGTCAACTCGCCCTGCGTGTCAACAAACCCGCCTCGCACTGTCAGCACAATCGGCCAGACAAGGAACATCGCCAGCAACACCAGCAGCAAGGTGAACAGGCCGTATCGGTATAGAGTTCGGGGACGCATGAATCGGGTTTCGGGTGCTGGGGATTCGAGTGCGGATACAATACAATGTTGACGATACGGTTGGCCTCGCAAGTACTAATTCGTTACGGACCACTCATGCCCATTGCCGACGACGACGTGATTGTGATTGAGCCCACGCCGATGACACGGGCGGAGTCGATGTTTCTGCCCGAGGTGTTCAAGGGCCTTGGCACGACGTTCAAGCACCTGGCGAGCTCGTTCAACCGCGGCAAGCGCAACAAGACGATGTGCTACCCCGAGGAACGCCGTGAGGACATACCCATCGAAAATGGCGGCCTGCACATGGATAACTTCCGGGGTGTGCATCGACTCAACCGCGACGAGGACGGGCGCGTCAAATGCGTCGCGTGCTTCATGTGTGAAACCGCCTGCCCTGCGCACTGCATTCACATCGAAGGCGCGGAGTCGCCCTGGGATGACCGCGAAAAATACCCCGCCAAGTTCGACCTGGACGAACTGCGCTGCATCTATTGCGGCATGTGTGAGGAGGCCTGCCCCGTTGACGCGATCGAACTGACCTATACCTACGACATCGTCGGCCTGTCGCGGCAGGAAATGGTCTTCGATAAGGAAAAACTGCTGTCGGTGTACGATCAGACGATCGACACGAAACCGATGTAGCGTGCCAAGCCGTAAGCAGCTGCTTGCGGCTTGGCGCATCACAGACCCCACCCCCATGTCCGACACCGCCACCCAGATGCGATTTGCCTCCGCGATCAGCGACGATGACAATGCGCGCACAGCGGTGGACCAGATCCTCCTGGCGCTTGATGACCAGCTCAATGCGCCGGTCGACCTGATTGTTTACTTTGCCACGCCGGACCACCGCGACGCTTTCTCGCAAATTCACGACCGGCTCGATACGTCGTTTCGCCCGCGCCATGTGATCGGAGCGACAGTGCAGGGCGTGATCGGCGTGCGCCGCGAGCTCGAACATCCGCCGGGCATTGCGGTGCTCGCCGCGTCGCTGCCAGGCGCGCGCATTACGACGTTCAACTACGGGCAATTTGACTGGTCACGCGTGATCGACAACCCCGATGCACTGCGTGATCAGATGGGCAATGTCGGCGGCGACCCGCGCGCGATCGTACTGCTCGCCGACCCGTTCTCCACGCCGATGCCACGCCTGCTGCCTACGCTGAACCACTGCTGGCCCGACACACCTGTCGTCGGCGGTATGGCAAGCGGCGCCGATGATCCCGAAGGCAACAGACTGATGATTGACGGCGTGGAACTCACACAGGGTGCCGTCGGGTTTCTCCTCGGCGGCGACATCGCCGTGCAAACGACGGTCAGCCAGGGCTGCCGGCCAATCGGCCAACCAGTGGTCATCACCAAAGCCAAACGTCACCTCGTCATGGAGCTTGGCGGCCACAAGGCGCTCCAGGTCGTCGAGGAACTCATCCACGAAATTACCGACATCGAACGGCAGATGGTGCAGGACCGCGGCCTGTTCGTCGGGCGCGTGATCAACGAATACCAGGACACTTTCCACCGCGGTGATTTTCTCATTCGCAATCTCGTCGGCGCCGATCAGGATGCCGGCTACATCGCGATCAACGACACCCAGGTGCACGTCGGGCAGACCCTGCAGTTTCATGTCCGTGACGCCGACAGCGCGCGCGATGACTTTGACCTCCTGCTGCAGGAGCAGGTCAATGCCGGCCCGGTGGCGGGAGCGCTGCTGTTTAGTTGCAACGGGCGCGGCATGAGACTGTTTGACGAGCCTGACACAGACGCCAACCTGCTGCACCACGCGCTGGGCGACGTGCCGGTCGCGGGCTTTTTCGCCGCCGGCGAAATCGGCCCCGTCGGCGGACCGGCATTCCTTCACGGGCATACGGCGAGTCTGGTCACGTTCAGGCCAACGTGACACGGTCGTTGCAAAGGTGTTTGACGCACCCGGGCCCGTGGCTGCCAAGCTGCCATGCGGGTCACCCGTGCAGTTTCGGGACAGCCTCGCATACCCGCTCAACACACCGAGCCACGGACTCGAAGTAAAACCCGACGTGCTCAACCCGGTAATTCAATCCGTATCCTGTCCGCGCGCGTCATCGATGAGCCGGCCCAGTCGCAGGCTCACGTCCTCGAATTCGGTGTTTTCCGCTACGCGGTCGACTTCGAATCGGGTGCCAAGTTCGAGGAACCGCCTGACCAGTGGGCGCATCTTCTTCAGTAGCGCGGAATCGACGTCCGCCGGGTTCTTCGCATCCCAAACTGGATGGATCGCCAGGCGGTAGGCGGCGATCGACGCCTTCTCGACGCGTTGTTTGATCTCATCGGTTTTCGCCAGCGCGAGCGCCTGGGCGAACAGGTCCAGCACCTGCGGTGCGAGCGACTGATCAATGCCGTACTGTTCGGGATGCTCCGCGAAGCAATGGCGGTGCGCGCCGCTGGCTTCAGCGGCGTCGTGAATCAGATCGATGTAACGACGGATCGGCGCAGCGGCCTTGCCGTAGTGCAAACTCAAGAATTCATCCATCAACTGCTGCCCGCTGCGGTTGGGGTCCCAGATCAGGCTCGTGATCATGTAGTTGCGCAGTTCGGACAGTTCCGCCGAGACGCCGTTGCCCGCCGCTTGCATGAAAATCGCGCGTGCGTGGTTGGCCACGAAGAAGCGGACGTTCGGCTCAATCACGCGAAGATTCGGACAGGGCAGAAGATAGTTGTGAAAGTTCGTGTTGTAATTCCAGATCGAGACCTTGTCCGTCAGCTCCGCCCATCTGGACAAGTCCTGACAAAATTGCACATTCGCCCCGCAGTTTGGATCGTTGATCGGGTGAATCAGACAACACTCGATGCTGCACAACTGAATCTGCACATTCGAGCGGGGCTTCAGCGTTTTGGGCGGTTGGCGGGTGTACCAGTAACTGAGCGTGCCG
>NZCH01000012.1 GCA_002688155.1 Phycisphaerae bacterium
AACGCGGACGAATTAATCGTGACGGGCACGACCACGCACCTCGCAGCAGTGGTACAGGTCGACAATGTGGTGGTCGGCAGCGTTCCGCCGGCGGTGGGCGACGTGACGATGCGGCTGTATCGCGCTTACCTCGACCTGCTCGCGCCGTTTTATGCGAAATGATCTGCGGGTGAACCGGACCGCCACAACACCATTGCGCGCAGAACGATGGCGTCAAAGAACCGCCGCGACAACAACTGGCTGCACGACGTGCCGGGGCAGGGGGGTAACGTATCCGGGGGTGAATCATCGATTGTCCCGCAGGCCCACGGTTGCAATCCGTGGGTGTCGGAGCACCGATTCCGGGGCGGAAGACCGCCCGGCTTGCGGGATGCCAATGGGATATCATGGCGTACGCCCGTCGAACCCGAACAGGCAGCGCCCGGCAACGCAACATGAGAAACCGCAATGAACGTCGACAACGCAACCATTGAACAGGCGGCCGCCGACTGCGAGCGTGACGGGTATTGCGTGATCCGCGGGTTCTTCCCGGTTGACGAGATCGACCGGATTCGCCAGCGCGTCCAGCGGTACATCGACGAGGTGGTGCCGACGATTCCGTCGCGCTACGTCATGATGAAAGATAACGATGATCTGAACTCACTGTTTCGGCTCGAAGGCATGGACCAGTTCGATTCGTGGTTCAAGTATCTGACGGTGGACGAACGGCTGGCATCACTGACGCGGAAGCTGCTGAACGACGATTTTGTGACGCGCCGGGTCGAGATGTTCGGCAAGGGTTTGCGCGTGGACACGCCCACGCCACCGCACCAGGACGGGTACTACTTCATGCTCAAGCCGAACAACGCGCTGACGCACTGGTTCCCCCTGGACCGCGCCGACGAAGAGAACGGCTGCATCCGCTACGTTGTCGGTTCGCACAAGAAAGGGATGCGCGACCACGAGGTAAGCGATGTGTTCGGCTTTTCACTGGGCTTGGTCGACTACGGCGATGAGGACGAAGCGGACTGCGTGGCCGTGATCGTCGACCCGGGCGATCTGATCTGCCACCACAGTCTGACCATTCACCGTGCGGACGGGAACCCGTCGGACCGGAAGCGCCGCGCGATCGGCGTCGTGCACTACGGCGCCAGTTGCAGGCAGGACAAGCAAGCCGCTGACGCTCACAGCAAGAACGTGCATGCCAGGTGGGCCCAGCAGGGGAAGCAGTGAGTCGCTCAAACCCACGGATTGCATCCGTGGGCGTCTTAAAACCCGGAACCCGGAACCCGAAACCATGAGCATACTGCTGATCGCACTAGGCGCCGGCGTTGGTTTCATCATCGCGTATCACACGTACGGGCGATGGCTGGGGGCAAGGGTGTTCAACCTTGCCGCCAACGTCGTCTGCCCGTCGCAGCGGCTGCGTGATGACAGGGACTATGTGCCCACGTCCAAGGCGGTCGTGTTCGGGCACCACTTCACGTCAATCGCGGGCACTGGGCCGATCGTCGGGCCGGCGATCGCGGTGATGTGGGGCTGGCTGCCGGCACTGCTGTGGGTCGTGTTTGGTTCGATCTTCATCGGCGCGGTGCATGACTTTGGGGCGCTGGTCGTCTCGCTGCGCAACAACGGCCAAACCGTCGGCGATGTTGCGGGTCGCGTGCTGAACCGACGAGTACGTTTATTGTTCCTTTTCATCCTATTTATGGCGCTGACCGTCGTGCTGGCCATCTTCGGCCTTGTAATCGCTGCGGTGTTCCGCATGTATCCCGCCGCCATCTTCCCCTGCCTCGTACAAATCCCCATCGCCATCGTCATTGGCGTGCTGCTGCATCGCAAGCGCGTGGGGCTGCTCGTTCCCTCAATCATCGCCCTGGGCATCATGTACCTCACCGTCATCTATGGAAACGAGGGCGTGCTACACACCATCAACCAATCCATGGCCGGCTGGCCGCTGATCATTTGGGTGGGCGTGCTGTTGGTTTACTCCTACATTGCCTCCGTGCTGCCGGTGTGGATGCTGCTGCAGCCGCGCGATTACATCAACTCTCTTCAGCTTATCTCCGCCCTCGCGTTGATCCTCCTCGGGCTGGTGGTGGCCGCAGCGAGCCAAGGCCCCCCCCCTGTGCCAGGCGCCGGGGCGCAGTCGCTGGAATTTGTTGCGCCAATGTGGGATTTCCATCCGGCGGAAGCGCCGTTGATTTTTCCGTTTCTTTTTATCACCATCGCCTGTGGTGCCATCAGCGGCTTTCATTGCCTTGTCAGCTCGGGCACTTCCAGCAAGCAGATCAAGAATGAAAAGGACGCCCAGTTTGTGGGTTACGGCTCCATGCTCACCGAGGGGTTTCTGGCCACGCTGGTCATCCTTGCCTGTTGCGCGGGGCTGGGCATGGGGGCCGAACTGGATTTTCCCAGGGAGGCGGGAAAGTCGGCAACGGTAAAGCTGGCGGACGGGAAAATATTGTCGGTGTCACGGCAGGCCAATGGGTATTTTGGAGTGACGGGAAAGGACCAAACCCCTGGGGTTCTCGGGCCGGAGCCGGGCAATCAGTTTGCCGAGCAAGGGCTGCACTATTCCGGCACGGTCACCAATGCGGCAGTGGTGATGACCGGCCGGACTGCGTGGCACACGCGTTACCAGTCATGGCGCAGTTCAAATGCGCTGGGAGCCAAGGTTGGCGCTTTTGTGGATGGCGCGGCCAATTTCCTGAGAACACTTGGTCTAAGCGGCGGGGTAGCCATTGCGTTGATGGGGGTACTGGTAGCTTCCTTCGCCGCTACTACGCTGGATACCGCCTGTCGTTTGCAGCGTTACGTGATCCAGGAACTGGCCACAACCCTTGGAAAATTTGCGCATCGCGAAAAGCCGGCAGGTGGAATTTGGGCGGTGCTGGCCTCGAAACATGGTGCCACTATTTTCGCCGTGGCCACTGCCGGCGCCATGGCGGCGATGTCCAAGCCCGGTTTGGAATGGTCGCTCAAGACCGCCGGCACTGGCGGCCTCATCCTTTGGCCGCTGTTTGGGGCCACCAATCAATTGCTCGGAGGGCTGGCGTTTCTGGTCATCACCTTTTGGATGTGGCGGCGCAAGTTGCCGGTGTGGTTCATGATCATTCCAATGATCTTCATGCTCATCCTGCCGGCCTGGGCGTTGCTGTATCAACTCTTCGTGCAGGCGGTGGGCCAGGACGTGAGTTGGTGGGCCAGTAAAAACTGGCTGCTCATTTTCATCGGACTGGCCACATTGGCGCTGGAGATCTGGATGATCGTGGAGGCCGTACGGCTTTTCCCCAAGGTCAAGGGCGTGCTGGAGGCCGACGCGGTTGAGCCGGTTGGAGCGAGTTAGAACACTCAAATGCCTGACCATGACCTGCGATTGTCACATGCCCGACCAGTTTGTCAGTGAGCCGATTGTTCCCGTTAAGGCCAGCGTGTCCGCCACGTCGGTGGCGACCGGCACGCCGGGTTTTCCGAAGCGTTTTTCCGGCGGGATCGAGACTACAAACTGGACGCAGGGCTCGATGAACGGAAAGAGTCCGGCCCCGCGCGTGAGGGTGACGGTGAACGCCACCTGCGCAAGCACTGGCTTCGCATGAGGACAACCGACGCAACAGTGACGCAATCAACGCGACCCGCTGGGTAGAACAGACGTCTACATCGCGGCGTCGTACAACGCGTGCACGTCATCGATCGTCACCGGCCGGGGGTTGGTGGCGTTGCAGTGATCCTGCATGGCCAGGTCGGCCATGCAGGTCAGGTCGTCGCGTGTGGCCTGCATGTCGCGCAGGCAGGTGGGCAATTGCAGGTCGGTGGTGAGCGACGTGAACCAGTCGGGCAGGTCGTCAGCCGCGGTGAGGCCCAGTGTCTGGCGGATGATTTGCATGCGGTCAGCGCAGGCGGACATGTTGAACCGCGTCGCGTGTGGCAGGAAGATCGCGTTGAGCATGCCGTGATGCAACTGCTTGTCAGCGAGTGTGCCAAGCGGGTGGCTGAGGCTGTGCACGACGCCCAGGCCCTTCTGGAAGGTCAGGCCGCCCTGCAGCGCGGCCATCATCATCCCGGAGCGTGCGGTCAGGTCGGTGCCGTCGTTGACAGCGCGGCGGATGTGTTTCGCAGCGCGGGCGAGGCCGTCGAGAGCGATCGCATCGGCGACGGGGTTGACGCGGGGGGAGCAGAAGGTCTCGACACAGTGGGTGATCGCGTCCATGCCCGTAGCCGCGGTGAGGCGCGGCGGCAGGGCGAGTGTGAGCGTCGGGTCGCAGATCGCGATATTGGGAATGATGTGCGGCGAGATGATAGCCAGTTTCTCGTGCGAGTCGAGTGTGATAAGCGCCGCCCGGCCGACCTCTGCGCCGGTGCCCGCAGTCGTGGGGATGGCGATGACAGGCGGCTGGTCAGCGGTGATGTGATCGACCCCGCCGCGGATGAAGGCGTATCGGCCCAGCGTCGGGTCGTGCGACGCCAGCAGGGCGACGCATTTCCCGCAGTCGATCGGCGAGCCGCCGCCCAGTGCGATCACGCCGTTGCAACCGGCCTGGCGGAACAGGGCGACGCCCTGCATGACGCTCGCCTCCGTCGGATTGGTTGGCACGCCATCGAACACCGCGGCCGAGTCGATGCCGAGGCGATCGACGAAACCCAAGTCGCGCAGCACGGCGTCGGTTACGACAAGCGGGCGTGTCATACTGAGCGTGTCCATGACGTCGGGCAGACATTGCAGGGCGCCCGCGCCGAAGCGGATGTCGGTCAGGTAGGAGATGTTTGCGACGTGGGTCGTCATGATGTGAAGGTCACGCCCGCGGACAGCGGGCCGCGGGCTTTAGGGATTTGACATGCGTGTGCGGGGGTGCGCCGTCGAACGTCATTACAGCAAAGGCAGCTGCGCCTCGTACGCACGGACCTCATTGTACTTAGTGTTTCCGCGAACGAGCCTGCCGAGACGCGGCGTGCGGTCGTTATAGACCTCCACAGCGTCGGCGTCGGCGTAACGCAGGAACAGGATGCGCCGATCGCGGTCTTTGGCGAAGTTACCTTCCGATTTGTGCAACATGAGCGCGTGGAAGAATAGACACTGGCCTGCCTTGATCGGTACGGGCACACCCAGCGCGTCGTCGATGTCCAACTCGACGACGGTGCGCTGCTGTATGTCTTCATCTGTGCGTTCGTATTCGACCTGGCCCTGCGCGTGGCTTCCGGGCACGATCCAGATGCAGCCGTTTTTCTGGTCAGCGTCATCGAGCGCGGTGAGGCAGGAAATCGCGTTGTACGGATCGAGTTCGCCGTACACGTTATCCTGATGCCATGCGAACGACTGTGTGTTGCCTCGCATCTTGAAGGTGAGCTGGCTGGTGGCGGTTTTGATGTTCGGACCTATGATCTGCGTGGCGACATCGACGATCGGTCCGGAAAAGTAGTACTGGCGCACCAGTTCCGTGCGGTGATGAATGTTGGTAAGCAGGGCGTTGTTCAGCCAGGTGCTGTCGGGGTCGAACGGGCCCTTCTCGGCGTTCCATGCGGCCATGCATTCGTCGCGCATGCGTTCAAGGCCGGCATCGGTCAGCGACGGGCCGTAGAGCAGGTAGCCGTTGTCGGCGAAAGACCGCAATTCGTCGGCGGTCAGGGCGCGGTAGACGAACCATGGTGCGAGGGTCGGCCTGTGATCTTTGGGCATTGGGGGTGCTCTAAACCGTGCGGATGGGTTATTCCCCGCACTTGCAGCGGGTTTTGCAAGTATTCCAGGGCATATTGGTTAAGCGAAGTTTGTGTGATATACTTTAGGATAATAGGGACTGAGAACAGCAGGTGGAGTGATAAGTTCGGTCACAACCGACTGCGATGAGGAAGAACATATCGGAATGTTAAGGCACATTACTGCCATAACTGTGATTGCGGTGTTGCAGTGCGCTGCGGCTTTGCCTGCGCACGGACTGTCCAGCTTCCGTACGATCGACGGTTCGTACAACAACCTGTCTGATCAGCTCCAGGGCGCGGCCAACACGCCGCTCATCCGCAAGGCGGGCGTGGCGGACTATCCCGGTGACGGATCGGGCTCGACCATCATCGAGCCGCCGATGCGACCCAACGCGCGAGTCATCAGCAACGCGATGTCAGCGCAAACCCAGTCGATCCCGGACGTGCACCATCTCACTGACTTCATCTGGCAGTGGGGCCAGTTTGTCGATCATGACATTGACTTGACGGGCAGCGGGACGGGCAATGGGACGGCGCCAATTCCGGTTGCCGACGGCGATCTGCTGGCGCCCGGGCCGATTCCGTTTAGCCGATCGAACTTCGCTGCGGGCACCGGCGTGCCCGGCACGCCACGCGAGCAGGTCAACCAGATCACCTCGTACATCGACGCATCGAACGTGTATGGCTCGGACGACGCACGTGCCGGGGAACTGCGCAGCAACATCGGCGGAAAACTCAAGACCAGCTCCGGCAACCTGCTCTCACTTAATACGGGCGGGTTTCCCAACACCAACGAGAACCCGTTTGTCCCGGCCGAGCAGTTGTTCCTCAGCGGTGACATGCGAGCGAACGAGCAGGTCGGCCTCACGGCGATGCACACGCTATTCATGCGTGAGCACAATCGCCTCGCCGATTTGATCGCCGTGAAACACTTCGCCGGGCAGAACTTATCCGATCCGGCAGTTGACGAAGAGATTTACCAGACGGCGCGCAAGATCGTCGGCGCACAGATACAGGCCATCACGTACAACCAGTTTTTGCCGGCAATACTTGGTCCAAACGCGATTACGCCGTACACGGGCTACGATCCCGGCGTCGACGCATCGATCGCGAACGCATTCTCGGCGGCGTTGTATCGGTTCGGGCACAGCACGTTGTCGTCGCAGTTGCAGCTTGCATCGGGCGGGCACGTTGAGTTGAAGGACGCGTTCTTCAATCCCGGACTGATCACGAACGATCCGGGCATCGTCGATGATCTGCTCGGCGGGTTTGCATTGCAGCCGATGCAAATGGCCGACCTCAAGGTGGTCGATGCGGTGCGCAATTTCCTGTTCGGCCCGCCGGGCGCGGGCGGACTTGACTTGGTGGCGCTGAACATCCAGCGCGGACGGGACCACGGCTTGGTCGGCTACAACGCGGCGCGCGCCGCCTACGGCCTGCCGACACCGGGACCAAACGACTTTCATCTGATCACCTCCGATCCGATGCTGCAGATCGCGCTTAGCAATATTTTCGGGACCGTGGACGACGTTGACATGTGGGTCGGGGCGTTGGCGGAAGATCACGTGCCCGGCGCGAGTGTCGGTCAGTTGGTCCACGCCGGGTTGGTCGACCAGTTCACGCGACTACGCGACGGCGACCGGTTCTTTTACCTCAACGACCCGGATCTGGCGTCGGCTCACATCGCGAGCATCATTGACCTCGATCGCGTGACGCTTGGAAAGATCATCGAGCAAAACACCAGCATGCCCGTAATGCAGCATAACGTGTTCATGATGATGCCCGAACCGGCGACGGCGGGACTGGTGCTGGTCGGGCTGGCGGCGGTCGTTCGCCGGCGTCGGGCGTAACGGCCCGCCCATATGTCATGCCCGCCGGGCGCGGCCTGTCACGTTGACAGCGGCAAACCGCCAATGCGGTGGCCTGCCGCACCGCATATCGACATGTAACAATCTAATCTAAAAGTGGTTACCGTCGACATCGCCTGCGCGGGCGATGTCGTGCGCGCAGGCACTGACCTTGCCTGAGCCATATGCTGTTCCTGCGCTCGTCAAAAGCGGGCGACTCGACAGCCTGGTGACGACTCGGTGGGGTAACGCTGCCGCGGAGCCAGACACGACCCTCGACAAACCACTTGCCCCTGGCACGGAGACCTGATCCATGGCCGTGAAAGAACTGACGTTCGATACCGACGCCCGCAAGCAGCTGTTGGCCGGCGTTGAGAAACTTGCCGCCGCGGTCAAGAGCACACTAGGACCACGTGGCCGAAATGCCCTCCTCGACAAATCATGGGGCGGCCCCAACGTCACCAAGGACGGCGTGACCGTCGCCGAGGAGATCGAGCTTGAAGATAAGATCGAGAACCTGGGAGCGCAGCTCGTCAAGGAAGCGGCGAGCAAAACGTCGGACAAGGCCGGTGACGGCACGACAACGTCAACCGTGCTTGCCGAAGCACTGTTTCGTCAGGGACTAAGGCACATCGCTTCGGGCGTGGATTCCAACGCCCTGGTCCGCGGTATGCGAAAAGCCGCCAACGCCGTGGCGGGCCACATCCAGAAGACCTCCAAGCCCATCGACGTTACCAAGAAGGACGAGATCGCTTCAGTCGCGTCGATCAGCGCCAACAATGATCCTTCGGTCGGCAAGATCGTGGCCGACGCGTTTATGAAGGTTGGCAAAGACGGCGTCATCACCGTCGAGGAAGGCAAGAGCCTGGACACGTACGTCGATGTCGTCGAAGGCATGCAGTTCGACCGGGGGTTCCTTTCACCGAATTTCGTCACTGACGCGGACAACCTGGTCGTCGAGCTGGACCGCTGTCTCGTGCTCGTGCACGAGGACAAGATCAGCTCGGTGCAGAAACTCGTGCCGCTGCTGGAGAAAATTCAGCAGGCCAAGAAGCCGCTGCTGATCATCGCCGAGGACGTTGAAGGCGAAGCGCTGGCGACGCTCGTGGTGAACAAGCTGCGCGGCGTGTTGAACGTGTGCGCCGTCAAGGCGCCTGGTTACGGCGATCGGCGTAAAGCCATGCTCGGCGACATCGCGACGCTGACCGGCGCCGATGCGATCATGAAGGACCTGGGCGTCGAACTGGACCAGGTCGATATTTCGCAGCTGGGGGTGGCCAAGAAGATCCGTATCGACGCGGACAACACGACGATCATCGAAGGCGCCGGCGAGTCGAAGGCGATTCAAGGCCGCATCGAGCAGATCCGCCGTGAAATCGAAACAACGACCAGCGACTACGATCGTGAAAAACTGCAGGAACGCCTGGCGAAACTGGCCGGCGGTGTGGCGCAGATCAACGTCGGCGCTGCATCAGAAGCGGAACTGAAGGAAAAGAAATCCCGCGTCGAAGACGCCCTGCACGCGACACGCGCCGCCGTTGAGGAAGGCATCGTGCCCGGCGGGGCAATTTGCTTCATTCGCGCGATCGATACGCTCAAGAACGTATCGACCACATCGGCCGACGAAAAGGCCGGCGTCGAGGCGGTGCGGGAGGCGCTGAGCGTGCCGCTTCGTTCGATCGCAGACAACGCGGGCGAAAAGGGCACGGTTATTGTCAGCAAGGTTGCTCAAGGTAAGGGCAACTTCGGCTTCGACGCCCTGGCGCTCGAATACGGCGACATGGTCGACAGGGGCATCATCACGCCGACCAAGGTTGAGCGCACCGCGCTCGAAAACGCCTTGAGTGTCGCCGCGCTGCTGCTGACCTGTGACTGCACCGTGACCGAGAAACCCAGCGATGGCGACGGCGCACCGGCAATGCCTCCGGGCGGGCCCGGTGGCGGCATGCCCGGCGGCATGCCCGGCGGTATGCCCGGCGGTATGGGTGGCGGTATGCCCGGCGGCATGGGCGGCATGGGCGGCATGGGCGGCATGGGCGGCATGGGCGGCATGGGCGGCA
>NZCH01000013.1 GCA_002688155.1 Phycisphaerae bacterium
AAAGGCTTCGCGCCATCGTCGAATGCGATGCGCTGTCCAAGCTGGGCATTGGCGGTCGCGTTGGCCGCGGGGAAGTGATTGATACAAGCGAAACGTCGGCCGGTGACTCGGGCGCGACCGTCCACAACCAGCGCGACGATGTTAAGGCAATCCCCGCATGATGCGTCACTCGTTGACATTGTTCTTATTGCTCGTTGTTGTTGCGGCGCTGCCCGCGTGCGCGGCCCATGGCGGAGGCCGGCTGGCGGTACGATCGATCGGCGATCCGCGCACCGTATTGGCAGGTGGGTTTGATCAGGGCTGGTACACGTTTGATGACCGCAACAATCTCACGGCCGTGCTCCTTGACGGGCCGATTGAGTCGCCGACGCGCGCGGTGACGATCCGCATGTTCTGGCAGCCCCAGGCCGGCCGAACACCGCTGGACGCCAGCGCCACGAACGCCACGATTCACTACATGATCTTCACCGGCGACAACAACGCACTGGTGGGCGTGTACAGCGGTGCGGGGTTCCTTTATCCTACGAGCAAGCCCGGTTCGCGCACACTGGCGGCGGGCCTGTGGCAGGCGCACCTGCGACTCGACGTGAGCACGCAAGGCTTCGCCGACCGTCTTGGCCAGGCCGTCCTCCAAGGCGAGTTCACCGCACGACGCGACGAAAAGGCGATCGGCCCGGTCCTGCGACAACTGAACCTGCTCGTCCGCGAGCGGCTGGGGTTTGCGCGACTCGTCGAACACGACAGTTCATCACGATCAGTGCCTGTGTTCTAAACTTCTGCCTGCGTTCGGTGCTTTTCTAACCTATATCAAGGGGATTGATCGTGAAATCGCATCTTCATCGATTGGGTTGGTGTTTTCTCCTCTGCAGCGCGGTCGTTGCGGGGCCGGCGGTGGTTTACGCGCAGGATGCTGACACCGCCGCTGAGCTCGCGCCGATTGATGTGACGGACGATACCATCGACGCGGTTGCACCCGACGGGCAACCCTCGTCCGCGGATGAAACTCAAGCAGAGACAATGCAGGAAAAGGTAGACCGAGTATTCGCCGCGGCAAACGGATATATCGCGCCGGTGCTGTTCTTTGACGTGACGTTCGGGGCGATCGAGTCGAAGGTCACCGGTGAAGACGGCACGCAGACGACCAAAACCGTAGGCGTTCCGTTGCTCGTAGCTGTGCTTCTGTTAGGCGGGGTTTTCTTCACGTTTCGCTACAGCTTTGTGAACTTTCGCCTGTTCGGTCACAGCATCGCGGCGATCAGCGGAAAATACGACGATCCGAATGATCACGGCGAAGTGACGCACTTTCAGGCACTTACGTCGGCACTGTCCGCGACGGTCGGCCTGGGCAATATCGCGGGCGTGGCACTGGCAATCAGTGGCGGCGGGCCGGGCGCGGTGTTCTGGATGTGGGTCGTCGCCGTGTTCGGCATGTCCGCCAAGTTCTCTTCTTGCACGCTCGCGCAGGCATACCGCCGGCTGTCACCCGAACGCGGTAAGAAGACGGGCGAGCACGTGCTCGGCGGGCCGATGGTTTACCTCTCCGAAGGCATGAAGGACGTGTTCGGCAAAGCGTTCGGCACACCGTTTGGCAAACTGCTGGCAATCTCGTTCGCGTTCTTCACGATCATGGGCGCGATCGGCGGCGGGAACATGTTCCAGGCGAACCAGACGTTTGAAATCGTTTCATTCGTCATGCTCGACGGTGAGAAAGGATTTGCCTGGCTGGCGGGCATCATCATGGCCATCCTCGTTGGATTGGTGATTGTCGGAGGCATTCGGCGGATCGGTGAGGTGACCAGCAAGATCGTGCCGGCAATGTGTGTGTTTTACTGTGCGGTGTGTCTGGTGATTCTGGTATTTAACATTACCCAGCTTCCAGGCCTGTTCGGCTCGATTTTCGCCGAGGCATTCAGCATCAAGGCCGCCGGTTGGGGCGGCGTGATCGGGATCATGGTGACCGGCATCAAGCGCGGATGCTTCTCGAACGAAGCGGGACTGGGTTCGGCCGCCATCGCGCACTCGGCGGCACGCACGAACGAACCGGTACGCGAAGGGGCCGTCGCGATGATGGGGCCGTTCATCGACACCATCTGTGTCTGCACCATGACCGCGCTGGTCATTCTGATCACGAAAGATCAGATCACACCGGATATACAGGAAAAGATCAACACGATCAGCGCCGGTTCGGACGTGCAAGGCGCGGCGCTCACCGGTGCCGCGTTCGCGACGCTTGCAGGTTGGCTGCCTTACCTGCTGTGTATCGCGGTCTTCGTTTTCGCATATTCGACGATGATTTCGTGGGGCTATTACGGCGAGCGTGCAGCCGAGTACCTGCTCGGTGATATCGGGATCTGGTGCTTTCGCGTCGTGTTTCTCTCTTGCGTGGTTCTTGGACCCATGGTCAGCCTGCTTAACGTCAAAGACTTTACCGACCTTTTAATCCTGTCGATGGCGTACCCGAACATTCTGGGCATGATCATTTTGTCGCCGAAGGTGGCGAAGATGACAAAAGACTACATTAGCCGGCTCAAGGCCGGTCAGTTCAAGACATACACGGCGAAGTGAGTGGCGATTGCCGACTTTCCGACTTGACACCTGAAGCCCGCATCGGCCGATAGAGATGGCATGTCCGCAGACCCTCCCGTCGCCAACGTGACACCATCGGACTCGGCCACGCAAGTGACGCCACGACCCGTGCCGCGGTGGGCGATTCATCGTCGGCTTTACGATTGGGTGCTGTCTCTGGCGCACCGGAAGCATTCGACATGGGTGTTGTTTCTGTTGTCATTCGCCGAGTCGAGTTTCTTTCCGATTCCGCCGGACGTCTTGCTTGCGCCGCTTTGTCTGGGCAACCGGAACAAGGCAATGTGGTTCGCGACGGTAACCACGGTGGCCAGCGTGCTGGGCGCGGTGGTCGGGTACCTGATTGGCTGGGGTGCGTGGGAGGCGATGGATCAGATCATGTTCGATTACGTGCCGGGCTTTTCGCAGAAGAAGTTCGACACCGTGCACCAGTGGTACGACCGCTGGGGTGTGTGGGTTTTATTCGCGGCCGCATTCACGCCGATTCCCTTCAAGATTTTCACAATCGCCGGCGGGGTGTTCGAACAGCCGCTGGTTTGGTTCGTCCTCGTATCTCTGGTCGGCCGTGGGGCGCGGTTCTTTCTCGTCGCCGTGCTTTTCCGGTGGGCCGGTGCCAAAGCGGTGCCGTTTATTGACAAGTACTTCAATTGGCTTTGCGTGCTCTTCGTGCTCCTGCTCGTGGGCGGGCTCGCGATATTAGAGTTGATGCATTAAAGAGGAAGCCCACGGATACAATCCGTGGGCCTGACGCGAGCGGACACCCCTTATGAACGTCCTCGTCACCGGCGGCGCCGGATACATCGGATCTCACGCGGCCAGGCAGTTGCACACCGACGGGCATGGCGTGGTCGTATTCGACAACCTGTTTCGCGGCCACCGTGCCGCCGTGCCGGACGACGTACCGTTTGTCCTGGCGGACATTCTCGACACCGACGTTGTCGAACAAACGCTGCGTAAATATGCGATCGACTGCGTCATGCACTTCGCAGCGCTGACGTATGTCGGCGAGTCGGTCGAACAGCCGCTTGCATATCACCACAACAACGCCGTGGGCGCCGTATCACTGCTGCGCGCGATGGAGCGCGCCGACGTGAAGCGCATTGTTTTCAGCTCAACATGCGCAACATACGGCGAACCCGCAACGATGCCGATCACCGAAGACACACCGCAGATGCCGATTAACCCGTACGGCTGGTCAAAGCTGTACGTCGAACGTGTGCTGCTCGACCACGCGGCGTCACATGATGCGTTCACGTTCGCGGCGCTGCGGTACTTCAATGTTGCGGGCTGTGCGACCGACGGTTCAATTGGTGAAGACCACGACCCCGAAACACATGTGATCCCGTTGCTGCTGCTGACCGCGATGGGCAAACGCGAACATTTCACCATCTTCGGCGACGACTACGGCACACCCGACGGCACGTGCATTCGCGATTACGTTCATGTCGAGGACCTGATCGACGCGCACGTGCTGGTCATGAACTCACTGCAACCCGGCGATCAGCGCCAGTACAACGTGGGCACCGGACAGGGCGTGAGTGTCAAGCAGGTCATCGATGCGGCGAAGCGCATCACCGGCGTCGATTTGCCCGTGCAACCCGGTGCGCGACGCTCAGGTGATCCGCCGCAGCTCTACGCCAACGCTGACAAGATCAAACATGAACTCGGTTGGGTCGCGCGGTACACGGACATCGCGCTGACCATTGAAACCGCGTGGCGGTGGTTCAAGGATCACCCGGATGGGTACCGTGGCAGGTGAATTGTGCATTGAGTTACAGCGGTGGTTGCATGTGTCGCGGCATGGCGTCACGTAACGCAAACCGTGGCGCTTCAATCGCCCATCAACCACACGATCACGCCGAACGCCGCGAGCGTGACAATCGCAAAGAGAATCAACCCCGCCACAATCCGCCCGAACAAGCCGACGCGCGGCTGCCAGTCGCCTTCACCGTACGGCTCGGGCAGTTCGTTCACATCTTGATCAGTGGGGTCTGGCATGAGCGACGAGTGGTTAATGATCAGAGTCCAGACGGTGCATGATATCGCGTCCGAAGCGATGCGCTCACTCGAGGCAGTACAATGTCCACGATGTTTGGCTGGCTCAAACGACGGACCATGTCAGAACAGCGTAAGGTCGCCGTGCCGCCACCGATTATGCCTTCTCCTTCGCCGGCGTACACACAGCCGCCGGTTGAATGGAACGCCAAGTACTCTCCAGGCATGATCGCGCGCGAGTGCCGGCGGATCGATGATTTTGTCGCGCTGACCTCGCCATCCGCATGGCGGGCTGTCGGCGGATTGCTGGAGCATGCACCCAAGGCGCATCAGTTCGTGACAAGCCAGGAGTACGCGTACAACGTCGCGCTGCTGGAGCGATTGCCGCGCGCCAAGTTCGTGCTTGGCATCGGCGGCGGTATGGCGCTGGACGCGGCCAAGATTGTTGCCGCGGCCCAAGGCGCAACGCTGATCATGATTCCGACAGTCGTGTCTACCGGTTCGGTGTTCAACGCCGGCTTTCCGCAACGGCACGACGGTGTGCTGAGAATTATTCACAAGGTCGCGTCGCCGAAGATCCTGCTGTTCGATACGGACGTCATCCGCGCCGCGCCGACGCACCTGAACGCGGCGGGCATGGCTGAGTGCGTGTGCTGGGTCAGCGTTGTTGCCGCGTGGCAATGGTGGTGTCACAACCGGCGCGGCGGCGTGGAGTGGGACCAGTCGGTGGCCGACGAACTGATCGTCGCCGTGCGCGAATGCGTTTCGTGCTGGGTCAATGATGTCGATGCTGACGGCCGGCCGGGCATCGACGCGATTCGCGCGTGCGCGGAGTGGAACCGTAAACGCTATGGCCTGCATGCGTGGGACCTGGGACTGTACTACGCGATCGACCATGCATTCGACGTGGCATTTTACTTTGTACACCGCCGGTCACTGCTGCACTCCGAGGCTGTCGCACTGGGCTCGCTGCTTTCGTGCGTGCTTTACGACGGCGGCTTTGAGGAAACGATTCACCTGCTGCGCTCGTGCGGCACACGTTACCTGCCGGCGCAGATCGGCTGCACCTGGCCCGAAGTGCGCGAGACGCTCGACCATCTGCACGAGCACGGGACCCATTACGGACACACCAACACGCGTCTCGCGGACGGGCCGGTGAGTGATGAACTGTTTAATCAGATGGTGACGCGGGTTGAGGGAGGGTAGCGCGGGCGCTAACGCCTGCAGGTGCCAGGTGCGCAAAAACAATTCCCATCTACTGCTCCGCGATCCGCAGCGCCTGGCTGTGTACCGTTTCCTCAATGACATTGGTCAGCGAGAACGTTTTATTGCGCACGTTGATTTTGATGGTGCGCTGCTCGATCGTGTTGCGCCCGACTGCTTCATGACGTTGCAGGTCGAACATGATCTGTGAGTCGACCTGGCCGCTGGTCATGCGGATGTCCATGCCTGCGCGCATTTGCGCGCCTCCCGTCCATTTCTGCTGATCGGGCTCCAACGTCACGCGCGCTTGTGCGGAAACATTGGCGATGGGGATACCTTCGATATCCTCGACACTGTCGAGCGTATAGCGCGTGTCGTGATGGAGCAGTCCCATTGGGTGGTTCCACGTGTATTTCTGATTCCAGTGCTGCCCTATCTGCATGGCTGCGCTCGCGCCGATGAGCATCGCCAGGTCAGCCACCGATTCTTCAAAGTCCAGCGCTGTGGGCACGTGGCGTTTGTCGCCGAGTTGTGCCTCAATCACGCTGACGCCTGACACCCTGGCGATCCTCCCGTCGGCGCCCACGCGCACCCTCAGCGGCGCGCCCGCCATCGCACGTATGACGCTGTGAAGATACGTCGTATCACCGCTGCCGCGCCGTGAATCGTTGTGCTGCACCGTGCCCGTGGGCAGCGTCAGGTCCGCGGTCATGTACACAAGCGTCATCGTGCAAACCGCTGATCCGTCGGCGTTGACACGATCGACCGACCACATGACTTCACTTTTAAGCTCGGTCAATACTTCCGCCGAGTGCGACCGATTGCGCATCCTTGTGGTCGTGGCGCGACGGCGCAGGGTCCACACGTCGTACCGCGCGGTGCGTCCGGCAACAAAATTGGGTGTCAGGTCGAATGACTCGGGACCGTCGGGCGCCGCATCATTGGCCAGGGCGATGCCCGCC
>NZCH01000014.1 GCA_002688155.1 Phycisphaerae bacterium
CGGTTCATCGCGTTGTACCAAGTCGCAGATTCCGCCGGAACCGCTTTGAATGAAGCTCGCTTCGTTGGCGTGATCGATCCGAAGGGCAACATCCTGGACGAAGCCGTCGCCGACTTCACCGAAGGTAACTAAGTCGCTGGCCACCAGGCTTCCGAAGTTATCTTCAACTTCGGAAGTCTAAACGCCTGACTTCGCATCTCGACGCGGGGCGGCAGAATTGTCGCCCCGCGTTTTTTTCGGTGTAGCTGAACTCGCCAGAGTTTGGACGACTCTTGTGACCATCCAAATTCTGGCGAATTCGGCTACCCATTTCCCGATCGACATCGGGGTACGAACATGACTCACAGCATACGATCACAACATCGCCGCGGCTTCACCGTGTTGGAACTGGTGGTCGTAATCGCGATCCTTGTCGCACTGGCCGGTTCGGCCGTGATGATGATGGACCGTGTCGAGATGCAAGCCGAGTCGCAAATCACGCTTGGCGAGATGGATGAGATCAAGCGGGCGATTGTGCAGTTCAAAAAAGACACTGGCTTCCTGCCTAAACAAGGCCCGTTCGATTTGGATACGCGGGCTGGCGGCTTCGTTCCGCTGGTCAACATCCCGGCCTTTGTGCCCGTTGCCCAAAAGACCGCCTGGTTCGATTCGCCCGCAAACTTTTGGCAACTTTATGAAAACCCATTGATCGGAACGGGCCACGCATTGGAAGACTTCAACCCGGTCACAGCCCGCGGTTGGAACGGTCCGTACCTCAGCCGTCGCGGCGAAGGGCTCGTCGACATCGGAGACAATTTGCAAACCGACGGCAGCGGCAGTCCGACGGCCGGCGTGGTGTTGCCACAAGTTTATGGTGTCGCCGATCCGTATGTGAGCACACCCATCGGCAGCTACCTCGTCTGGCGACCGAGCGACGGAGCAACGCCCTATGCGCGCTGGGGACGTCCCTATTTCTTGTTCGACCTGGACCAGGATAGTCTTGCCCGGATCGTCGGCTCAGGCGACAACGCCATCTACGAAGGCGGCGCGGGCGACGACGTCGTTGCGGAGTTACTGCGATGACCAAGGAGCCACCAGCCATGAAACAAATCGAACGACGGCTCACGCGACGTGGAATCACGTTGATCGAGGTGCTGATTACGTTGTTGATCCTGACGACGTTTACGGCCAGCGCGTTTACTGTTCCCAGCGAACACAAGTACGACGATCATCGGCGGTTTGCCCGCACCAAAGCCAAGCTCGACCAGTTGCGCACGGCCATCCTAGGCAATCCGAATTTGTTGACCAACGGCCAGCAACTGCGGCAAGGTTTCCTCGTCGACATGGGACGCTTGCCAAAAGACCTATGTGAGCTGGTCGAAGCTGGTGATCAACCGCGTTGGGCATACGCTCCCCACGCGGACCAATGGGCCGGTTGGCGCGGACCCTATTTGCCGCCAGACGATGAACATGGCACGCACGTCTATCGCGACGGCTGGGGCAACGAATCAAACGACACCCGAAACTTCGGCTGGAAAGTTACCTTCGACGCGGACGAACGACAATTGTCCGTCGCTACCAAGGGGCGCGATGGCGTGATCGATGGCGGTCCCGGTGCAAAATCGGAGGCCTACGACAAGGACTTCCCGTCCACCGGCCTGGATTTGCTGGCCACGGAACAAGATCACTGCGTCAACCTCAAAGACTGGCGCGTGTGGGTCACGTTCTTCAACGTCGACAACAAAAATGTCCACCTGCCGAGCCGCCTGCGATTGCGAGTGTTTTATCCCAAGACCGACGACAATGACCAGTTGGCCTGGCCCGTCGCGACCTTGCCCAGCGGCGGCGACGACCGCGATGAAGCGGCATATTTGAGTTTGGATGTAAAACTGGCGGGCAATAGCAAGATCAAGCCGGGCCAAGAGCGGCGGCTGAAATTTGAGTTTACTCACAACCAAGTGAACGTCGACAAGATGGTCCCCGCCGGACTGCGAACCATCGTCGTGATCGACGACAACAACGACGAAACATATAACCCCGGCGACCTCAACACTCCATTTCGCATCCAGTTTTCGCCCACCACCGAGTTGCCGCGATCGTTGCCCCCTGATCCTCTTTTTACTTGGAATGTGACCAACTGATCCATGTTTTCCCGACCGACGACAAATCGAATTCGATCGACACCACGGCGCGGCCTGACGCTGTTGGAAATGTTGCTGGTCACGTTCATCTTGGCAACGGTCGCGATGTCGGCTGTCCAGTTGACCGATCGCGTCGATAGCCAACTGCGTTTTGACGAAACGAAACGAAAGCGCGACGACATCCGCCAGGCGATTGTGTTTGATTCGAGCGTTGCCGTTTTGAGCCAACCGCTGGCCCGTGGATTCGCCGCGGATCTGGGCCGCTTGCCGAACAACCTGGACGAGTTGGTCAACCAAGGAACCATCTCGGCCTGGCAATACGACACGACGACGGGTCAATGGGCCGGCTGGCGAGGCCCCTATGTCGATTACAAATTCGAGTCCACGTCGGGCCTGAAAGCCTATCGCGACGGCTGGGGCAATGCCGATCTGCTGCCCGCCAACGACGCACTTTATTTTGGCTGGGTCACTTCCGTCAACCAAACCACGGGCGTGATGACGGTGCAAAGTCTCGCTGCCGATCGCCTCTCGGACGGTTCGCCCGGAGCGGGCACGGACGGGTACGAACTGGATTATCCCGATGTCGCCAACACACAGTTGATCGCCGAGCTGGACCATCGCATCAATCTCAAGGGCTGGGAAGTGTGGGTCGAGTTTCGCAACGACACCGGCGGCAACGTCAATCCGCCCGACGACCTGCGCATCCGTGTTTACTATCCCGATGAAGACGGCAGCGGCGGATTCGATTGGCCCGACCCGACGATTCCCACGACCGATGCCGCTCGCGATGTTTGCAATTATTTAACGCTCGATGCCAAGCTGACTGGCACTTTGCTGCCCGGTGAGACGAAGAACATTCGTTTTCGTTTCACGCAGGGTGCTATTCAAGTTGACAAGATGATTCCCGCCGGTGCTCGCACGATGATCATCATGGATGAAAACACAGGTGCCGAATACGATCCAAGTTCCAACAACGAACCCGTCGGCATCACGCTGGTGCCCAACGCCTTTTTGCCGACGTCCACCCAACACGCACCGCTATTTAGCTGGGAGTGTGACTAAGAAACGTAGCTGCACTCGCCAGAGTGCGGACTAATCGGAATCACGACCGCGTTCTGGCGAACGCAGCTACAGCACAAAAACATGTTGAACTTTTGGAAAACAAGACGAACGAATTCCACGCCAACACTGGTCGTGCAATACGACACGTATCGTGTTCGCGCGCTGATCGTGCGGGCGGTCGACAATCGCGTTGTCATCGACGCGGCGTCCGATTCGCTGGAGCCGGATCCGGACATGGCGCTGACCGAAGCGCTCGACCGGCTGAACACCCGCCGTCTGCCCCGGCAAGCGATCTTGATGATTCCCGAAGCCGTGCAAACCATCGTCGGATCGATGCTCGATGGAACCTACATGGCGGACGGCGATGTGGCCGAGATAATTCGTGTCGAAGTCGAAGCCCGCTTGTCCGAACAAATCGGTACGCGGCCCATCGAGGAAGTCTTGGTCGAGCGTGGTTACTTGTCGCACGGGTCGGTCCAACAAATTCGCGACGCAATTGCCCGGGACCAAGCGTCCAGCGAATCGCACGCGCCGTCGCTTAGCAACGCCAAAGAAAAACTCGGTGAATACGCCCAGACCTTCAACCTGATCGAACGCCGCGAGCTGCAGGAATGCGAAATGATGCACCAGCGGATTCAATTCGAGCAGATGAACGACTCGGAAGTCGATTGGCAAGCGAACCCTGTCCCGCCGTCTCCCGCCCGTCCGCAAGCGTCGTGGATCGCCGCTGGCGTGCGCAGATCGATTCGCGACCAATGGATTGCCGCTTTCGAGAAACGATCGATTCAATTGGCCGCAATTTATCCGTTGGCCGGTTGTGCCGTGGCGTCATTTGACGGGTTCGAGCGAATTCCGAACGGCGCGGTTGTCGAACTCCATCCCGGTTTAATCAGCGTTTCGCAAATCTCCCGCGGGCAAACGACCGAGCTAACAGTTCGGTACCTGTCAGGCCAGGCCCCGTCGGCTGATGCGATCATGGAATTTGTCCACGGTGGAATGGACCAGATTTGGTTGGCCGGCACCAGCGAGCATTTGCCTGCGATCACGGAGAAACTGGCCAGCCAACTGGGCGTCAATGTTCGGCTCGCCCCCGTCCACTTGTACCACAAGACGGGCAGCGACGAGCGCCTTGTGCAAGCGGCCCACATGGTCGGCGCATTTCGACACTTCAACGGCCAATCCGCCGAATTGATTGTCAGCAGCATTTCCACCGCGGACCTGGTCCGGGCAAAACATCGGCGTCCGTGGATTCCGACTGCCGCCGCGTTGTTGATCGCCGCCGGCTTGATCGGCGTCGTCGATGTGTGGTCGCAAATGAGTTTGGCGTCCGCCCGGCAAGTCTTGTCGGCCACCGAAGAGGAACTGGCTTCACGAAAACAAGGTGCCCTGCGCATTGAACAGATGCGTGCGCAACTGAAGACCTACGCCATCGACATAAAACGCTTGGATGACGAATTGGCCAAGGTCGAACGTCACCGCCGTTTCGTCAACAACGCGGTGCCGCTGCGGCAAAGTTTGCCGGCCGCCGTGTTGAAAGCCGTCGCCGATGCCGCGTCGCCCGAAATCGTGATCAACGACATCGTCGACGAAAACTGGCAAACGCTGCGCGTCAGCGGGTGGGCTTTGTCGCAAGTCGCCGCCGAACGATTCGCCGACGCGCTGAGCACATCGCTACGACCGCGGCAGCTCGAATTGACCGAAGCCCCCGTGATCCAAACAGGCACAGGTCGCTTGGGCCTCGACGGCTATCAATTCGACCTGCAATTCGGCGCGTCCGTCGTCAACCAACAAAAACAAAAAAATACAGATCGCGTCGCAACCAACCTGTAAAACGGATTGCCAATCCGTCCCACGAAGGCAAACCCATGACCAACTTGCTCGAAAGACTGAAAACGCACAAGGCGATGCTGCTCACGCTCGCCGCGATTGTGGCCGCGTCGTTCTTTTACTACACGACGCGATATCGCAGCCGACAAGAAGTCCAACAACGCGTCCAAGACAACATCAAACGACTCAACGCGCAACTCGGAAACATTCAAAGTTCCGACACGATCTCCAGCCAGGTCGAACGATCAAGAACGCGCCTCGAAGAAGAACAACGTCGGCTCACCGTCGCAAAAAGTGCCCTTCGCCAGGAACGTCGATTCGCGTCGCTGGCGGGCAGTGCGGCCGTCCAGGCGTTGAATCTCAAACTGTCGGAACTCGCCGCCCACTCGCACGTCCGCATCAAGCAGCGCTCGCCTTTCGTGTGGCCCGACGAGGACGAGGCGGTGGCCGCTGGGAAACCACTCCCCAAAACGCAACTCATTTCGACAAGCCCGCCCGCCGCCGACGGCCCGTTTCTCGACCAACAAATGGTTCGCGAGCTTTACGGCCAGTCACTCCAGCGGCTCGAAATCGAAGCGCCGTTCACCGGACTGCGCGAATTTGTCGAAAGGCTCAACGAATTGCCGTGGCCCGTCATCATCGTCAACCTGGAAATTCACGTCGCCCACAAGAGTGCCGGCGGCCTGTCAAAACCTTCGTTGAAATCCGTTCTGATCCTTGCCATGTGAGGGAGTAAGCACCAAGTGAGGGAAAGCACCAATTCACAAATTACAAATGACAAACAAATCTCATAAACCAAGGACCAAACGTCCAAAAAACTTTTTTGAATTTGGAGTTTGAGTATTGTTTGTCATTTGGTGCTTGCAATTTGTAATTTAATGCCCACTGCATCCGAACAATTTCGAAACTTGCTGGCCGCGAGCCGCGATTGCCAGGCGTCTGATTTGCATCTGGCGGCTGACGACGTCGCGTACGCGCGCGTCCATGGCGATTTGCGACCGCTCGACGACAACATCATCTCGGCGGATCAACTGGACGCGATGTTGAGTTCACTGATGGAACCCGAACAATGGTGCGAGCTGCAACAACATCACACGATCGACCTGGCCTACTCGCACGACGGCAATCGTTTTCGCATCAACGTCTTTCGCCAGCGCGGCAAACTGGCGATGGCCATTCGGCGGCTGGACAACGCGTTTCGCACGCTGGACGAATTGCACTTGCCCGAGCAATTAAAAGACCTCGTGCATTTGCAACACGGGCTGGCCCTCGTCACCGGAGCGACCGGCAGCGGCAAAACCACCACGCTGGCCACGCTGTTGCACGAAATCAATTGCACGCGACCGTGCCACATCATCACGATCGAAGATCCGATCGAATACGTCCACGAGAATCGCACCGCGCTGGTCCACCAACGCGAGTTGCACAGCGATGTGCCAAGTTTTGCCGACGCCGTCCGAGCGTCGCTGCGTGAAGATCCCGATGTGATTTTGGTCGGCGAAATGCGAGATCTGGAAACGATGCGAGCCGCGATCACGGCGGCCGAAACCGGGCACCTCGTGTTTTCGACGCTGCACACGGGCGACACGGTGGGAGCGCTCGACCGGATGCTCGGCGCGTTTCCCGCCGAAGAACAATCGTCGGTGCGCCACCAGGTGTCAATGGTCCTGCAAGCGGTCGTTGCCCAGCAACTGTTGCCCTCGGCGTGTGGCGAAATCCGTGTACCGGCCGTTGAAATCCTGCGTGTGACGACCGCGGTCGGAAATCAAATTCGCAGCGGCAAGTTTGAACAGATTTACGCTACGATCGAAGGCGGCTTGTCGCTCGGCATGCAGACGATGGAACACAGCCTAGCCGAACTCGCGACGCGTGGACTGATCGATACGGACGTCGCGATCCAGGCCGCTCGCAACCCGCTCATGGTCGAGTCGCGATTGAAATCCAACATCGCGGATGAAAAAGGGGGCAGGTCCAATTTGCCGAGACGGTCCGAAGGGTGCTTCGCACAAATTGGACCTGATCCCTTTTTCACCACCAAGGACTAGCCATGTCCCTGTCTCCCGATGAACTGATCAACGCCGCTGTCTCACGGAGTTTGATTTCTGCTGAGCAAGTAGAATCACTGCGTCTGAAGGCCATGCGCCAGCGCCGGCCGCTGGTCGAAGTCGCGTCGCACCATGCCCGCTGTCCGATCGTGATGCTCTACTGCGCACTGGCCGAACAGCGTGGCATTCCGTTTATCGATTTATCAACCGTGACGCTGGACATGAACCTGGTCAAGCGAATTCCCGACGCGTTGCTCAAAACGCGCATGGTGCTGCCCGTGGCCGACGAGGGCGACGAGGTGTTGGTCGCGACCGCTGATCCCGATGACCGAGGCGGGTTGCAAAACATCGCCCGCATCCTTGGCCGGCCACTGCGAGTTGCGTTGACCGACCCCGATTCGCTGCGCGAAACCGTGAAACATGTTTTGGCCGGCCAAACAGCCGTCCATGCCGCCGAGGACGAAGACCCCGTTCCGATTTGCAATCGGATTTTTGAACAAGCTTATCTGCGCCGCGCGTCGGACATTCACCTGGAAGCCGTCCCCGATGGCTTGCGGGTGCGATTTCGCATCGATGGCCGGCTGCAGAACTATCCAACACGGATCGGTCAAGAGATGGCCAGCAGTGTCATTTCGCGGATGAAAGTCTTGTCCGGCCTCGACATCGCCGAGCAACGTGCGTCCCAAGATGGCCGGTTCTCATTTGCTGCGCCGGGTCGCGACGGGGCGACGATCGACGTTCGCGTCGCCACGATTCCAACTCGCTTCGGCGAACGGATCACCATGCGGCTGCTCGATTCGACCGCCACCCAACTGGAACTCGGCAAGATCGGCATGTCCGACGCCACGCTCAAGCGTTTTCGCAACATGATTCAACAGCCCAACGGCATCGTCCTGATGGCCGGACCGACGGGCAGCGGCAAAACGTCGACGTTATATGCCGCGCTCGAAGAGTTGAACGAGTTGCACCGA
>NZCH01000015.1 GCA_002688155.1 Phycisphaerae bacterium
GTCAGCGGGCAGCGTCCGGGCGGGGGACCGCCCGGCTCGCGGGGCGTCGGTGGCGCCTTTCCCGGGTAACGCCCCGCATCGGGGGCCGTGCAGCCGCTGCCCAGGGCGGCGATAATACATGTACACGCCAACACGCCACAGCTCGATTCAAATAACGAATCGCGCAGGTGTACCATGCCGATACGATACCGGGATCACCTGTTGGCGAGCCGTTGCCGGACGATGCCCCTATGACCTGGGAAGCCTGGACAATGCTGGGACTGGTCGCGCTGATGGCGGTGGCGCTGGTGCGCAATATCGCCGGACCGGACACCATCCTCGTCGGCGGCATGACCGTGACCATGACGTTGGGATTGTTCTCGCCGGACAAGTTTCCCTCAGCAACACGATGCGTCGCCGAATTCGGCAATGAAGGGCTGATCACGATCGGCGTGCTGTTCGTGGTGGCTGAGGGTTTGAGTCGGACCGGCGCGATGTCGCGGGTTATGCAGCCACTGCTGGGCCTGCCTCAAACGGTGCGCGGCGCCCAGGCGCGGATGATGTTACTGGTCTGCACTCTGTCGGCCTTCTTGAACAACACGCCGATCGTCGCGATTTTCATCCCCGTCGTGCGCGACTGGTGCAGCAAGACGGGCATCGCGCCATCGAAGCTCTTCATTCCGCTGAGTTACGCGGCGATCCTCGGCGGCTCGTGCACGCTGATCGGCACGTCGATAAACCTGATCGTCATGGGCATGGTCGAGACGTCCCAGTTCAATGGCGCTGCGTTGAACGACAGTGTTTCAATCGGGATGTTCACCATATCGTGGATTGGCATACCCGCGGCCATCGCGGGCATCGGGCTCGTCGTGCTGTTGTCGAACCGATTATTGCCCACACGTGGCGGCGCACGGCGCGATTTCGCCGATGCGCGCCGGTACACCGTCGAAATGCTTGTTGTCCCAGGCAGCGCCATCGCAGGCAAAACGATCGAGCAGGCCGGATTGCGCAACCTTCCGGGAGCGTATCTGGTCGAAGTCGAGCGAGATGATGAAACGATTCCGGCCGTCGGGCCCGAACAGGTGTTGCACGACCACGACCGGCTGATCTTTGCCGGTGTGGTCGAAACAGTGGTGGAGCTCCAGAAGATTCGCGGACTTGTGCCGGCAACGGATCAGGTGTTCAAACTCTCCGAACCACGCCCGAATCGCCGGCTGATCGAGGCAGTGGTCAGCCCGTCGTGCCCGATGGTTGGACAGACGATTCGCGAAGGGCGGTTCCGCACGGTGTACGACGCGGCAGTCATTGCCGTGCACCGAAACGGTGAACAGCTCATGAAGAAGATCGGCGACATCGAACTGCAGGCAGGCGATACGCTGCTGCTCGAGACCCATCCTCAGTTCATTCGCCGGCATCGCAACCGGCGCGACTTTCTGCTCGTCTCGACCGTCGAAGGTTCGCAGCCGATCCGCAGCGAGCGAGCGATCACGGCGCTTCTGATTATGGTCGCGTTCGTGCTGGCGATCACGTTTTTGGACATCAAAGTCGTGCACGCGGCGCTCCTTGCCGCAGGTCTGATGGTGTTGACGAATTGCCTGCGTCCGGCCGAAGCGCGCGAATCGATTGACTGGCGTGTGCTGGTCGTGATCGGTGCGGCGCTGGTGATCGGGCGTGCGCTGGAAACCAGCGGCGCGGCGATGGGCGTGGCGGGCACCGTGCTGAGTGTGCTCGAGCCGATAGGAGCGCACGCCGTGCTGTGCGGCATTGTCGCGCTGGGCATGATTTTCGGGTCGCTGATCGGGCCAGTCGGGTCAGCGGCGCTCGTGTTTCCGATCAGCGTTGCGACGGCGTCGCAGTTGGGAAGCGCCCCCATGCCGTTTGTCATCGGGACCATGATGGCCGCCGCCGCGAGTTTTGCAACACCCATCGCGTACCAGACCAACCTGATGGTCTATGGCGCCGGCGGATATCGGTTCAACGACTACCTGCGCATAGGCGTACTCATGAACGTCACTATCGGCGCCGTGACCGTGATCCTCACACCGCTCGTTTGGCCGTTTCATGTGTCGTGACGATTCACGCGCGGGCTCCGATCGCGGTGCACGGCAACTGGCGCGTGCAGTTGACACGCGCGATCACAGGCGACAGACTCTTGCCCGCATCATGAGTCTGGTTGTATTTCAACATCGCAATGACGAGCCGGCCGCGTGTCTGGGCGCCATGCTGCAAAGCCATGGGCACCGGCTGCGCGTGATTGACCTGTCCAGCGGCGGACGCGTCCCGGTCGACCTGGACGACGTCGATGGCGTTGTCAGCATGGGCGGGCCGATGAATGTGGACGAAGCCGATCGCCACCCGTGGCTGACCGAGGAAGCCAACTACCTCAAGGCCGCGCACGACGCGGGCAAGCCGGTCGTCGGCGTGTGCCTGGGCGCCCAACTGATCGCCCAGGCGCTTGGCGGTCAAGTCGCGCCGATGCAGCAGCCCGAGGCCGGCTGGGCAGACGTGAAACTCGCGTTTCCGGGCACGATCGACGCGATCTACGTCGGCATCCCCTGGACCACGCCGCAATATCACTTGCACGGGCAGGAGGTCACCGACCTGCCGCCCGATGCGACGCCGCTGGCGGGTTCGGCTCAGTGTCGCAACCAGGCGTTCAAGGTCGGCATGACCACCTACGGCTTTCAGTACCACTTCGAGTGGGACTACGACCAATGCATGCACTTCGGGAAGGACGCTTGCGCCAAAGACGCCGACGTCGAACCGGCACGGCTTCACGATGACACGAACCGGAACTTCGACCGATACCGTCACCTGGCCGATCGGCTTTGCCGGAACATCGCGACGTATTTGTTCGCGACCGGATAACGTGCGGATCGTGTGTCACTTGCTTGTCGACTCTTCCGATGATTCGCCCAAGTCAGCGTAATCATCGATCGTCGCGCTGTTGGTTGTTCGTGTTGGTGCTGCCAGTCTGAATTGTCACGTCAAACGCAGAGTTTGCCGGCTTGCTCATATCCAAGTGCAAATGGCCTGACACGTCATTGAACCGGCCGTACGTCTTGCCGATTCCGATGTGCTCGATCGCGAATGCCATCGCCGTGCGCGACGCGTCGAGATTGTATTTCGTCGACGCGGCCGTCGCGGGACTGTCGTCGCACGCAAATATCATCGCTGTAGCGCCGGACATGACTACAGGCATGCAATCACTTTCATTTTCATCGCGAACTGCTTCTGGTCGAGTGGTGCAGGTTGGTCAGCATAACGACGTGCAACTGACCGGCCAGCCCGCTTCAGCGGTGCGGGGCCCCGTGACGCGTACCGGGTATTGGGTTTCGTCATTTATTCGACACCGGGTATTTGAGTGCATGCGCATTCACGGATTTGATTCAACGTCCGACAGCCACCGATTGTCCCACCATCGTGCGCACAGCCCGCTCATTGACCGGCTGGATGACGCCGCGATCCGTGATGATCGCGGTGATCAGCGTGTTGGGCGTGACGTCAAATGCGGGGCAGTAGGTTGCAACGTCATGTGGCGCCGTGCGCACGCCAAATCCCTCGGTGATTTCATGGTCGCCGCGTTCTTCGATGGGAATCGCCTCACCGGCGGGTGTGCCCAGGTCAAACGTGGTTGACGGCGCGGCAACGTAGAAGGGAATGTCGTGATACTTCGCGAGCACAGCCAGGCTGTACGTGCCGATCTTGTTCGCCGCGTCGCCATTGGCGGCGATGCGGTCCGCCCCGGTGATGACCGCACCGATTCGCCCTTCGCGCATAACCTGCGCCGCCATATCGTCGCAGATCACGGTGACGTCAATGCCCGCCGCCGCCAGTTCGAACGCTGTCAGCCGCGCGCCCTGCAGCAGCGGGCGTGTCTCGTCGGCGAACACGGAAACCGCCGCGCCGCGCTCGTGCGCGACGTACATCGGTGCCGTCGCCGTACCAATCCCGCCCGTCGCCAGGGCGCCGGCGTTGCAATGTGTGAGGATGGATTTTTGTTTTTCGATTGCTGATTGCCCATTGGTTTGCGGTTCGAGGCCACAGGAGGCTTGCAGAAGCGCTAGCCCGTGCTCGCCGATCGCGCGGCACATGGCCTTGTCCTCGTCGTGAATTCGCCGTGCCTCGGCGAGCAGCGAGGCGGGAGTGCGTGGCGTGACCGTTTTCATCCGGTCAATCGCCCAGAACAGGTTCACCGCCGTGGGCCGACTGGTTGCAAGATGCTCGGCCGCGCGATCAAAATTTTTGTGCTGGGCGCCAATCACGCACCCATACGCCGCGGCGATCCCGATCGCCGGCGCACCGCGCACGCTCAGGCGCTTGATCGCGTTCCAAACATGCGAAACGTTCGTGCAGTTGAGCATCGCAACTTCGTTGGGCAGCCGCGTCTGGTCCAGCAAACGAAGATGACCATCCGCTGCATCGCCGATCCACTCGATGTTGACGATCGAATTCATTTCAAGAGTGCATCTTAATGCACTGCCCAGCGGGTTCCGGTTTGCCGGGCATTGTTGATCTGGGTGTACTGGGCCGATTTCAACGTCCCGGGCTGACGCAATGACGCGTTTAACCGGTTATTTTGAAAGTAGATACAATTGGTTACCGAATTCCCAGCGAATTCATTAAACAACGGCGTTCAAGGGTTCACGGGCAGGGACATCTGTGGTATTACTGCCGCAGTAGCTCTGCGGGCCGTCAGGATGGGACGCACAACAGGCAAGAGAACTTGGAACACAGGGGATGCTGTAAGCTCGAAAAGGGAACAGCAATGACGTTCAGGATCAGAGGGATTGTATTGGCATTGGCTGTAGCGGTTTTGTTATCGCTACCGGCGGTGTCGCGTGCGTTTAGGATTGACGATTTCTCCGCGGGGGGCGACACGGTGAGCGTTTCTGGTGTGGGTACGGACGGTCCGTCTACGGTGGCTGGCCTGGATCCCAACACAGTGATCGGCGGTTCGCGCACGATGTTTCTTGAGGTGATCGCCTCGGTTTTCAGCCAGAACTCCGAGTTTTCGGTCGACGCGGCGCAGCAGATTTTGATCCTCAACAATGGCTCGGGTAACAGGGGCACGGGTGTGGTGACGTGGGATGCGAATACCTCCGGACTAGGTGGTGAGGATTTGACTGATAACGGCGCTTCGGATCGGATCGCCATACATGTGCTGTCCAGCGATTTGAACACCGAAATCATGGTCGGGATCACCGATACGGATGGCGACTCGGCGAGCAACTTGACGACGCTCGCGACCATGAATGGGAATAGCGTCGCTGAAGTTTGATGACTTTGTCGAGAACGGCGGTGGAACAACTGATTTTGACAGCGTTGACGTGATCCAACTGACTGTGGCCCGCTCCCCGGCCACCGCACAGGATGTGACCGTTCATCTGGTCGAGTCCTCCGGTGGCGTGCCTGAACCGGCAACAATGAGCTTGCTTGGTCTGGGTGTGATTGGCTTTGTGCGTCGTCGGCGTGCGTAATACCCCCCGATCCGTGACACTTGTAATTGACTCACGACGGCTCGCCTCTTGGCAGGCCGTTTTTCTTTGCGCTACGCGCATGAGTTTGAAGCGTGTACGACCAGACCGCTGAAGCTGGCGGGTCACGGCGCCCCATTGCATGGGGTTACGAACCGGGCTGGTTTTGGACGACAAACAGGAGCCCCACATTCGCCGTGTTGAACAGCACGTGGACGATCACACCGGGCCACAGGCTGTCCGTGCGCTCGTACAGCCAGCCCAGCACCATTCCCAGTACGAACAGGCCCGGGATTGCCAGCGGGTCTACCGCCGCGCCGTGCACTGCCGCGAAAAAAAGTGCTGAGAAAACGATCACCAACCACCTCCGCCGTCCAAGTGAATCCAGCAGCGCTGTCTGCACAAGCCCGCGGAAGATGACTTCCTCCAACAGCGGCGCCAGAACCAGCGCCGACGTGAGCATGATCGCAATCGTGCCCGGATCGTCCGCGGCCCGGCCAAGCGCGATCAGCAATTTGTGCGCGACCGTCGGTGTCTCGCGGTCAAGCAACGAGCCGATCAACCAGAAACCCAGGTTGCACCCGAATACCAACACCACCGCGACGACCGCGCCCAGTAAACCTGCTCCCAAGTCCCGCGCCGGCCGCTGTGGAACGATGCCAAACCGGGACCACGCCATCATCCGGCGTCCGCGGAAGTACTGACCCACGCGCCAGACCACGTACATCACTACAGGCCACTGCGTCACGAGCTGTGCCACCACCGCCAACACGGCAATTTGCCGCGGAGAACCCTCCGTTGGGTCCCGATCCCACCCCAAAAGTTTCAACACCAACTCAAACGCAACCCCCGCAAGCACAAAAACGGTAATGCCCACGAACAGGTCGATCACCGTCAGCCCGAGCCGCCGGTGATGAGCACGTGCGAACGTCCGCGGGCTCAGGTCCCCCAACTGTCCTGCCGCCACCAGCACGCACGATCCCGCCAGTGCGATCACCGAATTCGTCACTGCGTCGGTCATTGCCAGCACGGTACCTCATGCGCCGCCACGTTGCATCGCGTTCGGTAAATCCGCGACCGCGATGGACGGCCACTGCAGATTCTGTGCGAGTTGTCGCATTGCGGTTCATACCGGCAAGGAACTTATTGCCTTCGGCCTTGATCGCTTCGTCCACCAGGCGGATCTTCAAAGATTTAGATACGCGATCTTCAACGGTGCCCCTGGGAGCGGCTCGGCCGGACGTAAACAGGTATCGCCCGAACTTGCCCTGAACCGTTCCTTTCGGGAACACGTCCACGCGGATGTTCTCGTTCGTTTTCGTCGCGGCGGCTTGGTGACCGTCTGTCAATTCGGCGGTTCAAGGTAGTGCGGCGAGCGATTGCGCGACCACCGGTCGCGGCTTTCAGGTGGCGCGCGGTTGTGGTACAATGTGCTGCGTTGCTGTCTCGCGGTGGGATTATGCGGGTTCAGTGCGGGAGGATCACGCGAAATTGTGATGGTGTGGCTGGGGCGTGTTTGTCAGATTGACGATAGACGCGCAGACGCTGGGCTATCGCCCGTCCGGATAAGTTACGGACGGCGCGCTTGGAGTGGGAAGCGGACATGACTGTGTTGCAGCCGGATGAGTGTCGGGTGCTGGGTGTGATGGTGGA
>NZCH01000016.1 GCA_002688155.1 Phycisphaerae bacterium
GGGCGCCGACGATGAACTTGCGGTGTGCGTACTTGGCAGCGGGTCCGGCGGTAACAGCACGGCTGTTCGATTGCGGCGTGGCGCTGACGAGCGGTTTATGTTGATCGATGCCGGGCTGGGGCCCAATACGATTGCACCCCGATTACGCAGCGCGGGCCTGCAACTGGCGAATCTGCGAGCCCTGTGCGTCACACACCTGGACCAGGACCATTTCAGGCCGACGTGGATCAAAACACTGCTCGGCTTTGAAATCACCGTTTACCTGCATCGCTGGCATCTGTGGCAGTGGCATCACATCGATGGCAGTGCAGAGATGCAGCGTGCCGGGCTCGTTCACGTCTTTGAAGACGACGCGTTTGAACCCGCCGGGTTCGTGCGCGCCGAGCCCGTGCGCTTGCCACACGATGACAAGGGCACGGTCGGCTTCCGCATCGATACGCCTGGCGGATCATTGGGCTACGCGACGGATCTGGGTCATGTGCCCCGCGCGTTGATCGACGGGTTCGCAAACGTCGATGTGCTCGCAATCGAAAGCAACTACGATCCGCCGATGCAAATGCGCAGCGAAAGGCCGGCATTTCTCAAACGGCGAATCATGAGCGGCAAAGGCCACCTGTCCAACCAGGAGGCGTTCAACGCGGTGCGCGCGATTGATCAGCGATCCGGCACGGGGTTTCCGCAGCACATCGTGTTGTTGCACCGCAGCGCTCAGTGCAACGACCCACGGGTTGTGCGTGAAGTGTTTAACCAGGACCGTGCGATCAGCCGGCGCGTTACGCTCACACATCAGCGCCGGCGCACGCGCTGGCTGGCGGTCAAACCCGTCGCTGCGATGGCGCGCGGACAGATGTCGTTTGTGTTTTAATGCGTCACCGCGCCGTCTTGCACGTCGCAGATCGTGCGACCACAACGGTTACTCAGACCGGTTTTCGAGTTGCGCCACGCGCTTCTCGAGTTCACGAAGTTGCTGCAGCAGTTCTGGCAATCGCGCCGCCGCCAGCGCGGTGCGTTTCGCTTGCGACAATGGGACGGCGGGGATGCCACCGTACGGTTCACCGGCGTCAAGGTCGGTCATCACGCCCGATTTTCCGGCGACCTGGACCCGGTCACCGATGCGAAGGTGTCCGCCGACGCCGACCTGCCCGCCCAGCACAACGTAGTCGCCCGTAGCCGACGAGCCGGCGATGCCAGTCTGAGCGACCACCAGGTTGTGGTTGCCGATCTTCGCGCCGTGCCCGATGGCGATCAGGTCGCTGAACTTGGTGCCTTTGCCGATGACCGTTGATCCGACGGTGGCGCGGTCGATAGTGCAGTTAGCGCCCAGTTCGACGTCGTCCTCGATGACGACATTACCGACCTGTGGAATTTTATGGTGCGCGACGCGGCCGACGTCATCGGTATGCGTCGCGTGGCCGAATCCGTCCTGACCGATGACGCAGCCGGCGTGAAGAATCACGCGGTCGCCGATCACGCAGCCGTCGTAGACGGTGACATTCGGGTAGATGATGCAGTCATCGCCGATCGTGACATTCGGGCCGATGAAACAATGCGGGTAAATGACGGAGCGCTCGCCAATGCTCGCCTCGTTGGCGATTACGGTGAATGGACTGGCGTGGCAGTCCGCGCCGATGGCCGCGGTGGGCGCGATGACGGCGTGTTTGCTGATGCCCGGGTCGGGCTGCGCGCGAAAACCATGTAACACGATGACGGCTTCACGGAACGCGAAGTACGGATCATCGCTGATGAGCAGGTCGAGTGTTCGCGACGACGCGGCGGCGTGTGTTTGCGCGACGATAACGGCGCCGGCGCCGGTCGATTTCAGGTGGCGGACGTATTGCTGGTTCGCGACGAAACTGACATCATTGCCCCCAGCGTCTTCGAGCCCGGCGCACGCGTTGACCATTTTGGTCGAGTCGCCGCGAACGGTCGCCCCGATGCGCGCTGCCAAGTCCTGTAATGTCATCGGCATTGCAAAAGAATAACCGAATGCCGTTGTTACTGATTGATTTGGGACCAACGATGCTTCGCGGCATTACAACTCAACGTATTGCATGTCGGGTGTGCGCACATCATGTTGATCAGGATGATGCACGTCGGTGGTGAACGGGCCGCCCATGTCATCCCGCACCGAGGCGGCGTTGTAGGTTTGTCCGTGCGCCAAGCCGCAAGCGGCCGCCAGGTCGAGTGCAATCTGGCCTTCGGCGCGGGTAAACTCGATCGGTGGGATCGCCTGTTCAAAACTTTGCAGTCGACCGTCTGCGTTCTCGAACGTCCCCGCTTTTTCGACCCACGTGGCGGCGGGAAGCAGCACATCGGCCCTGGCGGTTACGTCGTTGGGCAGCGTGTCGATCGCGATGACAAACTTATTGCGTAATCCGGCGGCCAGGTCTTTGGTCGTCCACGCGCTGGGGTAGTTCCCGGTGATGATGACTGCCTTGATCTTCGAACTCTTCTGAGCAAGGGTGGCAACGCAGTCGTCAAAGGCGAGTACCCCGTCACCAACGTGTTCTAGCGCTCGGCGCACGCCACGCGCATTGGGGCACTTCTCGGCACGGACGGTGTACCGGCCGGGGAAGGTCTTGTCCTGTCCCTCTGTGGGGATGGGGCCAACGGCCAGCAGTGCTTTGGCGTCCAGGCCTCGCGCGAGCTTGCCGAGCAGGTACGCCTCCTCGCACGCGTGCATCGGGCTGGCCACCAATGCAATCACGCCGTCGCCATTGTCCTTGACCGCCTGCTTCAACCCGTCGCGCGCCTGGTCATACGCGTTTTGCCAGGTCGTCGTTTCCGGCGTGCCCAGTTGCATGCGTTTGGGTTCGTGCAGCCGGGCTTCGCTGTGAACGAATTGCCATCCGTAGCGTATTTCGTCGCTGATCCACCACTGGTTGACGTCCAGGTTCCTGCGCGGCTTGACGCGATAGACTCGGCCCTGGTTGTGGTGGATCCCGATGTTATCGCCTGACGCGGTCAACCCGTCGATCGATGGTGTTTGCTTGAGAAACCACACGCGCTGAGTGAAAAGGAAATCCTTGTCCAGCAGCGCGCCGACCGGGCAGATGTCGACGACGTTGCCGGACAGTTCGTTGTCCAGCGGCTTGCCGGGAAAAATGTCGATCTCTTCCGCCGAGCCGCGGCCAAAGACGCCGATTTCCCCGGTCCCCGTGACCTCGCGCGTAAAGCGGACACAGCGCGAGCACATGATGCAGCGATCGGCGTATAGCTTGACGTGCGGGCCGATGTCTTTGGTCGCGTTCTTGATCTTGTCTTCTTCGAATCGCGATTGTGCCCTGCCGTACTGGTATGAGTAGTCCTGCAGGTGGCATTCGCCCGCCTGATCGCACACCGGGCAGTCCAGTGGGTGGTTGATCAGCAGGAACTCCATGACCGCCTTCTGATTGGCGATCGCCTTGGGGCTCTTGGTATACACGACCATGCCATCGGAGGCGGGCGTCTGGCAGGTGGGCACGAGCTTGGGCATCAGCTCGACTTTGTTTTCGTTACGCGGGTTGGGCGCGGCGACCTCGGCGAGGCAGATGCGGCAACTCGCGACGATCGACAGGCCTTCGTGGTAGCAGTAATGCGGCAGTTCAACGCCTTGGTCAAGCGCGACCTGAAGGATTGTAGGCCTGCCTTCGAAGTCAACCGATTGGCCATTGAGGGTCAGGGTGGGCATGACGGTGGTCCGTTGTAATGCCGCAAGCGGCTGCTCGCGAATTCGCATCATAGCACGGTTGGCGTGGTGGATCACCGCATCGCATCCTCGCGCTGTGTTAGCATGCGGGCATGCCGCTGATCGACACCGCAACACTTGTCCGTGACGCGCACGCGCACGGGTATGGCATTGCACAGATTAACACCAACGGCGCGTCGTACGAGTTGACGCGCGCGATCGTGGAGGTTGCAGACGAGATGCGCTCGCCGGTCATATTGGGCGCGTACGAGAAGAATCTGGAGTTTCGCGGGTTCGAGTATTGCGGCATGTTGATGCGCTGGTTTGCCGAGCGTGCCACGGCGCCCGTGGCGGTGCACCTGGACCACGGTGGCAGCATTGAGTCGTGTCAGCGCGCCATCGACGCGGGATTCACGTCCGTCATGATCGACGGCTCACAACTGCCAATCAACGAGAACATCGAGCAGACGAAGCAGGTGGTCGCGCTGGCGAAGCCGCACGGCGTGACGGTCGAGGCGGAGGTGGGCGAACTCCAGAGGCTCGGTCCCGACGGTTCAATGCCCGAGGCGAAGAACCTGTCCGATGCCGACGAGGTGCGGCGCATGTCGACCGAGACCGGAATCGACATGCTCGCGGTAGGCATCGGCAACGCGCACGGGTTTTATAAGGATACGCCGGACATTCGGCTGGACCTGCTCGAAGCACTGCGCGATGCGTCGATGGCACCGCTGGTGCTGCACGGCACGACCGGGATTGACGACGATATGGTTCGACAGTGCGTCGCGCTGGGCATGGCCAAGGTCAACCTCGGCACGCTCATTCGCACACGGCTTGTCGAGTACACACACGACGTCATCGCGGAGGATCAACATCAGAACCATCCATGGCGGGTGTCGGCCGCGGTGATTGACCGCATCAAGACGCACATACGGCATATCATCGAAGTGATTGGGTCGGTCGACCGTGCGGCCGCGCTTTGACGATACGTGATGAAGTAACGATGCCACCTAAGTTCGAAGATTGCAATCCGAGTGCTTCCAGGCGGCACTTGCGTGTGAATTGAACATGTCAGAGAAAACGAACCTACTCGTTCTTCAGGCAGGCGGACCGACAGTGGTCGTGAACACGTCGCTGTACGGCGTGATCGATCAGGGAAAGCGCGTTACTCGATTTAGTGAGATATTGGGAAGCCAGCGCGGTGTCATGGGGTTGCTGCACGACGATATCACTGAACTCTCGGCGTGGTCGGCCCACGACGTTGACAGATTGCGTCGCACGCCCGGCGCGGCGCTGGGGTCAAGCCGGCATCGCCTGACGGACGACGACTACGACCTCGCGTTTGATACCCTCGACAAGCACAACGTTGGCGCACTGATCATCATTGGCGGCAATGGGGCGATGTGTGCGGCGCATGAGTTGGATCGGGCGGCGGCCGAGCGTGGCGTCGACCTGTCGGTCGTAGCCGTGCCAAAGACAGTCGACAACGACATCGCGGAAACGGACCGGTGCCCTGGCTACGCGTCGGCAGCACGGTTCGTGGTGCAGAGCGTGCGCGATGTGGGTCAGGACGTGCGTTCGCTGCCGCTGCCGGTCTCGATCTTTGAAACGATGGGCCGCAACACCGGCTGGCTCGCCGGAGCAGCGGGGGCCGCGCGGTACGGTAAAAGCACGGCGCCGCACGCGCTGTACCTGCCAGAGCATCCATTCAGCGTCGATACGTTTCTGGGTGATATCGACCGGTTCGTGACATCGCACGGCTGGACCGTCGTCGTCGTCAGCGAGGGCGTTCGCGACGCGGACGGGCAGCCGGTTTATCGCACGCAGATCGATGCACAGAAGGACGACCTGGGGCGCGCGCTGCCGGGGGGCGTGTCGTCGTATCTGGCCGCACAGGTAAGCAACAAGCTTGTCCTTCGATGCCGTTACGAGCAGCCGGGCCTGTGCGGGCGCACGTCGATGGCGCACGTGTCACCGATCGATGCGGCGGACGCCGAGCATGTCGGGCGCGCTGCCATCGACGCGGTGGTTCACGGTGAGCGCGATGTGATGGTGGCACTGTTGCCAGTGACCGGCGACGGCGCGTCACCACGATCACGACTGGTTGCGCTTGATGACGTTGTTGGCGTCGTACGGCCGGCACCGCGCGATTGGCTCACACCGGCGGGCAACGATGTGACGGATGAGTTCGTTCAATACGTGCGGACGTTGATCGGGCAGGGCATGTGGGAGTACGAGTAAATCGCGATTTCCAATTAGATCTGGTACGGAAGAAATCGACAAATGGCAGCCGAAAATCGGAAAGTGCCTCATTCCGGCGTGGTATACGCGGCCGTGATACCGCCGTCGACGACGAATTCGGCACCGGTGGTGAACGACGACTCATCGGACGCCAGGTACAACGCCGCGTTTGCCATTTCGGACGCCAGGCCAAATCGGCCGACGGGGATGTGCACGAGCCGGCGCTGTTTCTTCTGCTGCGTGTCGAGGTAGTCCATGAGCAGTCTGGTGTGCAGCGGGCCTGGGCACAGCGCATTAACGCGAATGTTTTCGCGTGCGTGCGTAACCGCCAGTTCGCGCGTGAGCGCGAGCACGCCGCCCTTGCTGGCGGTGTAGGCGACCTGTGGCGTCGCGGCGCCCATCAGGGCGACGAACGACGCCGTGTTGATAATCGACGCCCCGGTGCTACCGGATACGACCGAACGTCGCAGTGCCGGGATGCCGTACTTACAACCCAGGAAGACGCCCTTGAGGTTGATCGCCATCGTCAGGTCCCAGACATCTTCGCTGGTGTTGATCGCATCACCGTCGTCACCGTGCATGATGCCGGCGTTGTTCATGAGGATGTGGAGTCCGCCGAACGTCTGCTCCGCAGCGGTGATCATCCGCTGACAGTCATCGGCACTGGATACGTCGGCGTGCACGAACACCGCCTCGCCGCCTTGACTATGAATCATGGCGACCGACTCCTCACCCGCCGCATCCGCTATGTCCACGGCCACGACCGGCGCCCCCTCGCTGGCGAATCGCAGTGCGGATTCCCTGCCGATGCCACTGCCGGCGCCGGTAATGAGTGCCACTTTGTCTTCCAATCGCATGCCAGCACCTTTCTTCGCACATCAGGTCGGCAAATAGGCAACTTGACATGCCAATCGTCCGATCATTCAATAAGGTACCGATCTGCAGGTCGATGGCACAACTGCCGAGTCGCCTCAACGCAAGAAACCTTCGCCGTTGTACGTTTGAAGGGCAGGAGCCAACATGAATCTTGATCCACTGAATATCCCGACACTGGCGCTGTTCGGCCCGATCGGTTGGCCCGAAATCCTGGTCTTGGCGCTGCTGGGCGTTTTGATCTTTGGCAGGCGCTTGCCCGAACTGGGCAAGTCGATCGGCAAGGGCATCGTCGAATTCAAGAAGGGCTTGACCGGCATCGAAGACGAGGTCAAGAACGCCGGATCAGCGGATACCGGCGTTCTCACGTCGGGCGATTCTGACTCGATTGAGAATCCCGAGACGACCGATTCAACTGCCAAGACGAACACGTAAACATCGTCATATCAATGTCGGCTGTCTTTCATCGCGTCGCCTGATTGTGCCGTCAGGGATTGCTCACTGAATCCTTTCCTCTGCGCGTGGCAGTGTTTGCTCCAGTCCTTGTGCATTGCGCTACACGACCGTTGTCGTTGCCGCGGGCAGGTGTACGATCTGACCTGCGTCGGTGCGGAGGATTAGTCCGTCACGTGCGTCCAGGTCGAGCACCTGGCCAGTCGTGGTTGCCCCGTTGCAGCGCAACGTGACGCGCTGCGACAGGTCAGCCGTGCGCCCGCGCCAGGTGTCGAGCAGTTCGCGCGTGTCCGTTTGCGCGATGCGCTTGTCGATCACATCAACCAGTTTGCGAATGACAAGCAATCGGTCCGTTGCACATCCGGACATCGCCAGGCTCGCGGCGGTGTCGCGCAGGTCGGCTGGCAGATCATTGTGCTGGAGCGACACGTTCACACCAACTCCGATGATCGCCGTCTGGTCACCATGGTGACGGACCGTTTCGATGATAATGCCTGCGACTTTCCTGCTGTCGATGACGACGTCGTTGGGCCATTTAATCCGCGCGTCCGCCTCCGGCGCCACCTCGATCACCGCGTCCGAAACGGCGACGGAAACCGCCAGGAAAAGGCGCTCGACCACGTTCGCGTGATTTGCACCGGGCACGTGCACCATGCTCATCAGTGCACAGGTCCCGCGCGGTGCGACCCATGCTCTGCCGAGACGACCGCGCCCGGCGGTCTGCTCATCGGCGAGCACCACCGCACCCTGCGCGCGAGCACCCATCGACCGCACGATCCGCCTCGCCGCGTCCTGCGTGCTGCTCGTTTGGCCATACACCTCGATGATTCGACCTCGTCCGCCCAGCAGCATGTCGCGCAGGTAATCCGACCAGACGCGCGGATCCGTGCGCACCAGCGTCACACCGCGGGCCGGGTCGATGGCAACCTCGCAGCCGGCGGCACCAAGCGCATCCAGTTGGGCCGACACCTGTGTCGGGTTCATCGTCGCGGCGCACCCGAGTGTTTCAATCGCCATCGGACCGTGCGCGGTAAGCAGCGCGTGCAGCAACTTCGCATTGACGTCGATCGAATCGGTCATTCCATATCCAGGCCGATGTCCA
>NZCH01000017.1 GCA_002688155.1 Phycisphaerae bacterium
GAAAAGGTCGGCAAGCCACTGTCGCGAATTGATGATGCGTCAACAAGCGAGGTAATCGTCGCCGACGATATTGATTCTGCCACACGCGAAGGCGCAGACGTCGCCGTCGTGTGTACCAGTTCGTGGTTTGACCAGGTGGCCCCGACCGTTGAAACATGCGTGTCACGTGGTCTGTGCGTCGTCAGCAGTTGCGAGCAGATGCTCTGGCCCGGGTACGCGCATGCGGCGCTGGCGCAGCGGGTCGACGACGCAGCGCGGCGCGCGGGCAAAGCGGTGATCGGCAGCGGTGTGAACCCGGGGTTTGTCATGGACGCGCTCGCGGTCGTGCTGTCATCGATGGTGTGTGAGGTGACCGCGGTACGCTGCGTGCGCCGCGTGGATGCAGGCACCCGCCGCGAGCCATTGCAGGCCAAGGTGGGCGCGACATTAACTGTCGATGAATTTCGTGCGCGTGTTGCGCAGAACAAGCTCGGACACATGGGGTCACCCGAATCGGTCGCACTGCTTGCCGCCGGGCTTGGCCGGGACGTCATGCCCGGCAGTGTCGATGTGACGATCGACCCCGTCGTCGCGGATGTGCCGATGGTCAGCGCGCTTGGCACGATCGCGCCCGGTCACGCAACGGGCATTCATCAGGTTGCGTGTTGGCGCGATGATGTGAAGCGTTTGTCGATCGAACTGGATCTGACCATGGCGGTGGGCACATCAGACCCGTGCGATCGCGTCGAATTGCAGGGCCCCACGCCGTTGACGCTCGAACTGCCCGGTGGCGTGCCCGGCGATACAGCGACCGTTGCCGCGATGGTCAACTTGGCGCGCGTCGTGCATGACGCGCAGGCGGGATTGCGCACCATGTTGGACGTCCGCCCGGCAGGGGCGCGGCATTGGTGAGATTCGGGGGCCGGTGCACGTGCGGTGCGGCCGATTCGCGCATCAATCTGCCGCCGCGACGACACACTCGATCACGTCCAAACCTTCGTCCAACTGCTCTTTCGAAATGACCAGTGGCGGCGCGAGTCGCAGAACGGTTTCCTGTGTACCGTTGATGTTCACACCCAGCTCAAGGCAGCGCTGCACAATCGGCTTGACGGCGGTGGTTAACTCGACGCCGATGAACAACCCATGGCCTCGCACCTGGGTGACCTGGTGACACGTACCTGCAAACTGGCCGAGCCGGTTCATCGCGTGCTGGCCCAGTTCGGCCGCATGCTGCACGAGTTGATCGCGCTCAAGCACGTCGAAGATGGCGGCAGTGACGGCCATCGACAGACAATTGCCGCCGAGCGTTGATGCGTGTCGCACCGTGCCCTGCGCAATCGCGTTGTTAAGTTCGGCGAGGTTCGGCTTAGCGCACATGACGCCAACAGGCAGGCCGCCGCCGACACCTTTGGCCAGTGTCATCACATCGGGCGGTGCATCCGCGAGCCAGTGCTGATGTGCGAAGTACTGTCCCGTTCGGCCGCAGCCGGTCCACACTTCGTCACAGATCAGCAGCAGGTCACGTTCATCACAAAGTCTGCGCAGCGCCGGCAGGTAATCGTCATCGGGCACGTTAACGCCGCCTTCGCCCTGTATCGGTTCGACCAGGATGGCGACAGTCTGATCGTCGATTTGCTGGCGCACCGCGTCGAGGTTGTTGAACAGCACTTGAACGAATCCGGGCAGATGCGGCTCGTAGTCGGCGGCGACGGCGGGCTGCCCGGTCGCCGGCATGGTTCCAAACGTTCGGCCGTGAAAACTCTGAGAGCAGGAAATCACCTTGAACCGTTTGCCCGCGGGTCCCGGCCGCGTGTTGCCGTAAAGGCGCGCCAGTTTGATCGCCGCCTCATTCGCGTCGGCGCCGGCGTGACAGAAATACGAACGACCATCGAACCCGTGCCTGGCGATCGCCTCGGCTGCGCGCGTCTGCGGCTCATTGTGAAACAAGTTGCCCGAATGCCACAGCGTGCCGGCCTGTCGCATCACCGCGTCGACCAGCGCCGGGTGACAATGCCCCAGTAATCCCGAGCCGAAGCCAGCGAACAGGTCCAGGTATCGCTTGCCGTCCGTATCCCAAAGGTGGCAGCCCTCACCACGCGCCATGGCGATCGGATAGCGCGGATAGTTAATCGACATGAACCGATCATGCCGGCCGATGATCGACTCCGTTGTGATTGATTCACTCATACGACGATAGGTTACCTGTAAAGCCGCGACTGGTGGCCGCAGGGAGCGAGTCCCCTGCGGCTCGAACATTGTGACACGCCCGCCGTTTATTCGCGAACGTCCCGCCCCGAGACCACCGGTCGTGACTTTACAAGGGCCCTGTCGTTGGTGACGATTCATGGCTATGTCGCGCACGCACGTCATCCTCGATGGTCTGGCGGACCCAGGGATCGGCGGACAATTGTCCGCCGCGTGGTTGCACGCGGGTTTCGCGAACACGGTCGACCCGGCCGGGCAATGCGCGTCGCTTTGGCGCGCTGATTCAGATTCAACACAGTGCCCGGCACTGTCTGAAGCAGACATGGACCGCGCCGCAGCCGTCGCGCGCACGTTCGGACTTGAACCACGCGACCGGGTGGGCAACACGTTTGTCGCCGACAACCAACTGCCGGAACTGCGCAAACGGATGGCGTACGAATACAAGTCTCGGTTCGCGACGGCGCTGGTTTTCGGGTTGCCCGCGATTGCACTGCACCGATTTGGCCCATTGCTGGCCGGGGGCGGGCCGGGGCATTACGCGTGGCTGATTGAGTTGTTGCTCGCCGGCTGGACGTGCATTGCCGCGGGTTGGCCGATCCTTTATCAAGGCGCGCTTTGCGCGCGATACCTGCGCGTGCATGGCGACTTGCTCACCACAGTGGTCGTTGTATTTGCGTACGTGCCGTCGGCCATCGGTGTGCTGTCAATAATGTGGTCCGGTGAGCCGTGGCTGATCGGCGATCAGGGCCCGGCATTCGACGCAGCGGTCTGGGTGGTCATCGTCGCAACGTTGCAACGCTGGCTCGCCCATTGCAACGCGGACCGGCTCGCCGGGCGCGCCGCGATGATGCTGACCGGCGTCGGCCGTTTCATTGTCGCGTGGCTGATTTTTGTCGTGATTGTGATGTTCGTCATCGATTCGCATGCCGGGCTGATGGTGGCGATGTTATTGCCATCAATGATTTCGCACGGCGCGATCAGCCGCTGGAGTCCGGGCTGGTTGAGCGTGTTTCCGATTGTGACGTTCGCGATTGTGCTGGTCGCGGGCCCTGGCGCGTTGAACGTGCCGCTCGATCAGGTGCGTTTCGAAATCGCCGTGGGGTTCGCGCTGATGACGACCGGTGCAATGGTGGCGGGCTGGCGGCGATTCCCGGGCATGGCGCAATAAAAAAGAAGCTCCCGTTTGGGAGCTTCTTTCGTATGACGGTTCGTGCCTCGTCGAGACGTGGACGGGATCACACCATGTCGCGCACGGCCTTGATGGGCCGGGCACGCACGGTCTTGCTTGCGGGCTTAGCGGGCATCCACTTGGTTTCGCCCGTGAATGGATTGCGCCGTTCGCCGGCGGGCACGCGCGATTTCATTTTGACCACGAGCTTGCAAATGCCCGGCACAGTAAAGCTGCCGTGCGCTTTGAGGCTCTTCTTTGCGACCGGCCCTATTTCCGTGAACACCGAAGACACGTCTTTGCGTGTCAGGCCGGTATTCTCGGCAATCGCGTTGAAGATTTCACTCTTCGTTGGCGGCTTGTCGGCGGATGCCTTGCTCTTTTTCGTCTTGGTGGTTTTTTTCTTAGCCATGCGGCATTCTCCTTAGCATTCTGGACAACATGCGTTTCGATGCGTTTCGGGACCGTCCCTGTGCTGGGCACTATAACAAAATCAACCTGTAATACAGGGGCAATCACGCCGTTGTTGAAAACCCCCCGGCCCCGGTGTCCCGCGGTTGGGCGGCCGTCCCCGCTGCCCGCAGCCCAGCCTGGCCAACAACTCGTACGGCCCTGTGCCCGGGGACATGCCGGCTCGCGGAGACCCCGCCTGAGCCACCGGCCCGGCGTGAGGCGCGATCCGCGTGCTTGCCAGATTGGCAGGTGTTCATCCACCGTACGCCCGCGTGGCAGGCCCAAGTGGCCAAAACACGTGTTTTTCGGCGAGAAATCGCCGTTATTGCGTTGAAAGGTGGCATCAAGTTTGCGTTACCGACTGCAGGCAGACCGCGCCTGCGGCCTGTCGCGAACTCGTTTCATCTGACATCCAAGCTGAGGTGACACCATGTCCAAGACCATCGGCATCGATCTGGGGACGACTAACTCGGTGGTAGCGGTGATGGAGGGCGGCAAGCCCAGCGTGCTGATCAACTCGACCGGCGCCCGGACCACGCCATCAATCGTCGCGTTCACGGACAAAGGCGATCGGCTGGTAGGCCAGGCCGCCAAGCACCAGCAGGTGACCAACCCCACGAACACGGTTTATTCGATCAAGCGTTTCATGGGCCGACGGCACAGCGAGGTCACCGAAGAGGAAAAGGCGGTGCCCTACGAGGTCACCGGCGCCGCCGACGAGCCGGTGCGCGTCAAGGCGTGTGACAAGGTCTACACGCCGCAGGAGATTTCGACCATGATCCTGCAGGACCTGAAGAAGACGGCCGAGGACTACCTGGGCGAAAAGGTTGAGAAGGCCGTGATCACCGTCCCGGCGTACTTCAACGACTCCCAGCGCACCGCGACGAAAGAAGCCGGCGAGATTGCCGGCCTGAAGGTCGAAAGAATCATCAACGAACCGACGGCCGCAGCGCTGGCGTACGGGCTGGAGAAGAAGGCGAACGAAAAAATTGCCGTGTTCGACCTCGGTGGCGGCACGTTTGACATCTCCATCCTTGACATCGGCGACGGCGTGTTTGAGGTGCTGTCGACTAAGGGCGATACGCATCTGGGCGGCGACGACTGGGACCAGCGTCTGATTGATCACCTGGCCGATGAGTTTCGGAAAAACGAAGGGATCGATTTGCGCAACGACCCGATGGCGCTGCAACGGCTAAAGGAAGCCGCGGAAAAAGCCAAGTGTGAGCTGTCCAGCACGCAGGAGACCACGGTCAATCTGCCGTTTATCACCGCGACCAACGAGGGGCCAAAGCACCTGCAACTTACGTTGACCCGCGCCAAGTTCGAGCAGGTTTGCGCCGACCTGTTCGATCGCATTCGCGCGCCCGTCGAACAGGCGATCGAGGACGCGAACATCACGGCTTCCGACATTGATGAGGTCGTACTCGTAGGTGGGTCGACGCGCATCCCGAAGGTGCAGGAGATCTGCCAGAAGGTTTTCGGTAAGGAACCGAACAAGAGCATCAACCCGGACGAAGTCGTGGCAATCGGCGCGGCGATTCAGGGCGGTGTGCTCGAAGGCGACGTCAAGGACGTGCTGCTGCTTGACGTGACGCCGTTGTCGCTGGGCATTGAGACACTGGGCAGTGTCATGACCAAACTCCTCGAACGCAACACGACGATTCCGACAGAGAAAAGTGAGACATTTTCGACGGCGGCGGACAATCAGGACGCAGTGACGATTCACGTGCTGCAGGGTGAGCGCGAGTTCGCCAAGGACAACCGCACGCTGGGTCAGTTCAACCTCACGGGCATCGCACCGGCGCCGCGCGGCATGCCGCAGATTGAAGTGACCTTCAAGATCGACGCCAACGGCATTCTCAATGTCTCGGCCAAGGACAAGGGAACGAGCAAGGAACAGTCGATTGAGATCGACGGGTCCACCGGCCTGTCCAAGGAAGAGGTTGAGAACATGAAGGCCGACGCCGAAGCGCACGCCGCTGAAGACGCGAAACAGCGCGAACTGGTCGACACGCGCAACCAGGCTGAGCAAATGGTCTTTCAGACGCGCAAGCAGCTCGAAGAGCACGGCGACAAGGTATCGCCTGAAGTGCGCGGCCAGATCGAGTCCGCGGCCAACGACGTTGAGGAAAGGATTAAAGGCGACAACGTCGACGCGATCAAAGCAGCGCTTACGGCGTTAAGCCAGGCTGCGATGGAGTTGGGCAAGGTCGTCTACGAGCAGACGACACAGCAGCAGGCCGACGCCACCGACCAGCCGCAGCCTGAGACCGGGGATGAACAACCCGCAGGCGCCACCGCCGGCCAAGCCGAGGATGTCATTGACGCTGAATACGAAGTCAAGGAGTAGCGTGTCATACCACAGTCGCGCCCTGCTGCGAGAGGTCCACGGCCTCGCTGCGAAAACGCTTGATGTTCTCGGTGGTCGTTTTACTACTGATCGACATCACCACGATCAGCTCGTGCTGTTTACATTTGATCTTCCACGCTCTTGCACATGATCGATCTTGAACCGGCGCTCGTTCAACTGGTGATATGGACCGAAATCCATCCGGAGGAACGGTTCGACCAGATCCGGGTCAAAATGTGAGCCTGCGCAACTTCTGATTTCCTTGCGCACTTGGTCTTGATCCATGGCCGCGCGGTAGGTACGTGTCGAGCACATCGCGTCGAATGAATCCGCCAGACAGATGACCCGCCCGAACAGGGGGATGTCGTCGGCCCCCAGACCGTAAGGGTAACCCTTGCCGTCCCATCGTTCGTGATGAAACAGCACGGCGGGAATGATGTCCTGCATCTGTCGAATATCGCGCAGGATCCGCGCGCCGATTTCTGGATGTTGCTTGATCTGATCAAATTCTTCAGCCGTGAGCCTGCCGGGTTTTTGCAGGACGGATTCGGGTACGCCGATCTTGCCGATGTCATGCACGAGTCCCGCGATGTAGATGCGTTCGACGAGTGCGTCGTCCAGCCCCGCCGATGTCGCGAGCGACCGTGACAGCGCGGCGACACGGCCCGAGTGGCCATGTGTGTAGCTGTCCTTTGCGTCGATCGCCGACGTAAGCGCCTGCAATGAGCCCACGAACATCGCCTGCACGTCTTCGTACAGCATCATGTTCGACAAAAACATCGCCAGCGTGTGTGCAAGTGAGCTGCACAGTTTTGTGTCGACGGTCGTGATGTGCGATCCGTCAATTTTGTCTCCGCCCACGAGTAGACCAAGCGGCTTGTCGTCGATTGCCAGCTTCACAACCAGAAGTTCGTTGGCCACCGTTTCAATGCCCGGCACGCCGACCTCGGCGCTGTTGACAAAGACCGTCGCTTCGACATCGTGGTGCTTGCGCCACACAAGGTCAATCAGTTGTTTGAGTGTGCGGTCGTCCGTCTGTGTCGGGCCGCAGGTGATCAGTCGCCCCGCCAGGTGACTCAGCCGTGGATCGTCATTGATCAGTCGAAGCGCCATCCATGTCAAGCCCGCGACCTGACACAGTTCTTCACACGCGTGCTCGAGGAATGTGTCCGGAGACTGGTCAACCGTACCACTGCTGGAGAATCTGTACAGTAGGTTGAGTTCCTCATAAGACTCACCCAACTCGGCGGTCATTTGCGCCAGCTCTTCGTTGCGTCGTTCGAGTTGGCCGTCGTCTTCGGAGAGCCACCCAATCGTCGCCGCCAGTTGATGGACCTGATGCGGCATCAGCAGGGCGTTGGGATCGATTTGCGCGACGAGCGCCTTGTGGTCCACACCGGCGGTGTCACACGCGAGGCGGAACTGGTCCGACACGAGCAATTCGGGCCCGCACAGCATGCACACCGCGAGTTCGGCGGCGCTTACCTGGTCCGGCCGGTGCCACAGCGGCGGTGACAGTCGGGTCAGCCACACCCCCGGCCATATTGCACACGGCGTTCCAATCGCGCTTGCCAGCTCCCCGAACTGCTGCGCGACCGCGTGCGTAAACGCGGGTGATCTGCACAGCATCTGCTCAAGCGGGCCCGGTGCCGTCAGGTACGTCACCACGCCATCGGCGCGCACTGATGCGACGCCAAGGCCCACCGATGCGAGGCGCTCATGGAGCCGGTGCGATGGCGCGCCCAGTTCGAGTTGACTATGCGTTGTTGTCACCTGTGTTCGCCCCTGCGGCGACCGTCTTACCCGCAATCATCGCCTGAACGTTCGTCACCAGTTCTCGCGGGCTGAATGGTTTGTTAACGACCGCCTGAATACTCGTTAATTCCCGGTCCACATCGGTGAGCGCAAAACCGTGTGCCGTGATGATTATCGCCGGAATGCCGCGCGTCGTTGTGTCTGCCTCGAGTCGTTTGCACAACTCCTGCCCGTCGATGTACGGCATCTGCATATCGGTGATGACAACGTCCGGCCGAGCCGACGTCGCCAGCGCGAGCGCTTCTTCGCCGTCACGTGCGGTGACAACGTCGAAGCCTGCGTTCTCCAACTTCAACTGGATCACGTGAACGATGTGTGACTCGTCATCGACGACGAGCACCAACGGCTTGCCGCTGCGCATCGGGGTTTCTCCTTCGCCTTGTCACCGGACAATGTTTTGAACACTTTGCGGCCGTGTTATGCCGCGATGCACTGTGATCGTCGCGCCCCGCGCGCTAATCAGCACATGGTAAGATTCGGTGACAACCCTGGTTATCTAATTATTCGGCAAATGGCAGGGCGAACGTGAGCGTGCTGCCCGCCCCCGGCGTGCTTTCAACGCCAATTACGCCGTCGTGGACGGTCTCGATAATCTGCCGGACCAGATTCAGGCCCAGACCAGTGCCTTTGGCCAGTGTCTTGTGATCGGGCACCCGATAAAACTTGTCAAAGACATGAGGCGCCGCATCAGACGCGATGCCCACACCGTTGTCGCGCACCGCGACCTGTATCATGCTTGCGTCGGTTGAGAGGCCTGCGGTGACGGTCACCCGCCCGTTTGAATCTTCCGGTGTGTACTTAATCGCGTTACCCACCAGATTGATCAGCACCTGATATATCATGTCGCGATCGGCAAAAATCGCCGGCGCTACAGACGTGGACAGGTCGAGCAGTTCAATATGTTTGGCGCGCGCCTGTGGCAGCATGACGTCGATCACCTCGTTGATCAGGTCGGTGACGATCATGCGCTCTCGCTGTACCTTCGCGCCGCCGGACTCGACCCGGCTGATATTGAGAATGTTGTCAATCAGTCGCGCCAAACGATTGGTTTCGCTATAAATAATGTGGTAGAACTTCGCGCGTGTTATTTCGTTGTCTGCTTCACCGTCGACGAGCATTTCAACATAGGCCTTGATGCTCGACAGGGGGGTGCGCAGTTCGTGGGAGACGTTGGAAACAAACTCACTTTTCATTTCGGAGATCCGGCTCTCACGTGTGACGTTGCGCAGGACGGTCACAACCGAGGTCCCACCCGGCGTCACGTCGCGTATGCCGGCGTTTGACGATGCGCCAGCCGCCAGACATGTGGACGTGACCTCATACCGCTGCGCCCGGCCAGCAGCGCCTATCGCGTGCTCGATGCGTCGTCGCATCGACGGACTTCCGCCCTCGACTGTATCCTTGACATGCTTGGTGATCGTTGGGTCCGCGATGACCTGATCGATCGGTCGACACAGGTCGTTGGCCAGGTCC
>NZCH01000018.1 GCA_002688155.1 Phycisphaerae bacterium
ATCTGCACCGTGCCTGACTTGACCGTCGAAGCGGGCGAGCGGGTCGTGATCGTTGGGGACAACGGCGCCGGCAAAACAACGCTTTTGCGCGTGGTTGTCGGGCTCGAACGTGACTATGACGGCGTCTGCCGTGTTGATGCTGTGTGGCGCGATATTGCCTTTGTGCATCAGCATCCATTCCTGTTTCGTGGCACGGTGCTGTCGAACGTGACGTATGGTCTGTGTGCACGGCGTGTATCGCGAAACACCGCTCGAAAGCAGGCGCTGTACTGGTTGGACCGGCTCGGTGTGGCGCGCTTGGCGGATGCGAACAGTCAGACGCTTTCCGGGGGTGAGCGTCGCCGGGTGGCGCTGGCGCGGGCGCTTGCAGTCGATCCGGCGCTGCTGGTTCTGGACGAGCCGCTGGCGGACATGGATGACCAGGGCGCCGAGGCTGCGCGGACGGTCTTGGCCGAACTGAGTCGCGCGACGATCATGATCGCCTCACCGACCCAGCCGCCGGAAGGGCTGGCGACCCGTGTGTATCGATTGGCGAATGCTGCTTTTGAAAAAGAACACTCGAAATGACAAATCAGGATCACAATGCACCGATCGGAACCTGACGTCTTGGCGCGCGAACGTCGATCGTCGTCCTGATGGCAGTGTATTTGTTGGCGCCATTGAACAGGCGCACGGCGCACGGCGCGTGGCGCGGGCACGCAGCGTTGTCGGCCGACCTCATGGTTGACTCTGGGCGGCAAGGCGATGACGCACGGCCGCGTCATGACGGTCTTGCCCGACGGGAACCGCACGGCGATGTCGACCGGGCCGGTGTGGTTGCCCAGACCGATGTGGGCGATCAGCGGGTTCTGGTTGCCACTGTTGCCGGCCTGTACTTCACGCAGGTACTGCTTGTCACCGGCGGTGATGGTGATACGCGCGCCGATGGCGGCGGCGTTCGACGCGCCATTGCCGATGGCCTTGACCTTGACCCAGGCGTTGTTGTTGCCGTTGTTTCGCATGAGTCTGCCTCCGACGTGAAGGTCCAGATCGCCGTCGTTGTCGTAGTCGGCCCATGCGATCCCGTACCCGTTGCCACCCCGTGTCCCGGTCGCGTCACCCACGTCTTTGAAGTTGCCGGTCCCGTCATTTTCAAACAGCGTGCCGTTATTGCCCGAGTACACGGTGGTGATGTACAGGTCCAGGTCGCCGTCGTTGTCGAAATCGCCCAGCGCACCCTTGGCGTAACTTTCCTGCCAGTGGATACCTGCTTTGTCGCCGGCGTTGATATTGGTGAACGTGTGGTCGGGCGGTCCGGAGTTGATGCAGACCATCGTTCGGTCCTGCAAAGCGGGCGGGTGGGCGAAATTGACGACGATCAGGTCGATATGCCCGTCGTTGTTCACGTCACCGAAACACGAGCCGATGGTGTGTCCGGACGCGTTGTACAGCGGCGTATCCGTGCCGGCGGGGATGTGGGCCTCGTCATCCGTGCCCAGCACACCGCGCGCTTTTGCTTCGTCGGTGAACTTGCCCGTGCCGTCGTTGACCCATAGCTGGTTGGGCATCAACCGGTAGTTCGACACGTAAATATCCTGATCGCCGTCGTTGTCGAAGTCAGACCAGTTCACGCCCCGGCCGCGCCACTTCCACTTGTCGGGATAGGCGATCGGTTCGGCGAATGTGCCGTCGCCCTGGTTGATGTACAGAAAATCAGCAAACGCGTTCGCCGGCCAGGTCTCGTAGTTGCTTACGTACAGGTCCAGGTTGCCGTCGTTGTCGGCGTCGCCCCACGCGGCGGCTCGGCTGTGCGCTTCGGTGTTCGGCGGAATCACCGCCGACTCGAACTTGTCCGGCGCCACCTGGCGAATCAACCGGCCCTGACCACCGATGTCGTACATGTCGAGCAGGCCATCGTTGTCGTAGTCGCCCCACACGCCGTCGCTGGATGCAATCGAATCAGTCATCTCGAAAGTGCCGTCACCATTGTTGCGCCAGAGCTTGCCGCCTGTCGCGACGTCGACGTTGCCGTCCTGGTTGTAGTCGACCCACACGGCGTATCCACTGCCGCCGATACCTGTATCCGACGAAACATTCGTGAACGTGTTGATGACTCCAGGGTCCACGGCCGGCGTGGACGTCGATTGGGCCGAGCTGAACGAAGCGCACGAAGCCACGGTGATTGCCTGGACGGCCCATGTCAGGCAGATGGGTGCGGTGCCGGGTTCAGTGCAGCGGATCATGTGTGCTCCTTGACGTTGTGGGTTGATTTCGGAGAATGGCGACGTCAGACGGATTGTGTGTAGTCGTCGCGACCGTTTGTCAGTACACGTTGTATTGTGAATCGATCGGCCGGGCAAGTTGAAACGGCATGAGGATGCATATCGATCACGTCACGATTGCCGGCCCGGATCTGAATGCGCTGCGAGATTCATTCGCCGCGGCCGGGCTGGCGACGGATTACGGTGGGCCGCATTCCAATGGTGTGACGCACATGGCGCTGCTCGGGTTCGATGACGGGGCATACATCGAACTGATTTCGACGATCAAACCAGCCGGGCAGACCGCGCCGTGGTGGCAGGCCGCAATTGCCGGGTCCTCCGGATCATGCGGCTGGGCGGTACGCGTCAGCGATGTGGGTGCTGAAACAAAGCGACTGCGAAGCGAGGGCGTCACGGTGGTCGGCCCGATGCACATGACGCGCGATCGGCCCGATGGCCGGGTCGTGCAATGGGACATCGCGTTTCCCGGTGAAGGCGGCATCGCCCACGCGGGCGCGACGCTGCCGTTTTTTATTTGTGACCGTACGCCGCGCGACTGGCGCGTGCGGCCGTCAGCGAGCGCCGCAGAGGCGCCCTTGACTGGCGTGCAGCGCGTCGTCATCGGCGTGCGCGACCTGGACGCGAGTGTGCGACTGTTTCGGCGTTTGTATCTGTTGAGCGAGCCACGCGTCGGCGACCATGAACCGTGGCACGCCCGATTGGCGATGTTCGACGATTCGCCGGTCGTGCTCGCGTCTCCGCGCGACGCGCACAGCTGGCTGGGGCGGCGATTGCAGGAGTTCGGGGAGTTGCCGTGCGCGTATTTGCTGGCGACAAACAACTTTGACGCGGCACGCGAGACGTACGCGCTTAATGAACTGCACGAATGGTTCGGTCAGCGCATCGCGTGGTTTGAGCCCGGAGCGCTGCGGGGTACGAGGTTGGGGGTGGTGCGACGAAACGCCCGCCCGAGGGTTTAAGTCCCCCGGCCCATATTGCCACTGCCCAGCAACTTCGCCGCCTCAATCGCGAAGTACGTAAGAATGCCGTCTGCGCCCGCGCGTTTGAACGCGAGCAGACTCTCGAGCATCGTAGCCTCGCCATCGAGCCAACCGCGGTCGGCCGCGGCACGCAGCATCGCGTACTCGCCACTGACCTGATACGCGTATGTCGGCAGCGCAAACGTGTGCTTGACACGGCGCACGATGTCGAGGTACGGCATACCGGGCTTGACCATGACCATGTCCGCGCCCTCGGCCACGTCGAGCGCGACTTCGCGCATCGCTTCGTCGGTGTTGGCCGGGTCCATCTGGTACGTGCGTTTGTCGCCTGAGCCCAAATCGCTTTTTGATCCCACGGCATCGCGAAACGGGCCATAAAAACCAGAGGCGTACTTCGCGGCGTACGACATGATCAGCACGCGCTCGAACCCGGCTTCGTCAAGCGCCCGACGAATCGCGCCGATGCGACCGTCCATCATGTCCGACGGAGCGATCACGTCGCAACCAGCCTGCGCCTGCGCCACCGCCTGCCTGCACAGTACGCCGAGCGTATCGTCGTTGACCACGTACCCGTCTCGGACGAGCCCGTCCTGACCCGTTGTCGTGTACGGGTCGAGCGCGACGTCGCACAGCACGCCGATGCCTTCGCCATGCACCTGTTTAATCGCGCGCACCGTTTGGCAAACGAGGTTGTCGGCGTTCACCGCCTCGTCACCATCGGGTGTTTTCTTTGCTGGGTCGATCGCGGGGAAAATCGCGACGACGGGGATGCCAAGGTCCTTCGCCTCGCCGACGGCGTCAACGAGTAAGTCGGATGACCGGCGATCGACACCGGGCATCGATTCGACAGGCTCGCGCCGATTGTCACCGTCCACAACAAAGGCCGGCCAGATCAGGTCGTCAATCGACAGTCGGTGTTCGCGCACAAGGCGGCGGGACCAGTCGAAGCGGCGCAGGCGGCGCAGGCGCGTCGACGGGTATTGACCGGGCGGGTTGGTTGGGTTGTCGCCCATGGGGGTGCGACGGTGCGAAGTCGCAAGCGTCGTCGGGAGTGCGCTCAAGCCGTGAGCGACGTTGGTTCAAAGGAACACGAAGCATACGGGTTTGGCGACGTCGGTCACCTGGCCGGTGGGCGTGAGTTTGCCCGTCTCCTGATCGATGCTGAACGTGACAATATTGTCGGACTTCTCGTTGCCTACGAGCATGAACTGTCCCGCCGGATCGATCACGAAACCGCGCGGAAAGTTACCCTGCGTCGGCACGTGTTCGACGAGCGTGAGTTTGCCCGTCGCCGCATCGGCCCGGAAGACGGCGATCGATTCGTGCCCGCGGTTGGCGCCGTACACGAACCGGCCGGTCGGGTGAACGTGCACGTCCGACCCGTAACTCGTTTCAGTGCAGTCGGCCGGCACCGTTGGCTGCGCCTCGATCAGCGACAGCGACCCCGCGCCGCCGTCGTACGCCATCGCGATCATCGTGTTGTCATATTCCGTCTGGCAATACGCGAATCGCCCGCTGGGCGAAAACGCCAGATGCCGCGGCCCGGCGCCTTTGGCGGCCGACAGGAACGGTGGATCGTTCGGCGTGATCACACCCGTCGCGGCGTCGAACCGGTACACCTTGATCTGATCGATGCCAAGGTCGGCCGCGAGCGCGAAACGATGCGCCGGATCGAAGCGGAAACAGTGTGCCTTTGCGTTGCCGCCGTTCGGGTCATGCTCGACAGCACTGACCGCATCGCCCAGCGATCCGTCATCCCGAATCGGCAGCACGCTGACGCTGCCGCTGTTGTACGACGCGACGGTGACAAACTTACCGGTCTGATGCATGTCGATGTAACAGGGCCCACACCCGCGTGAAGGCTTGCGGTTGATCAGCGTCAACTTGCCGGTGTCATGTTCGATGCGGAACGCCGCAACCGCACCGCCGGGCGTGCCATCGCATTCGTCCACGACATCGATGACGTACAGAACCCGTTTGGCCGGGTCGGCGCACGCGTATATCGGGTTGGCCACACCCTTGCCGATCGCGGCAAGAGGCGTGAGCGCGCCCGTCGCCGGGTTGTACCGATACGCATGCAGACCCGGCGCTTGACTGTCGGTGAAACAGACGACGTAGAGCAATAGGTCGAACATGGTTACGGTTCCTTGTTCGGTCATTGTTGCCGCACCGTTGCCCGGAGGTCCACGGATGGTACTCCGTGGACCTCAAGCGTGCACATGATACATTTGTGGCCCCCGGCGGATTGAAAGAAAATGAGTCACCATCGTGCACTCAAACACCTGAACACAATCTGCCACGCCCTCTGCATTGTCTGCATCATCGCAGGCACCGCTTTCTCGTGGGTGCTGATCTGAGCTGTTTCGACAACAAAACTGCGTGGAAGGGACTTACTGATGTCAGGGGTGTTCTTTCTCACCTCGTCGCTTACTTTAAGTGTGAACAAGATTGTTGATCGGCCGCATCGCGCACCCTGGCAAGACCAACTGGGTGAAAAAGATCACGACCAAGGGCGGTCATCCAGTTCGACACCGACGCATTCACGGTGCGATCATTATTGTGGCGATGTTGTGCGCAACGGTGTCATGCTCTGGCATCGTTCTGGCGATCTGTCGGCCGTGGATTCCTTCACTGCCAGCAAGATACAGGATAGAGGATGCAAGTGAGATCTTTGATATGCTCAAGAGCGGTCGGAACCTGGTGGCCCAAAGCCCGGACGATGCAGAGTCAAGCCTGCAGTGGGCGTTTGGCTTGGCGCTCACACAAGATCGGCAAATCGGCCGCACGAGCGGGCGCACGAACAACAAGGTGATTTGTCGCGTATAACCCGGGATTGTCTTGTTTGCGATTGAGCTCGAACAAGCAGGCTGTGCCGTGACGGCCCATGAGCGGCTCAGTTTGTAAGAGATGATCGCGATCTATGCGAAGCGCAGTTAAAGTAGCCTGCAGTATTCGATCCGCATCCGCATCGCTGCCGCCCCGCGACCACATGCCGCGGCTTTACAATGATGGGCGTGTTTCGTGGTTGACCCTGCGGCACATTTGCCCGAAAGAACCTGTATGACGGACTGGACTTCATTGCATGGCGATTCGTTTGCGGGCTCCCGGGCGATGGTAACCGGAGCGGGGGGTTTTATCGGATCACATATTGCCGAGGCGCTGGTGAAGTTGGGCGCGCGGGTGATCGCGCTGGATGATTTGTCAGGTGGCGAGCGCGACAACGTTGATGTGGCGGCGGCATCGAGCCCGGGCAGCGTTGAGTTCGTCGAAGCATCGGTGCTCGATGAGTCGGTGGTGCGCCGCGCGATGGGCGGGTGCCGGTACGTGTTTCACCAGGCTGCGCTGCCATCCGTGCCGCGCAGCATCGAAATCCCGCGACAGTTTCATGAAGTGAATGTGACGGGCACGCAGGCGCTGCTGGACCTGGCGGTCGAGTCGGGCGTTGAACGTGTCATGTTCGCTGCCAGTTCAAGCGCGTACGGCGATTCGGAAACGCTGCCGAAAATCGAAACGATGCCGGCCTTGCCCAAGAGCCCGTACGCAGCAAACAAACTTGCCGGCGAGCATCTCATGCGCGCTTACGCGAGCTGCTTCGACATCGACACCGTATCGCTGCGCTACTTCAACATCTTCGGACCGCGGCAAAACGCCAACAGCGTGTACTCAGGTGTGATCGCGATTTTCGCGAAGATGCTGCTGGCGGGCGAAGCACCGACAATTTACGGCGATGGCGAACAGTCACGTGACTTTACGTTCGTCGATAACGCCGTGCACGCGAATCTCCTCGCCGCGGCGAGCACCACGCCGATTGACGGCGAGGTGATCAACGTCGCCTGCGGCGTGCGCATCACCGTCAACGAACTGGTGGAGACGATGGCGCGGTTGATGGACCGGTCCGACATTCAACCCGTGTACCGCCCCGACCGCGCCGGCGACGTAAAACACTCGCTCGCCGACATGGCACGGGCGAGTAACCTGCTCGGATACACGCCAATCGTCGATTTTGCCACAGGCATGGACGCTACCGTCGCCTGGTACCGCCAGGCGCTGGGCGCTGTGGGCTGAATCCGGGGGGCACCGGGGGGCACCGGGGGGGGGGCTGAACCGGCGCGGCGATTGTGCCGATAACACTTGGAAGAATGATGCGCGATCCGAGGATGGGCCATGTCGCAACTGCCCGAAACAATCAATGGCTACGACGCGCCGCACAGCACGCAGTTCAGCGTGTTCCTCGATAACCGCGTCGGCAAGATGTACGAGTTGCTGAAGATCTTCGACGGCGTGAAACTGCGCATGGTGGCGCTGAACGTGATTGACTCCTCCGATCACGCCGTGGTCCGGTTGATCACTTCGAATTCAACACTGGCTCACAAGTTGCTCGTCGAGAACAAAAATGCATTCAGCGAGTGCCCCATCCTGCTGGTCGAGTTTGGTCAGGGACTGACGCTGGCGAAATTGTGCATGACGCTGCTGTCGGCGGAAATCAGCATTCACTACGCGTACTCACTTTTGATTCGTCCGCACAACACTGCTGTGATCGCACTTCATACCGATGACCAGTACCTGGCGGGGAAAATCCTGCAGCGCAAGGACTTCGTGCTGCTGGGCGAAGCGGACTTGTGCGGTGGTGGGTTCGAGGACACTTCCGGTTTTGATTCGTACGACCTCGAGGCTGGTTGATACAATTTCCCGCCGTCGCGCACAACGCGCACCGAAACACGAAAACGGCCCAGGTCCCGTGCTGAGCGCGCACCGTTCTGCACGGGGGTAACACGGATCATCAACCACAGAGGGCAATGCGATCACAGAGGGATTTCATGATTGGCATGCATGACCCCTCCAGGCGTGTCAAGCAGTTAACGCGCCATGTTCAAACCCGATGTGTATTTCTGATTCTGGCCTGTGTCCCCTGTGGTTGATTGAATAGGCACGATGGCCCCATGCTCGATCCGCAACGATTCATCACTGATCGCCTGCGCGCAATTGACGCGTCGGGCATTCGCCGGGTGTTTGACCTGGCGGCAAATCTGAAGGCCCCGGTCAACCTGTCGATCGGGCAGCCCGACTTCGACGTGCCCGAGCCAATCCAGCAGGCAGCGATCAACGCGATCAGTGCCGGGTACAACAAGTACACCGTCACGCAGGGTCTGGCGAAACTTCTGGACAAGGTGCGCGATCGCCTGGGCGACGAATTCCCCGCATGGCGCGCCGGGTTTGATGACGGGTCGCTTGGCTGTCTGATCACGTCGGGCGTGTCCGGCGGGCTGATGCTCGCGCTGCTGACCTGCGTCGGTCCGGGCGACGAGGTGCTCGTGCCCGACCCGTATTTCGTCATGTACAAACACCTGGTCACGCTCTCGGGCGCGACGCCGGTGATGGTCGATACCTACCCGGACTTTCAGGTCACGACCGAGCGCGTCGCACCGATGATCACGGATCGCACGAAGATGCTGCTGTTCAACTCACCGTCGAACCCGACGGGTGTAACGGCAAGCGAAGCGACGTGCCGGGAACTTACCGACCTGTGCCACCGGCGCAGCGTACTGCTTCTGACCGACGAAATCTACGACGAGTTTTTCTTTGGTCAGGGCACGACGCGCGGCGGGCGCGACGGACGGTGTCCGTCACCGGCGTCGTATTCGACCGATGCGCTTCTCTTGCGCGGGTTTTCCAAAACGTACGCGATGACCGGGTGGCGACTTGGCTGCGCCGCCGGGCCAAAGCCCATCATCGATGAACTCACCAAGCTCCAGCAGTACTCGTTCGTGTGCGCTCCGTCCATGGCGCAGGCGGGCGGGTTGGTCGCGATGGACCAGGACATGTCCGACCACGTCGCCCACTACCACGCCAAGCGCGACCACCTCGTGCAGCGACTGGCCGGCCATTACGAACTGGCCACCCCGCAGGGCGCGTTCTATGCTTTCCCGAAGGTGCCCGGGCAGCTGAACATGACCGGCACACAGTTTGTAGAACGCGCCATCGAGCGGAACCTGCTGATCATTCCCGGCAATGTGTTCAGCGAGCGCGACACACACGTGCGCATCAGCTACGCCTGCGATGACGCCATGCTCGACAAAGGACTGGACATCCTCGTAGAATTGGCAAGCGGTTAATCAGGTGACCGAAACCACTGTCAGGGAGCTAACCGAAATGCCCGTCAAGCAATGGGAACCCAAAGGTTACGACGACGAGGAGATGTACTTCCATCAGCAGGAAATGGAACTGCTCGCGAAGAAGCGCGCGGAGCTTGACGCGAAGGCGGCCGAACAGGCGCAGCACGAGCACTGGATGAAATGCCCCAAGTGCGGCAAGGACATGAAGGAAGTCGACATGCAGCACATCAGGGTCGACCGCTGCAACGCGTGTGGCGGCACATTCTTTGACCGCGGCGAAGTCGAAGCGCTCATCGGATCCGTCCATCCCCACAAGGTCGGCGCATGGTTGGCGCGCATCTTTCGTTCGTAAATGGCGCGTTGATACTCGTGTGATCGGTCGATCGTTGAGTCTTGCGCTCAAGCGACATCGCCCAGGCAGCGCGAAGATCAAATACGGCAACTCCCTATTGGTCGGCTCCTGACGGTGGCAAGTTTGTGCAGCAGCGCCCGATCTGCTGCTGATCACCCCCAGGGCCGCAGGTCGGCGGGCGAATCGACTTTCAGTTCGATGCCTTGCGCCGATGCGTCGGCGTAGCGCGCCATGGCGCGGTAGAGCGGGACAAGCGCGGCGTCCTGTGTGAGTGTGTCGGTGACCAGGTGCATTGGCCCGGTTTCGCCGGCGATGGTGCGTGAACTGAGCCCGCCGCGCAGGCCCCGCTTCATGAACGCGAACATCTGCCACGTGACACCTGCGGCGTCCCAGTCGGCGGCCGGATCGTCCACACCCGCCGACAAGTCGCCGTATTGCCGCGCCATGCGCACGTGCGTGTGGCCCATGTAATCAAGCACCTTTTCAACGTATGGTCCGTGCATGAACCCGCGCGCAATAAAATGCGACATGTCACCGTTGAGTTCACACGTCGCCAGTTCGAGCAGCCGGGCGCACGCGCCGGGGTCTTCGGTGATACGGCCAACGTGCACTTCGTTGTAGAAGTTCAGGCCCAGGCCCCAGGCCGCGCTGCGCAGTTCGACGACACGCTGCGCGCACCATTGCAGGTATCGCTCGTCCTGGCGATATGCGCCGCCGGTCTCGCCGTGGTCCGGGTGCACGGATATCTGGTACGACGCGTACTCGCCGCCCATATCCTGGACGATCTTCATCTCATCGATATACTTGTCGATCCAGTTGAGCGCGCGCATGTCTTCGTCGGGGATGTGCAGCGTCGAGCCGAAAAGGCGCAAGCCGAACTTGTCGAGCGCGTTGCGCGCCTTGCGCGCGACGGTCGGCTGCGACTCGCCGGGAAAGTATCTTTCGAACGTGTTGATGAAGAACTCAACGCCCTCGTAGCCGGCGGACGCGAGATGGCCGAGAAGCGCGTCAAGCGTCGCGGTGCGCGGGTCCTCAATCGAACAAGGCCACCCGCAGATCGCCACGCGGTGAGATCGATTCTCCGGCGCTAATTTCGGATCGCCCAGAACGGTGTTGTAACCCAGTGGCATTCATGTTCTCCTTCTTCTTGCATCTTGCAATCGACGTGATGCACCAAGTCAAGCATTGTATCGCCGTGTGAACGACGACGGTTAAGAATAGGTAAGGGGGTAAGTTGAAAAGTCGCAAAGCCATACGTGCAAACCCGGACCCCGGGCGTGGGAATCGCTACCGATGTAACCCATTGCGCCGTGTCAATTTGGGTAAAATGGTCAAAATGGGGCTTCGGCAATTCACTTATTTTTCCAACGCACAGTAAAAAACGATTGACGTTTGCGATTCTTGGGCCATAGTATTAAGTGTCGGCGGTGAGTTCGCTTGTTTGGGCGTTACGGCGTCACAGGGGCGAGCAGGCCGTGGACCGAGCGTTGGCTAACTACCTTCGGCCGACGCGCGTTGGGCCTGACGAGACGTTGTCAGGCGTGGATTCTCTGGCGGCCTGGTACGTGCCGTTTGTGTCGCAGTCTGTAAGCGACATAATCCTTCCGCGGCACTGCGCAGGTGACGGCTGGAATGGCTTTTTGCGAAGGAGGTGATTTTTGTTGTCAGACTGTAGGAAGGGGCTGCGCTCTCGATAGCCAGTCCGACGGGGCTGTAAGCGCAGCCCACGCAAATTTCGCCCGCCACGCCCGCAAGGCGTGGCGGGTTTTTCATGCGCGATGTTCGTTGTAAAGCCGCAACCGGTCATCGTGGGATCATGTCTGAAGTCCGCACCCGGCACATTCGACCTTTGCCCGATCCGATCCTTCGCGGACTCAGACGTCGGCGTTGTTTTTGGCATGTAGAATCCTTGCGTGAGCTACACCCTCTCGCACGGCAAGGCGCTGGATGTCACCGGTGTCGGACTTGACGCGACGGACCTTGGCCCGATCGGGTCCGGTCCGGTCGATCCGCGCGCGTGGTTCGCGCCGCACGATGACCGGCCGATCGAGTTGGAAATCGGCTCGGGCAAGGGTGCGTTCCTGTTGCGTCAGGCGACGGCGCAACCACTGGTGAACTACGTGAGCATTGAGTACGCCCGTGCGTTCTGGCGATACACCGCCGACCGGATGCGTCGGCATGGTCTGAGCAACGTGAAGTTGGTTTACGTTGAGGCTGGCGCGTTCGTGCGTCAATACTGCCCGGGCCACGTGTTCCGCACGGTGCACATCTACTTTCCCGACCCCTGGCCGAAGAAGCGCCACCACAAACGCCGGCTTATTCAGGCACCGTTTCTCGAACACCTGCACCACGTGCTCACCCACACGCGCGACGCAACCGTCCGCATCACCACGGACCATGCCGAGTATTTTCAATGGATGGTCGAAGCATCAGCGCCGGTGAGCGCACTGTTCGACCGCGAGCCGTATGAGCCGGACACCTCTGCGCCGACAGGCGAACTTGCGGGCACGAATTTTGAACGCAAGTACAGAGACCAGGGGCGGCCGTTTTACGCGATGGTGTTACGCAAGCGTGTTTGAGGGGCGTGCAGACCCGCACCGTTGAGGCGGGCGGGCATCACACACCCAAAACACTTACAATTCCCCCCCAAGTCAAAGCGAACCTGTGCATCTGGGGTCCGGGGACTTAAGTCCCCGGGCCGTGCAACGTCGCAGACCGAATAGGGAGGCACACGATGAACAGAATCCAATCAATCAAGTCGGTTCGATGCGGTATCGTCACGATGCTGC
>NZCH01000019.1 GCA_002688155.1 Phycisphaerae bacterium
GCCGATGGTCAGCCTGCTCGGATCGATGTCGGGGTTGGCTTTGCGGATCTGCTGCCGATACTGCTCATCGCCGAACATGCGTTTCGCGATCGTTGCGAGCGTGTCGTCTTTCGCAATAGTGTAAGACCCAGGCGAATCGTGCGTGGACGCGTCGTGATCGGACGAGTCGGGTGACAGGGCATCATGATCGGAGGGCAAACCATTGTGCGCAGCGATCACGTCGTGATTGGCGATTACGTTGGGCGTTGCCGACTCGTGCGGCGCGAACGACCAGAGCCGTATGCTGCACACGACGGCGAAGATGATGCCCGCCGCGGCCAGGGCGATCTTATAGGGCATGACCATCCGTGGCATCTCCAGTGCATTTCCCCGGGCGATACCCCTGACCGTCGGGCGCACGGGCCTTTGGACCGGTGGGTGAGCGCCAGGGCGGCGGCAATTCAACGCGGGCATTATACGCATCACCCGTGCCAGCGCGTCCATTGCGATTGACTTTTGCCCGCCGATCGTGCAGTTTGCGCGTATGGTGAAGGTTTCCGTAGCGATCTGCTGTGCCAACGCGGGCGCGACATTACGCAGCGCTTGCGAATCCGTCCGATGGGCGGATGAGTTGCTCATCATCGACTCTGGATCGCATGACAACACCGCCGCCATCGCACAAGAGTACGCGGATCGCTACATCGTTGAGCCTTGGCGCGGATACACGCTGCAGAAACAGTACGCGGCCGACCTGAGTCAGCACGACTGGGTGCTGATCATCGACGGCGACGAGGAATGCTCGCCAGTGCTTGGCGAACAGATTCGGGCGCTGGACGACGCTCAGTTCGAAGCGGTCGATTTGGTGACGATGCCGCGACGCAATTACGTGATGGGTCGTTACGTGCGCGCCTGGTCGCCGGATCGCCAGCGGCGATTGTTTCACCGCCACCGAGTGGTGTGGAAAGCACACACACTGCACGACTCGCGTGGCCCGTCGGCGCCTCGGCGGATCATGCACCTGACCGGCTGGATCGAACACAAGCGCCACAGCGACGCCGGCTTCGACGACTACTTCAGCGGCGCGCGCCACGATGCGCGGCTGCAGCTGGTCGCGCGCGACTGGTATGCGCAAGGCAAACGCTGTCACTGGTGGGACCTGGTCTTGCGCCCATATGCGGCATTTATCAAGTTCTACCTGTGCAAAGGCGGTTTCCTCGCCGGCACGTTCGGCCTGCTGATCGCGCAAAAGGCAGCCGTCAGCACACAATTACGTTACGCGGCGCTTTGGGCGGCCCAGACGAAGTCGGAAATCCGGAAACTCGGAAAGTCGAATGTCCCAAGCGGGAAATCAGCCTTATGACTTGCGAAGTTCGAATGACCGCTGGGTCTTGCATCGCCTTGACATGCCCGTGGGCGCAACTTATAGTCTGATACCTACTTGATTTAGGAGGCTACCTCATGCCCACGCAGGACTCACGCCTGCTGATTCACCGTGATGGTGACATCATCCAGATCAGCTTCGTTGACCGTAACATTCTCGAAGAGACCAGCATCCAGCAAATCGGCGACGAGATTGCTCAGTTGATTGACGAATCGCTGAACCCCAGGATTTTGATCAACTTCACGGATGTGGAGCATCTGTCGTCGGCGGCGCTAGGAACGCTGATCACAATCAACAACCGACTTCGGCAAAAGAACGGGCAGTTACGATTGTGCACGATCGATCCGCAAATACACGAGGTGTTCAAGATCACAAAGCTGGACAAGCTTTTCCAGATCCACGAGACGGTGGATGAGGCAACGTCGAGCTTTCAGTAACGCAACAGGGGCACCGACTTACAAACGCCGGTTTTATTGCATCGCCAGTGACAGGAGATGAGAGCCCAGGCAGCACCCCGGCGACCGCAGGGCCGCAACGCGAGGCACGCGGACACCGCCCCACACCACGCAACCCCTACGATTCCCAATGCCCACGTCAACCAAACGCCTGGTCATTTGCGGCCATCTTGGTGAAGCGTCGAAGGTCCAACAGCAGATTCTGGACGAGGTGCAGGGTTTGGCCTACACCGAAAGCGCGTGTTTTGCGATTCGCTTGGCGATCGAAGAAGCGCTGAGCAACGCGATCATGCACGGCTGCGACAGCGATCCGAACAAGCACGTGACCGTCGAATACAGCATCGACGACGAGCAGGTCGCGATCACGATTTGCGACGAGGGCACGGGATTCACACCCGGCGTGTTGCCCGACCCAAGAGCGCAGGAGAACCTGGACAAGCCAAACGGCAGGGGCATCATGCTCATTCGCGCTTACATGACCGACGTTCGATACAACGACCGCGGCAATTGCATTACGATGGTCAAACGCCGGGACTGTCCGTTGCCGCAGTTGTCCGGGTAGGTGGTGAGCGACGTACCAGAGCGGGCACAACATTTGTAACCAATTGCTGTGAATATAGTTGCATTGCCATGTCGCGACAAACCGGAAACACCCCGGGCTGCCCATACTTTTCTCATAGGTCGCTCTTGGCGACAGCGGTCGATACCGGATAAGATAGTAGCGTTGGCTGGATCATTGTTTGTGATCAACTGCCCGGTGGCATAATTGACCGATTGTTGATGCGAACCCGCGCATGACAACCCACACTTCCACGGCTGCTGCCTGTTGCAGCGATCTGAACGCCGAGAACTCTGACGATGATGGCTCAGGCGGCTCATCGGACCAACCGCCCTCTACCGAAGCGTTGGCGATCGCCGTCCACTGGGACGCGGATGTCGCGCGGGCCCAGTCGGTTGATGTCGCTGGTGCGGCGCCGGGCATGACGACAACCAAAATCGAACACTGGCTCGAACGCCATCTGGTGCTAATTGCCCAAGCGGCGGGCGTCCGCGGCGGGCAGCTTCGCGTGTCTGTCATTGATGACGCGCAGATGCGCGATCTGCACAAACGCCACAAAAGAATTGATGACACCACCGACGTGCTGACATTTGATCTGCGCGACGAAGATGACGAGCCTGTTGACGCGGACGTTGCGATCTGTATCGACCAGGCGCAGCAGGCCGCCGCGCACCACGGGCATGACGTCCACCACGAACTGTTGCTTTACGCCGTCCATGGCCTGATGCACCTGATGGGTCACAACGACAACGACCCCGACGCGGCGCACGCCATGCACGCCGCTGAAGACGATCTGCTGACCCAAATCGGCATCGGCGCTGTCTACGCAACCCCAACCGTGTCAACACCAACCATTAACCTTTAACCCCAGACTCCACCCACGTGTCCGACCCTGCATTATGGATTGCCCTGACCGCCGCCGTGCTGAGCTGCTATTTCGCGGCCTGCACCATGTCGCTGCGCACGTTCAGCAAGGCGCGAATGGCAGAACTGCTGGCTGGTCGCAGCCTTGAAAATCGGCTTGATCAGTTCATCGACCGCGCTCCTAAACTTCAGCTCATCTGTAGCACGCTGCGCACCTTGATGAACCTGGCGTTGTTCGTGGCCGTGTTGATCTGGTTCGAAGAGTTGCGCGATGCCAGCGTGCTGTGGTACTACGCAGCCTCGCTGGGATTGGCGCTGTTGTTGACGATCGTGTTTAGCGTCGCGATTGCGTCAAGTATCGCGCGCCATCGGCCCGAACGGCTGCTGGCGCGATCCATCGTGCTGTTGAATGCACTACATCTGTTGCTGTGGCCGATCGCGCGACTGCTGCTGCTGCTGGAATTGTTCGTCCGCCGTCTGTTGGGCGCCGGTGAAGATGAGGAAAGCGACAGCCCGCTCGCCGACGAAATCCTCGCGGTCGTCGATGAGCACGAAGAGGACGGTGCCGTCGAGAAAGGACAGAAACAGATGCTCGAAGGCGTGATCGAACTGCCGACAACAACTGTCGACGAGATCATGACACCGCGCACGGAGATGGTCGGCATCGAAGTCGACGCGCCACTGGATCAGGTTCGCGCAACGATCCTCGATCACGGGCACAGCCGCATACCCGTTTACGAAGAAAACCTGGACAACATCGTAGGCGTTTTATACGCCAAGGACCTGATCCGTTTTCTGGGCAACGGCCAGCAGATGAGCCTGCGCGACGTGACACGTGAGCCCATGCTCGTTCCGGAAAGCAAAGCCGTGCCCGATATGCTTGCCGAGTTCAAGGCCGCCAAGGTACATATGGCGATCGTGCTCGATGAGTATGGCGGCACCGCGGGGCTGGTCACCGTCGAGGACATTATCGAGGAAATCATCGGCGACATCGCCGACGAGTACGAGCAAGCGCAGGACGAGCCAACCGTCCGCCGCATCGACGAGATGACCGCCGACGTCGATGGGCGCGTCGACATCGAGGATCTGAATGACCAGCTGGATCTGACGTTGCCAGAAGACGGCGATTACGAAACGGTCGGCGGATTCGTCTTTGCATCCCTTGGGCACATCCCAGTCGCAGGGGAACAGTTCGAATCGCACGGCGCTCGCTTTACGGTGACCGGCGCGCAGCGCACGAAGGTGGCACGCGTGCGGATCGAATTGCTCGCCGCCCCGGCGGCGAACGGTAAAAACGGGCGTAACGGTGGCGACGGGAATTAACGCCTGCCACCCGACCATTCATCACCACTTAGTTGCAACCCCTCAGCGAAGTCCACGCATATAATTTGTGGGTTCTCATCGCGCAATTGTTACACTTCCAGTGATGGACACCCGCTTCTACAATACCCTCACGAACAGCATCGAACTGTTCACGCCGATCGATTCCCCGCGCGTGTCGATGTACAACTGCGGGCCGACCGTCTACGACTACGTGCACATCGGCAACTTCAAGACATTTCTGTTCGCCGACGTTTTACGCAGATTTCTTGAACTGGCCGGCTGCGACGTGCACCAGGTGATGAACCTGACGGACGTGGGTCACATGACCGAGGACCAGTTCGCCGACGGTGGCGGTGAAGACAAGATGGCCGTCGCAGCAGCGCGCATCAAGGAGGCCAAGAAGCAGGGCAAGGCGCACGTCGCGGCGATCGGCGATCCCGACGACCCGTGCCAGATCGCCGACTTTTACATCGACGCCTTTCTTCAGGATGCGCGTCTGATGAACATGAAGGTCGCAGATGAATTCCCCGCGAATACGCCACGCGCGTCGCAGCACGTCGATGGCATGCAGGCGATGATCGCAAAGCTGATCGAGCACGGGCACGCGTACGTCGCCAACGACGGAGTGGTGTATTACAGCGTGGAGAGTTTCGACGCGTACGGTCGACTGTCGGGCAATACGCTCGACCGGTTGCGCACCGGCGCTGGCGGCAGAGTGCGTCAGGAAGACCAGGCCGTCAAACGCCATCCCGGCGACTTTTTTTTGTGGAAACCCGATCCGTCGCACATCATGCGCTGGAACTCACCATGGGGTGAAGGCTACCCCGGCTGGCATATTGAGTGTTCGGTCATGGCTACGGCCCTGCTCGGGCGTGATCAGATCGACATCCACACCGGTGGTGAGGACAACATTTTCCCGCACCACGAATGCGAGATCGCGCAAACTTGCGGCGCGACCGGCGGCGAGTTTTTCGCGCGCTACTGGCTTCATTCGCGCCACCTGCTCGTCGATGGCGAGAAGATGTCCAAGAGCAAAGGCACGTTTCACACAGTGCGCGACGTGCTGGACGGCCGCGTGACCGGCCGACCGGTGCATCCGGCCATCCTGCGTTACGAACTGATCCGCGGTCACTATCGCTCGAACCTGAACTTCACATTCGGCAGCTTGCAGCAGTCCGCGCTTGAGGTCGCACAGTTGCGCAGCGCGGCGACGCTGTTCGCGCAGCAGGCCGGTGACCAGTGGGCCCAGGTCGATTTGTCGCACCCTGTGCTCGCCGGTTTTGCTGAAGCGATGGCGGATGACCTGAACATCAGCAGCGCGCTGGGGGTCGTGTTTGACTGGCTCAAGAAACCCAAGGGTACGCCGGCGGTGAAGCGCGCCGTGCTGGAAAAAATTGATTCAGTGCTCGGGATACTGCGCACGCCCGCTGCAGGTGAGCCGGATGTGCTGGCGGCCGGGTCACTGTCGCGCGACGAACTCGATGCGAGGTTGCAGTTGATCAATGAAGCGCGCGCTAACATGGACTATGACGCAGCCGATGCGCAAAAACAGGCGCTTCGCGATTTGGACTACGACGTGCAGGACACGCCCGCATGCACGATTGCGACGGCGCGGCCGATCGTCGTTGACCCAGCGCACGTCGGCGCATGATCGCGACGATCTTAGACTCCCGATTTCCGAATCGGGAAAGGACGTGTGCCAGTGGCAAATCGCAACGCGTCAATCGCAAATTGAAAATCCCACCCCCCCTACCCGTAGTAACTCTGTGGAAACTTAAACTCGCGCTCGGTCGGCGTGATGCCGGCAACAACCTGCTTCACGTCCTCGAGTGATTTGGCCGCCATCGTGCGCAGACAGGCGATGTCCCCGGCAACGACGATTGCCTGATAGCCGGCTTCGAGGAAAAACTGCTGGTGCTGCGGGTCGAACGCGACGGTGCCGGCGAACTTGCCGGCCTGGCGCGCCGCGGCGCCCATCCGCTGCGCCGCATCACGCAGTTGGTCGTTTTCCAGGATGGGCGTGTTCATCGGCAGGCCCATGCAGATGCGCATGTCGTCCGGGCCGAAAAACAGCATGTCGATGCCATCGGTATTGATGATCGCGTCGGCATTTTCGACGGCTTTGAGCGTCTCAATCTGCGCGACGACGATCATATGAAACTCGGTCGGCATGTCGCGGCCGTACAGGTCGATGATGCGTCGCCCGCCGAATGAGCGCGAACCTTGCGGGGGGAAATACAGCGCATCAACGACGCACTGCGCCTCCTCGGCCGTGTTGACCATCGGGATCATCATCCCCAGTGGTGCCAGGTCCGCGTATATGCCCAGCAACGCAGGCTCCTGTCCCGGCACGCGCACCAGTGCCGCAACATTCACCCCGCTGCACGCTTGACAAGCCGCCAGCACCGTTCGGTAATCGTGTTCTCCGTGCTGACTGTCGATCCACGCGAAATCAAAGTCTTTAGCGGCGCCTTCAATGATGCCCGACGCCGGGTACATATTCGCAAAGCCCAGCACGGTGTTGCCGGCGAGCAGTTTTTCGAGAAGGGCGTTGTTGGCCATTGCTGTTCCTGCGGAATCTGGTTTCAGATCTTGAATACTACGTGTGGGAGTGTACATCACTCGTGCTTGTCGTTTTCCCATTCACCGGCATCCGGTGCAGCACCGCTTTAACTGTGCACGCAGACGCCCCGCCCGGTCCAGTAGGAAAAGGATCGCGGATCAGTGAAATGGTCTAGCAGTTCACCGCCGTTGAGGCATTGCCTGGTCCGACGCGCGTGTGCGCCATCGCTCCTGTCACACAGGTGGTTGCCCGCCACGCCGCCACGAGTGCACCACCCACGTCTTCGTCAAGTACCCAAACCCGTCCACCCCCGCATGCGCGATCAAATGCCCGCACAGTACGATCCCTTCAGACACAAACCAGCGCGGGATCAGCAGTACCCGATACGCGATCGGCATGATCACGGAGCCAACAGGCTGTGCGAGACGCATCGGGATATGCAGCGTATCCACCGGGCCACGCAGGCTGGCTGTTGAACACATTCATGCGTCATTCGACGCAGGCGGTTCATTCGACCGCGCGGTCTGACCATTGCAACCGGCCGGAAACATGGCGTCGGCGCACAAGACGCCAATCGTCCCACCAATCGTGTGCGCGACCAGATCGATCAGCGAACTGTCACGTTCGACGATCCAAAGCTGAATCGTTTCGCCGATCAGTGCGATCAGCACAACGTCAATCAGCGCCAGCAGCGTCATTGTGCCGACAAAGCCGAACATCCGCCGCAGCAGCCGACCTTCGCACACGCCGACGGGAATGAACAGTGCGATGTTGCCCACAAGCACCAGCGGACCGACTGTGTGGATCGCCAGCCAGGCATCGTCACCGCGCGCTGCGAAATGCATCGGGTACAGCATGACCATCAACGTCAGCAGGCCGACGATCGCTGTTACGACCAGCATCCGCACCGTGCTCGGAGCGAAGCGAAGAGATTGATCGTTGTCATCTGCGGGAGGCACCATGTCGGCATTCTACGCCAATGCCGCGCCGGTTGGCACTCGTCCAGACGGAACCGGCAGGCTTCGGATCAGGTCGAAGCGGCCGTGATGCTGTTGTCAATCAATTCGAGTAGTGGCGATGGATCGCTGAGGTCCTGCGTGGCAACATCCGCGCCGTGGTCACGCAGATCCTCGACGGTGCACCGGCCGGTGGCAACCGCGAAGGCGACGGCGCCGTGCGCCTTGGCGCAGTCGATGTCGCGATTCGTATCGCCGATGATGATGACGCGCCGTGCACACGGCGGGTGCCCGGTGTGGTCCTCGTAACGCCGCATCGCCAGTCCAAGCATATCCGGGCGGCTGTCGGCCTCGTCGCCGAAGGCGGTGATGGTGAACCAGTCCGGGTCGACGTCGATCGCGCCAAGTTTGATCGGTACGGCCGCGGTAAAATTTCCGGTCAGCAGGCCAAGCATGATGTCGCCGCGATGTGCCTCGCGATCTCGCAGCAGTGCCAGCAGTTCGTGCACGCCCGGCATCACTTGCACCTGATCGGCGCACGCGATCAGTTCCTCCTGCAACCTCCGCAGATATTGCACACGAAACTGCTCCTGTATCTCATCGCTCGCGTCGATGCCGTTAAGCGCCAGCGCCTCGGCGATAATCATCGGATCGAGTTTGCCGGAGGGATCAATGCCACCCCACCGAAACGTATCACCGAACATTTCCACCGCGATCATGGCCATGCAGCGCATGCCGGCGCCGTGAGTCTTCAATAGCGTCGCATCAATGTCGAACAGCAGAAGCGTATGTTGCATCGTACGAGCGATCATGGCAGACGCGCGGTACGCTGTTGGTTTCGCTTCGTGCGTAGCGGTTGCATCGATGGCGCACGTGACCCTGCAGAGCACGAACATGTAAAGGGAACAATCAAGCATGAAATGGCAACAACTCTCAGAAGACTTGTGGCGTTTTCGTGACAGTTGCAATGTTTATGCCGTGCATGGCACAGACGGCATGGTGATCATCGACGCGGGAACCGGGTACTGGCTCGACCAATTTTCCGACCTGCCGGCGAGACCGTCGGCGGTACTGCTCACGCATCACTTTCGTGACCACGCGGCCGGCGCGGTGCGGGCGGCGCGGAAGGGCATCGACGTGTTCGCGCCAGAGTACGAACACGAAATGCTCGCGGATGTTGAGCAGCACCTGCGCGAGCGTCAAACGTACATCATCTACGACAACCTGTGGGATCTAAATGTCCCGATCGAATCGATCCCCGACGTCGCGCCGTTTCCGGACTACGACACGAAGACGATCGCCGGCTTGCCGATCGAATCAGTCCCGCTCCCTGGCGCGACGCTTGGACAGACCGGCTATGCGATGGCCTTGCCGGCGACCGGGCGGCGCGTTGTCTTCTGCGGCGAAGCGATCCACTCACCCGGTCGGGTGCCGCGCATCGCGCCCTATCAATACAACTACAACTGCACAACTGGCACGTGGAACGCAATCTACAGTGCGCGCCAACTGCGCAAGCGCGGATTCGACACGCTGCTGCCGAGCATGGGCGAGCCAATCGTGGAGAACGTGGAGGTCGCGCTGACCTCGCTCGAAGATTCGCTCAAGGCCGTGCTCGATTCCTGCGGCCACGGTGATATCGACCTGCTGCCCGAAACCGAACTGCCCGACCTGACCAGGGTGACCGAGCACGTCTACGTCAGCACGCATTCCAACGCAAGGTCCTGGATTCTATTGAATGATGACTTCACGAAGGCGATGGTGATCGACTACGGCTATGCATTGTCGCAAGTACATTTTCAGGGCCTGTCGGTACCCAAACGCCGGCGCGCGCTGCTGCACGGGCTCGACGGGCTCAAAGAACGGTTCGACATCGACCGCATCGACGTGGCACTGATCAGCCACTTTCACGACGATCACGTGTGTGGCGTGCCGGTGCTGCAACGGCTGTTCGGTACGCAATGCTGGGCATCCGACGTGTTCGCGGATCTGCTCGCCGTGCCGGAGGGCCATTGCTTCCCATGCAACTGGCACATTCCCTGCCGCATCGACAAGCGCATTGGACTTGATCAGACGGTTCGATGGGAGCAGTATGAGTTTCGCTTTGGCGCGATGAGCGGGCACACGCGCTTCGCATCGCTCATTGGCTTCGAGGTTGACGGAAAGCGGTTTGCTCACACAGGCGACCAGTATTTCTTTCACAACGGCGAAGACCATTTCACCAACAATCGCATCAAGTCCAACCACGTGTACCGCAACGGATGCCTGCTGGGAGGGCACCGGCAAAGCGCCGCGTGGATATCGAACTGGCGGCCCGACATCGTTTTGACTGGCCACACGGAGGCATTCCCCACGGACGACCATTACTTCGGACTGATCGATCGGTGGACAGAGGAAATTGATACGGTCCACCGCAGCGCCATGGTGCTGGGCGATGACGAAGCGCACCTTGACATGGACAGTTGGGGAGGCTGGATATGGCCCTTCCGCACGCATCTTGCTCAGCCCGGGCCGGTGAACGTGACTGTGGTGGTGCGCAACCCGTTGCCGCGCAAAGCGAAGTTGGAGGTCCGACTCACCGGCCCGGCTGGCTGGGACGGTGATGCAGCCACGCTAGAGGCGCCACCGCGCGCGGAGGTGAGGTGCGACATGACGATTACTGCCAGCGGCGCCTGCAGGCGTCAGTCGTTCGCTGCCGAACTGATCGCCGATGGACAGCCATTTGGCCAGGTCGCCGATGCGCAGGTGACTGTCGGGGGCAAGTGGTTTTAACGGGTGACGTGGGTAGTTGCGTTGGGCTTTGGCGATTCTTACCCCGCCGCCCCCCACGACCCCCAGGCGGCGATCTGAACCTGGTAGTGCGAGCACAGAAACACAATACATGCCCAGAACGCGACGGCCGCGAGCACGCGTGCCAGCGCCGTGGCCAATAGCGGCGCCTTGGGGAACATCACGTCTGCGACAAGCCACATGAACACGAACAATCCGCCGGCCCAACCCGCCAGCGCCAGCATGCGCGTTACATAAAACCGTGCCGATTCGCTGTTGCCCTCGACCGCGTGCAACGCGGGCACCCGCCACAACCACGTCCCGACCAGCAACAGGCCCGCAGCCCAGATATAACCAAATACGATTCGCAACACGCGGTAACGGATCATGGCATGAGTGTGGGTATGGATGGCGCGTGTGTCAAGAGACGTCTGTCACGCGAATACCGCCCACTACCCCCCGCCCAAACCTTGCGCCAGGTCGCGCACGAACGCGGCGACATCATCGACGAGTTCTTCGCGCGGCGCATCGCGATGGGTGGCAACGCCGCGCATGATCGCCGAGCCGACGATCGCCGCGTCCGCCACATTAACGACCTGTGCTACATGGCGCCGGTTAGCGATGCCGAATCCAACAGCGATGGGCAGGTCCGTTACGTCACGGAGACGATTGATGCGCTGTGGCAGGTCCGTCGGTAGTTCGCTGCGCTCACCCGTGATACCCGCGCGCGACAGCAGGTACACGAACCCCGTGCTCGACGAAGCGATCCTCTGGGCACGGTCGATCGGCGTGGTCGGTGCGATCAGCATCGAACAGATCATCTCCTGATCGCCGGCGTGCGCGACCAGGTCCGTCCACCGCTCCGCCTCGATCGGCATGTCGGGAAAAATAAACCCGTCAAACCCTGCAGCCTTCGCGTCACGCACGAATGCGTGCTCACCTACCTTGTGAACGATCGAGTAGCTGACCATTGCGACCAGGCCCAGGGCGAGTTTGTCGCGCTGCTCGCGAACCATCTGAAAAATATCTGCCAGCCGCACGCCTCCGTCCAGGGCCACGGTCATAGACGCCTCAATGACCGGCCCGTCGGCGATCGGATCACTAAACGGAATCCCCAGTTCACAAATGCTCGCGCCCGCCGACTCGATGCGCGGCAGCAGCGTCCCGGTGGTCGCAATGTCAGGGTCACCCGCGGTCAGATAAGGCATCAGCGCCTTGCCACCGGTGGAACGCAATTGCGAAAATATCTGGTCAATGCGGTTCATGGGTATTGGCTCGGCGCCACAATGCTACGTCTTAACCGTCTGGATTAGAAAGACGCTCATCGGCACATACAGGAACACGGGCATCCATGCCGCGGTCACCGGCGGCAGCAGCGTAGCGCCGGTCTGCGATCCGAACAGGAACATGCCCCACGCTCCGATGCACACGCCCGCGGCTTTGGCCGCCTGCGTCATCAGACTCGCCGGCTCACGCAGCAGGAAGAACGGCAGCACCAGCACTTGAATCAACACGTTCACGATCAACATGCTAAACCGGCTGTGCAGCACCATCGACATGCGTCTGGCTTTGCGCGCGTCGAGTGACTTGCTGTTGATCAACTGACGGAGCTGACCGACGCTGAGCACCGCCGGATACCGATCGGCCCGCCGCGCCATCAACACGGTAGGTGAAAGGTCCGATTCGACAAAGTCGACGGTCGGCACCGAAGCGCCGCCCGCCAACCGGGTGTCCGGGTAGAGCGCATATGCATCAATGAGCTTCCATCCGCCTTGCTCGGGCTCCCAGATCGCCTGGTTTGCCATGATTCGGCGAACAAAGTGATGGTCCGTGCGATCTATCTGAACGATTCGGACCGACCACAATTCGCCCCGCAACGGCAGGTACTCGGCCGCGCTGAACAGGTTCCCCTGATTGTCGCCTTCGTACGTGACGGCAAACTGGTGGAATTCCTCGCCTTTTTTAAGGTCTTTCTTGCTACGGCTGAGTTTGTGCGCCAGTTTGGGAATCACCAACTCCTGCAGCGGCATCGCAATGCAATTGAGTATGCACCCGACCACGAGCATGGGCGCCGCGACGCGAAACATGCTGACCCCGCTGGTCACAATCGCCGTCAGTTCACCGGCGCGGACCAGCGCTGCAAGAGAAAACCCTGTGGCGCCCACGACCACCAGACCGCACATGTACACGTACAGCGTAACCACCATCGGCGCGTAATAGCCGATCACAGTGTACACGAACGCACGCACCAGCTGCGATGTTTTAGGATCGTTCACATCGCCCTGACCGTACGACTTTACGCCATTCGCCTCGGCCTGCCAGCGTTTGGCCGTGTTCTCCGACGCCTGCAGAAACTCATCCAGATCGATGATCATATCGATCAGTACAAACAACGTGACCAACACGCAAAAGAGAATTGCGAAGTTGACCATGAAATGGCGGATGAGGTATCGGTCGAGTGTTTTCATGCAAGAAGGTCGTGCGAAGCCGCAAGCGGCCCGCGGTGAGTCATGATTCACTTGCGATGACGGGATGGCGCAGCGTACCGATGTACTCGACGTCAATGACCAGATCATCACCGGGCTGCAGCCAGATCGGCGGCGTGCGCGCCGCGCCAATTCCCTCGGGTGTGCCGGTAAGGATCACCGTACCTGGTAACAGCGTTCGATCGCGACTGAGAAAGCTGACGATATTCGCGACGGTGAACAGCATGGCCGACGTGTGTCCGTGCTGCATTTGTTTGCCGTTTAAATGCGTGGTGACTGTCACGTCTTGCGGATCAGGAATCTCATCTTTGGTGACGATCACCGGGCCAAGTGGGCAGAAGGTGTCAAAACCCTTGCCGATGATCCATTGTCCGCCTGCGTTGCGTTGCCACCACCGCGCCGAGACGTCACAGGCGGCGGTGTATCCAAATACCGCGTCCAGAGCGTTCGCTTCATCAACACAGTGAACCGGCTCGGGGCCGATCACCACCGCAAGCTCACACTCGTAGTCCGGTCCCGGAGCTTCCTCGTAGGTCTTGGGGATCACGATCGGCTGGCCAGGGTGGCACAGCGCCGTGGTCGGTTTCATGAATACGACCGGAAAACGCGGGATCTCGATCTCTTCCTTGAGTACCTTTTTGCCTTCCTTGATGTGCAGCAGGTAGTTGGCGCCGACACAGAAAATGTTGCATGGGTCCAGCGGCGCCAGCCTCCTGGCAATGCGCACCTGATGGTCTGTGGGTGTTAATTGACCAAACAACTCGCCATCTAGCACCTGAGCCAGATCGCTCTCAAGCTCTTGTCCTAAAAGGGTTTGCCCGTGTTCATCAATGAATCGAACGATTCGCATGCACGCTCCTTGGCTTAATCCAGCCGATATCAGGTACAATGGTTTTTTGACCGGCGAGCACCTCGGACGCTGCCCGGTGAAATCCCACCGCGTTCACGGCGAAACCCTACTCAATATCGCGCTGAATCACAACGAGACGCACCGCCATGGCTGAGTCTGTCACCGGTACTTCCGGAACCACGGGAACCGCTGCATCCGCCGCGACAGGCGGTGGCGCCGGCACAACCAGCAGCGTGACCGCTGTCGCCACAGGCGCCAGTACGAGCGCCCGGGTACTGCATCAGCCCGTGACCAGTGGAGCTGCCATCAGCCCCCGGACCTGGGCGGACGTTGCCGAGGCCGGCAAGCGAGCGGACGTGCCCGCCGGGCTTTGGATGCGATGCGAATCGTGCACGGCCATGCTCTACCGCAAAAACGTCGAGCAGAACCTGCACGTCTGCCCGGAATGCAGCCACCACTACCGTATCGGCGCGGACGAGCGTGTTGCGCAACTCTGCGACCCGGGCAGCTTCGAGCCGATGTGGCAGAACATTACGCCGAAAGATCCGCTCAAATTCGAGGACGTAAAGTCATACAAACAGCGGCTCGCGGACACGCAGAAGAAGACCGGCCACGCCGACGCCGTCGTGTGCGGCAAGGGGTTCGTCAAGGGCCGCGGCGTCGCACTGGCGTGTATGAATTTTCACTTCCTGGGTGGTTCGATGGGCTCGGTCGTGGGCGAGAAGATCACCCGAACGATTGAAATGGCGACACAGTCTGACCTGCCGCTGGTGATCGCCAGTTGCTCCGGCGGCGCGCGCATGCACGAGAGCACGCTGAGCCTGATGCAGATGTCCAAAACCTCAGCGGCACTGGCACGGCACGATCAAGCCGGCGGCCTGTTTATCAGCGTGCTGACAGACCCGACCACCGGTGGTGTGACCGCAAGTTTCGCGATGCTGGGCGACGTGATTCTGGCCGAGCCTAACGCTCTGATTGGTTTTGCCGGTCCGCGCGTGATCGCCAACACTGTCCGCCAGAAGTTGCCTGACGGATTCCAGCGATCTGAACACGTGATGGGCAAAGGGTTTGTCGATCGCATCGTACACCGCAAGAACTTGCGCAGTGAAATCAGCCGCGTGATCGACTTTGCGGGCAAGTAACGACGGGCGCTGGCCGAGAATATTATTGGAAACAGGGCCCGGCGCGATCGCACAGCGCGGTCGGTGCGTACCTAAGTGCGGGAGCGTGAAAGGTTGGGTGAATCCGTGACAACTTGGCGCCGCACACGGCCTTCCATGACGATACCAGCGGCGATTGCGCTGCTCACTGCCGTCGTCATTGCATCCGGCGCTGCCCGCGCGCCGTCGTCCACGCAGATCCGGCTCAAGACCTACAAGAGCCGCGCCTACACCATCTACTCGAACCTCCCGATTCGGCAGGCCAAGGTTTTCGCCAACCACATGGACGGCATCTTTCGCGAATACAAAAAACGGTTTGAGAACTTCGGGCCAGACCTCGGTAAACCGATGCCCCTGTACCTGTTCGAGACACAGGACCAGTACATCAGTTACATGCGCGACCGAGGGGTCAACGCGCAGAACACCGGCGGGATGTTCATCCTCACGCCGCTGATCCAGGGTCTGGCAACCTGGACCAGCGGCCGCAGCCAAATGGAGACCTTCTCCGTCCTTCAGCATGAGGGCTTTCACCAGTTTGCGCTAAGTCACATTGGTTCAAACATTTCCGCATGGGCCAACGAAGGGCTGGCACAGTATTTTGAGGACGGCTTGGTCGTGCGCCAGCAGTTTAAGCTCGGCCTGGTCAATGCCGACCGCATCGCCACCGTCCGCGCCGCATTGCAAAACGGCACGGCCATGGAATTCGACGATCTGCTCATGATGTCGAATGACGACTGGCACGACATCGTGACCAGCGGGTCGGCCCGTGCCGAATTGCTCTATCACCAGTCATGGTCGGTGGTGTATTTTCTGATCAGTCATGACAGGCGTAAAGCAGCATTCGTGCGTTACCTGCGTCTACTGCGCGACGGCGCGTCGAACAAGGCGGCGCTCGAACAGGCGTTCGGAGGAGCCGACCGCAAGCGATTCGCACAGGCGTGGAAAGAGTTCGCGATCGAGCAGGAGCCCGACACGGTCACCACGACGCTGCACCGGCTCGAGTTCCTTGGCCAGGGGCTGCGATTCCTGCGCGAGAAATACGACGTCACACCCGGAACGATGCACGAGTTGCGCACGAAGCTCCAGCAGATCAATTTCCGCACGATTCGTTCCGGCCACGGCTATCAGGTCGTGATGAGTGCCAACGACGATTCAATGTTCCGCTTTCCACGTCGCAGCGGCGCGCCGGGCAAGTTTCGCCTGTATCGCCCGCAACAAACGGGCCTGCTGCCGCGCATTAGCGCGCCGGGTCAGAATCCTGAACCCACGCTCATCTGGTCAAGCATCAACGGCCAACTCATCCATGACGTGGTGCTGCGCTGATCAGCAACGCTTCGCGGTGCATTGGCGCCCGACATAACGTGCGGGTGCCCGCTTACGCCGGGCCATCGTAGAAGCACTCTTCCTTCACAAAAGCAAGAGCCGCCTGGTAACTGCGCGAACAGCAAAATAGCTGAAGTTATTTTACAAGGCACAAGAAGTGATTAGCCTTGCGCAACGCGCGCTCAGTCGCTCACGACTCCTTCAGCTCGTTCACCAGCGCGTTAACCATCGCCTTGCCATCGCCGAAGAGCATGCCGCAGTTGGGCATGTAGTAGAGTTCGTTTTCGACGCCGGCGAACCCGGGGTTGAGGCTGCGTTTGATGACGATGACGCTGTTGGCCTTATCCACGTCGAGGATGGGCATGCCGTAGATGGGACTGGCGGTGTCGTGCCGTGCGGCGGGGTTGGTTACGTCGTTGGCGCCGATGACCAGCGCGACGCCGGCCTGCTCAAAGTCGGGGTTGATCGTGTCCAGATCGCACAACTGCTCATACGGTACGTTGGCCTCGGCGAGCAGGACGTTCATGTGCCCGGGCATGCGCCCCGCAACGGGGTGAATCGCGTACTTGACGGTAATGCCTCTGCTTTCGAGTTGCTCTGCCAACTCCGCGACGCTGTGCTGCGCCTGAGCGACCGCCATCCCGTAGCCGGGCACGACAATGACCAGTTGCGACGCTTCAATTTGAATCGCGGCGTCTTCGACGGTCAGTTCGCGAACGGTGCCTTCGGCCGTGGCCGTTGCACCGCCCCCCTTTGGCGCGCCACCGACACCACCAAACAGGACGTTCGCGAGCGACCGGTTCATCGCCTTGCACATAATGTTGGTCAGGATGATGCCCGACGCGCCCACAAGCGCTCCGGTGATGATCAGCGCATGATTGTTCAGGACGAACCCGGCCATCGATGCGGCGAGGCCGGAATAGCTGTTCAGCAGCGATATCACGACCGGCATGTCCGCGCCGCCGATGCCGATCACCAGCAGAATGCCAAGCACCAGCGAAATCGCGCCGATCACCACCACCGTCCAATCCGCTTGCGGCTCGGTGATCAGCACCCCCGTGAGCGCCAAGCACACAATCATCCCAATCGCAATCAGCACTTTTTGCCCTACAAACTGAATCGGCCGACCGGGTATGAATCTAAGCCCCTGCAACTTGCCGAACGCGACGAGGCTGCCGGTGAACGTCACGCCACCGATCAGGATCGCCAACCCGGTGGCGAGCAGGGTGTCCCAGGTGAAAACTGCCGCACCTTCGAACGTGGCGTCAAGTATTGCTTCAAGCGCGTCACGGCTCACCGGCTGCTGACCGTGCGGTGTAA
>NZCH01000020.1 GCA_002688155.1 Phycisphaerae bacterium
CGCCGGAACCATCGTCCTTTGTCTGGGGCCGGTCGATCATCCCGGTCTCGAAATGCGGCGCGGCACGATCATGTGCACCAACCCCGGCGCTGACGTGACCCTTGGCGTGAATTTCAGCCGTGACCGAGTCCTCGAGCTGTCGTCGATGACGTTCGGGCTCGTCATGGTGCGCCGACTGCGAGACCTGTGTGTGTTAGGCAGTGACAAACCGAATGCTTACGACCGCGTGCGTATATGGACCGGCGATCGTTGTGAACTTAACAAAGGTGAGGTGTGGCAGTGGGTGTGCTGAGCCTGAACGATCGAGCGAAGGTCGTGGCGGACGATCTGACAGCGCGGGCTGGTGAGTTGGGTGTGTCGTGTCACTTCGTTTCCGGCGCGACAGTGATCGACGCCGGTATTGACGCGCGCGGGAGTTTGAGCGCGGGCGTCATGGTTGCGAGGACATGCCTGGCGGACCTGGGGCACGTGTCGATCGGGGCCGGTCACATCGACGGCGCCGAACAGATCGCCGTACCGCAGGTTGTCGTGCGCATTGACCAGCCCGTCGCCGCGTGCATGGCCAGCCAATACGCGGGCTGGCAGATCAGCATCGACAAGTACTTCGCGATGGGCTCAGGTCCGATGCGCGCAGCTTACGGCAAGGAAGACCTGTACAACGACATCGGGCTGCGTGAAGAACCTAACTGCGCTGTCGGTGTGCTCGAAACGTCGGAACTACCCGGCGCGGACGTGATAGGCTACCTGTCCGATCGTTGCCGCGTTGACCCGCACACGCTGACATTGATTGCCGCGCGTACGGCAAGCATCACCGGTGGGGTGCAGGTGACAGCGCGCAGTGTCGAGACTGCACTTCACAAACTGCACGAGCTCAAGTTCGACCTCACGCGCATCGTCGCGGGCTTTGGTCACGCGCCGCTGCCGCCGGTTGCAGGTGATGACATCCGCGCGATCGGGCGAACGAATGACGCAGTGCTGTACGGCGCGCAGGTGGTGCTGCATGTCACCGGCGACGATGAATCGCTTCAGAACGTCGGCGCGTGTTTGCCATCAAGCACATCAAAAGACTATGGTCGACCGTTCGCGGCTATTTTTTCCGGCTACGACCACGACTTTTACAAGATCGACCCGATGCTATTCAGCCCGGCGGCAGTGTGTTTTCACAACGTCGAAACAGGACGGACATTTGCGTTTGGCCGGGTGAATCATGAGGTGCTGCGCGCGTCGTTCTTTGACGGGTGAGTTCAGGTCATGCACATTGTCATCGTCGTTGAGAAGACAGGTTGGGTCGTGCGTGACCTTTTGCGTGCAGCGGCGGACCTTGAGGTGAGCGCGGCGACGGCGCGCTGGAGTGCCTTGCGTGCGGACGTTGCAGGCGGGAAGCAGACCGTCCTCGCCGGTGACGTGGTCCTCACGGATGCGGACGCCGTACTGCTGCGTACGATCGGCGCCGGTACGCTCGAACAAATCGTCTTCTGCATGGACGTGGCGCATCGGCTTGAGGCGGCCGGTGTCCCGGTCATCAATCCACCTCGCGCAATTGAGACGGCGGTCGATAAGTACCTCGCGCTGACGCGTATTGCCGACGCGGGCATCAACGTCCCGCGGACGATCGCGTGTCAGACGATCGATGATGCGGCCGCAGCGTTTGCGACCCTTGGTGGCGATGTCGTCGTCAAGCCGCTGTTTGGCGCCGAGGGTTTTGGCATCACGCGCATCACGGACCTCAACCTGCTTGAGCGCGCCGCGGCACAACTCCAGCGCGCCGGATCAATCATTTACATGCAGCAGTTCATTGACGACGCCGAGGGCGACGTTCGACTACTGGTCATTGGTGATCGCGTGGTGACGAGCATGCGACGCGTCGGTGATGACTGGCGGTCGAACATTGCGCGCGGCGCGAAGGGTGAGCCTTACGATGCGAGCGAATCGCTCGTTGAACTCGCGCTTCAGTCGGCGCGGGCTTGCGGCGCGTTGGTCGCCGGCGTGGACATTCTGATCGACCGGCAGGGTCGGGCGTATGTGCTCGAAGTCAACGCGGCGCCTGGCTGGCGTGAACTGGTGCGCGTAACCGGCGTTGACGTGGCGCAGCACGTGCTGATGTTCGTGCGCGAGATCGCGACGAAGGGGGCCATGCATGCGTAGTGTTGGTGAAATAGCGCAACTGGCGTGCGTGTTGGAAGCGACGGCGCCCAAGGCGGGCAACGTACACCCGCGTTGTGCGTTTCACAACGCGTTCTGGTCGGACTTCGTGGTCAGCGCGAGCGTGACACGGCCGGTTTTCGATCGCGCCGCGGTGTGCCATGTCGGCGCGACGGTACTTGAGTGCGTGCGCGTGACGCGTGATGCAACGGGCACGAACACGAATCTTGGCATCGCGCTGTTACTGGCTCCGTTGTGCGCGGTGCTGATCGACACGCCATTGCGGCCGGGCGTGGCACAAGTGCTTCGCCAACTTGATGACAGCGATACCGCAGCCGTATACGAGGCGATCCGCGTGGCCGCGCCCGGCGGGCTGGGTCGTGTGGCGGCGCACGATGTGCACTACAAGCCGGATACGGACCTGATCACCGCGATGCGCTGCGTTGCCGATCGTGACGCGATCGCGAGGCAATACGCGTGCGGGTTTGCCGACGTGTTCGATGTCGTGTCACCGTGCCTGGTTCAAGCCGTGTTGCGTGGCGAGCCATTGGACAGGGCGATTGTCGGCGTGCACCTGCAACTGCTTGCCTCCGCGCCCGACAGCCTGATTCGCCGAAAATGTGGCGATGCCGATGCGCATGATGTTCAGCGGCGTGCGACGCAGGTACTCGACGCGGGCTGGCCAAACACGCCCGCGGGACTCGCGGCGTTTGACGAGTTCGACGCGCACCTGCGCGACGACGGCCATCGCCGCAACCCCGGCACGAGCGCGGATATGATTGCGGCGGGCCTGTTCGTCGCGGTACGTGACGGCGACATTGCGGAACCATTTACATGGTCCGAATCGATCGAACCTGAACTGACATGCATAGTCTGATCTTCGAACACGTTTGCGGCGGAGGCATGGCCGGTGAACCGATTCCGCGACATCTCGCGGAGCAGGGGGGGGCGATGTTGCGCGCTGCCGTCGAAGATTTCATCAGCGCCGGGCATCGGGTGACGACTACGCGTGACGTTCGCATGGATTTCAGGATTCCCGGCGCGGACGTGATTCGCATCAGCGCCGATGACCCTTGCGCGCACATGGTCACGGACGCGGCGCGCAGGTGTGACGTGGCTATGATCATCGCGCCCGAATGCGATCGCGTGCTCGAAGGTTGGTGCGTACGCCTGGGCGAAGCCGGGGTTAAGACAATCAGTTGCAGTCCGCCGGCGGTTCGGCTGTGCGCGGACAAGCGCGCGTGCAGCGAACACCTTCGGCGACATGGGGTGCCTGTGCCAGAACAGGTCATTATGAATGAGCATGCGGGCATTTCGAGCAAGATCGAATCTGAGCCTTCGCAAGCTCAGGGCTCTGCGTTGTCAGGCGTCGTTGTCAAGCCGAATGATGGAGCGGGGTGTGCAGACACGTTCCTCGTGCACGACGGGGGTGCGGCATTGGATGTGCGTAACCGGGGCGACGTTGTTGTTGAGCGATTTCACCGAGGCACGCCGGTGAGCGCGTCGTTTCTGGCGCACGGTGATCGGCTGATTGAGTTGCCCGCTGGGCGGCAAACGATCGCGAACTCCGCCATCAATCGTCACATGAATAGGCTTACGTACGCGGGCGGCGCCATCGGTTTGCCGTCGGACTTGGCACGGCGGGCTACAGCGATGGCGCGTCGCGCGCTTCAATCGATCGAAGGTCTGCGCGGGTTCGTCGGTGTCGACATGGTGCTTGGCGACTCGGCCCCGTCGGCCCCCGGGGTCCTCGGGGACGACGGGGCAGGCGACGTCGTGGTTGACATCAATCCGCGATTGACCGTGTCGTACATTGCGCTGTGCACGTTGTGCGAAACGAGTCTCGCGGCCGCGATGCTTGATATGGACGCACCACTTGCGTTTGATGGGCGCGTCGTCGAGTTTGATTACACGGGGCGCGTGCATGGGGGAGTCGTCACGTGAGTATGATGGCGCTCGACATAGGAGGTGCGAACATCAAGGCGGCGCACATCGTCGGCGCCGGCACTGCAATGCACGCGTGGTCGCATCCGTTCGCGTTGTGGCAATCGCCAGGCGATCTGGTCCGCGAACTCGCCGTTGTCTGCGGACATGCGGGCGCATTTGATCAGATGCTCGTCACAATGACCGCTGAGCTGTGCGACTGTTTTGCCACCAAACGCGAGGGCGTAGAGCACGTCCTGGGTGCGGTGGATACGGTCGCGGCGGGTCGGCAGGTACAGGTGTGGTCAACAAACGCGGGCTTCATGACACCGGCACAGGCGCACGCTCACCCGTGGGCATGTGCCGCTGGCAACTGGCATGCGCTCGCAACGCTTATCGCGCGCGTTTTCAATGACGAAACGGTTGTGTTGGTCGACACCGGTTCGACCACGACGGACATCATCACGCTCGATCATGGCGATGTTCGCGCAGTCGGCCTGGCGGACGCGCAGCGGCTGGCGTCCAGCGAGCTGGTATACATTGGCGCAGCACGCACACCGCTTTGCGCGCTGGGGCCGTCGGTGCAACTGATCGGCACCACCTACGGCGTGATGGCCGAGCACTTCGCGACGTCCGCAGACGTATTCGTGCTCACCGGCGACTGCGAGGAGCAGCCAAACTGTAACGACACCGCGGACGGTCGGCCGCTGTCGCGCCGGTGCGCCGCGGCACGCGTGCTTCGGATGATCGGCGCGGACCTCGAATTGATGGCAATGAACGAAGCACAGGCGCTCGCCCACGTATTTGCCATTTCAATGCGCGATCGCCTCGCCGGCGCGATCACCCGGGTGATTGACGTCCGGATGATTGACCGCATTATCCTCAGCGGCAGCGGTGCGTTCCTGGCACAGCGCGCCGCCGATAGGGCCCTGCCATCTGTAACACAGACGCACTTCGCGGACCTTTTTGGCAAATCAGCCTCTCACGCAGCGTGCGCCGTTGCGCTTCTGGCACTGGCGGACCATGACGCGACATGCCGTTTCATGGCCCGGCGAGACAGGCGTGGTTTTTGCGATGTCACGTCTGGTGATCACACGGCGGACACCGAGCGCTGAACATTGAAGTCCGCGACGATTTGTGCCAGCGTGCCCACACATACAGCGTCGACGGCCGCCCCACGATCGTTCGACACACAGGCCGCGCCGCGTACTGCGACGATGTCCGGACCGAGCGACAACGTCCGGCCAAAATCAACGCACGTTAATGATCCGGCCAGCGCGATAAGGAGCCCCGCCGCGCGGACCGCTGCGACCAGGTCGCGCAGGTCATCGTCATTTAACCAATCGTAAAGCCCGCACCCGTCCTTGATCGCCGTATCGATCAGTACGCCTTTAAGCCGATGCTCGATGGCGAACTCGACGACGTCTGCAGCCGGCGGCGCCGCGACACGATGGTGGTCCGCGTATGCAACGGCGATGGGCGCGTGTTGTCGCAGCGACTTGAACCGAGCAAGCAATTGCGACTGCCAGTCGCGCGGTGCATCTGCCAGCCCGATTTTGATCATGTCGAGTTGCGATGCAAGCCGGCCGGGCGGAGGGGCACACCGCACCAGATCAACCAGTTCACCCAGCGCAGCGGTGACCGTTGCGCGGTCGCCGGATGTTTGCACGACATCGTTAATCACCGAGACATCAGCCATACCCAGCGCGCCGCGCGCCGGTTCCTTGACGTCGATGATGTCCGCGCCCCCGGCGAGCGCGGCTTGTGCCTCGTCGGCGCTGCGCACACTGACAAGCAATCGCACGGTGTGTGCACCTGTGATTCGCCCCTTCCCGAGCCCGGAACTCGGCGTTGCGGTTGCGTGCGGGTTATTCAGACATCGCTTATTCGTCGTTGTCATTGACCGGCTCATCCGTGTGGTATTTCATAATCTCACGCAGGACGACGGTGGCAAAACTGCCGCGCGACAGGTCGAACGCGATACGAATGTACGGCCCGTGTCGGTCAACGCCGCCGGACAGGTCAGGGTTGATCAGCGGGACGCGCAGCGGCCGACGTGAACCCATGGCCGGGTGTTTATCCTTTCCAATCAGGTCCGACTCCGTCAGGTCGTACTCATGCAGGGCATCGAGTTCGGCTTCGGCCACCCTGCCCGCGGCGCGCAGCATATCGGCGCCCCACATCGGCCCGCTGGGTGATATCACCTGCCGGTGTGTCCGCCCGCCCGGCGCGGTTTCAATTCGTGCGGTTTCTTCGTCGACGACAAACATCTCACGGTCCGCGTGACCAAACGCTACGTCGCCGGCGAGCAACGTGCCCATCGAGCCTTCGCGTAGTCGGCGATCCAGCGCACGATTGAAGATGCCGCTCTGCAGCGCGTTGAAGAGGAAGCCGCGCTGATGCCAGCCCATCGTCATCACCGCGTCTTCGGGCGACTTGCCCTGACGCAGTGCGTCGAGCGCCTGCCGATCGTAACGCAGTTTGCGCGGCCAGAGGTCGATCGCCTGATGGTAGTCGCCGCAGTCGTACGCATTTCGGCCGGCCTCGGCGTCGTCGTTCGGTGGATAGCCCGGGCGACCGAGCAGTTCGTCAAGCATCTCCTGCCAGTCACCAAGTAGCATTGCCCGGCCGATACGGTCGTTGTTTTGCCGGTATCCAAACCGCTGATCGCCGATGAAATTGGGCACGCCCGAGTCGATCAACCGGTCGACGATTCGTTTCGCGTGAACGACGCGCGTCGGATCAACATTGCGGATATAGATCACGAACCGGTTGCACTTGAGTTGCCCGCGACGAAGTTTGCGCGTGTGCCTGTCGGACCACAGCAGGTTGAATTTGGTGTAGCTGATGCGCGCCAACAGCTTCTGATCGTCCGATGCGTCTGGCAAATGAATCGAGAACTGTTGCCGTGTGACAGCGTGCTTGTCCTTGAGGCCGGCATACGAGACCGACTGCCTCGAGACGCGAAACAGCTTGGCGAGGCGACGCGCCACGTCGATGGTCGTGGCCTTGCGCTTCTCAATGTATAAGTAGAGGTGCTCACCCTTGCCGGCCAGGTCTTCCAGAGGCTGCTCCTCGACACAAAAGTCGTCAGGGCGCTGACGAATGATTCCGCCGGTGCCGGGCATGCCTTCGGTCAGGTACGCGAGCGCAGCGGTAGCGGTCAATGTCGTCATGGCCAGGTTCGTCTTTCCGTGCAGACATCGCGGATTGCCCGCATAACCCTCTGCACGCCGCGGCCATCATAATGAACACAACACACATTTTCTGGAACAAACGGCATGCGCTAATCTTCGGGCACGTCGCGCGTGACCAAGTCGTGAAACGCGCCCATGAGCTGCTGCGTCATGGCGCCGGGCGTGCCATCGCCGATCGTGCGCTTGTCGACCGACGTGACGGGTATGACCTGCGCCGCAGTGCCGGTGAGGAATATTTCGTCGGCGGTGTACAGGTCGTGGCGGGTCAGGTCGAAGTGGTGCACGCGGATGCCGGCCTCGTGCGCCAAATCGCATATGACACGCATCGTCACGCCTTCGAGGTAACCCGCGTGCAACGGCGGTGAGATCAGCGCCGGGCCAACGCCCAGGTCACGAACGATGAAAATATTGTCGCCCGTACATTCGGCTACGTTGCCGACGTGATTGAACATCACCGCTTCGAGCACACCCGCGTCGAGCGCCTGTATCTTCGCGAGTATGTTATTCAGATAGTTCAGGCTCTTGATGCGCGGGCTCACCGCGCCCGGGTGGTTGCGCGTCACCGATGACGTGATGATGCCCATGCCGTCACGGTAAAGTTCATCGGGGTACAGCGTGATATCGTCGGCGATGATGAAGACACAGGGGGCCTTGCACAGAAACGGATTGATGCCCAGCGTGCCGATGCCGCGCGTCACGCACAGGCGGATGTAACCGTCCACGACCCCGTTGGCCTGGCGCGCCTCGCGGCACGCGGCTTCCAGTTCGTCCAGCGACTGAGGGATGTCCAGCCGGATCGCCTTGGCGGAGTCGTACAGTCGGCGCAGGTGCGTCTTGAGTTTGAAGATGCGACCGCCGTAGATACGAATACCCTCGAACACGCCGTCGCCGTAGAGCAGGCCGTGGTCGAATACGCTGACCATCGCCTGCGCGGCGGGCACGATCTCGCCGTTAAGCCAGATATTCAACGATGGATCGACTCCGGCAGGCGGCGCGGCGGGTTGGGTCTGGGTCGTGGACATTTCGGCTGCGGTGCTGGGTCGGAAAGTCAAACGTCGGGATGCCAATTTAGTCGCGGTGCGTACACCGGGATCCCGCCGCAAGCGGTGGGGCTAAACACCAGACGCTGCCCCGATCGACGCGGGAGTCTCCTTCAGTACGATTCCGATACATTCGAAATTCAGAATTCGACATTTTCTCGTCATGGGTACCTGGGCATTTCGCCCTCTCACCCCGCCCCGCCCACCTGCATACGGGTGAACGACTTGATCGTCACGCCGGCGGGCAGAATGTCGCAGACGCTCAATTTGTCGTCCTTGACGAACGGCTGTTTGAGCAGGACGTATTCCTCGAAAAACTTTCGGATTTTGCCCTCGACTATTTTCGTGGCGATGTTTTCAGGTTTGCCTTGTTCGATCGCCTGCGTTTTGGCGATTTCACGTTCTTTGTCAACCACGTCCGCGGGCACGCCTGATTCGTCGATGGCGATCGGCGAGGGCGCCGCGGCGGTCACGTGCATGCACAGGTCCGCCAGCAACTCGTCGGTGATACCTTCGCCTTCGAGTTCCACGACGGCGCCGAC
>NZCH01000021.1 GCA_002688155.1 Phycisphaerae bacterium
CCAGCGCGCTGCTGACGGACCTTGAAGCCGGACGCACGGATATCGCGCTGTGCCCCGTGATCGACTTCCAGACCAGCAGGCTGGCACTGCGCATCGTACCGGTCGGCGGCATTGGCTGCGACGGCCCGACATGGACGGTCCGGCTGTTCAGCAAAACACCGATTGACCAGATCATGCACGTTCACGCCGACACGGACAGCCATACCAGCGTGATTTTACTGCAGGTCCTGCTGCACGAGTTGTATGGCGTGCGAGCAACGATTCATCCGTTTGATGCCCGCCACGACACGGCCGCGCCGCACGACACCATGTTGCTGATCGGCGACAAGGTCGCGATCGACCCGCGCGCCGGCAACGAATATCCGCACCAGCTGGATCTGGGTCAGGCGTGGTGTGAACTCACCGGCCTGCCGTTCGTGTTCGCCGTGTGGATGACGCCCCGGGACGTGGACCTGGCCGACCTGCCGCAGCGGCTCGACCAGGTGCGCCGGCACAACACCGGTCGCATCGACGAAATAGTCGACCGGTTCGCCCCGCCGCTGAATTGGCCACGCGAACTGGCGCGCGAATATCTCGGCGAGCGTCTGCGATACGACATCGCCGGCAAACAACTCGAAGCGATGCAACTGTTCTGGTTCAAAGCACACGACCAGGGACTGATCAAGACGCTGCGACCGGTTGAGGTATATGTGTGATCGGAATCGCACGGATCAAGGGCGCGCGCGTTGCGCCATACCGCGTAGCGGTCACACCGCACGCCATTTGGAACAATAGAATCACCACGTGGCACAAGACCGCTTCAGCAAGTTCCGCAGCGCCGAGTTGGCGGACCTCACCCGGCAATTGCTGATCAGCCCACCGAAACAGCGTGTGCAGCAGACGCTGCGCACCGAACGGCTGCACGACGCGATCGACCCTACGGCGAACTATCCGCTCGAGTACGTCATCTACCGGGTCACGCGGTATCGTCCGGAGCGCGATAGCCAGATCCTGCTGGTGGGCGAAGCGCTGCTGCCCGATCTGCGGTGGATCATCGACGTGTTGTCGCGGTCAGTGGACCTGCCCGATGACGAGGCGGACCCGGTTGAGCCAATCGACGCGTTGGCAGTGCGCTTGAACGTGAGCACGAAGACCATCGGCCGGTGGCGCGCACAGGGCCTGCGCTGGCGGTGGATCAAATCACAGCGCGGCGGTCGTCAACGGCTGGGATTGACCCGGCGGGCGGTTGACCACTTCCTGAAAGAGCACCCGGGCCAGGTGCACCGCGCCGGGCGGTTCACGCACATCGACGACAAAACACGCGACGATCTCATCACCCAGGCGCGCGACATTGCGACGGCGCACAGGTGGTCGATGTTCAAAACCGCGCGTCACCTGGCACGGCAAACTGATCGCGCGATCGAAACGGTGCGGAAGATCATTCAACAACACGATCATGATCATCCGAACGATCCCATATTCCCCGGACACACCGGCCCGCTGACCGATCGGCAAAAGCGCGTCATTGCACGAGCCCATCGCATGGGCATGTCGGCCACGGACCTGGCGGCGCGGTTTCAGCGCACGCGCCACACCATTTATCGCGCGGTGCACGAGCAGCGCGCCGCTGCGCTGCGGGAGTTACCGATTCACTTCGTCGAATCATCCACGTACATGCGTGATGATGCCGACGAAGTGCTGCTGCGGCGTGAGTCGGACCTGGCACAGATTGACCTGTCCACGTTTGCGATCCCGGGCGACGCCGAACTAGACGCGCTGCCACAACCCGTGCGCCGTGTTTATCGCCAACCCCGCCTGCCCGCCAATCTGCAGCGCGCAGCGCTGGTGCGGATGAATTACCTGCGCTTCCGGGCCGCTGCGCTGCGCGATCGGCTCGACGCCTACGCGCCCCGAGCGACCGAACTCGACCTGATCGAGCGGTCACTCGAAGAGGCACAACAGATCGAGCACCGGCTCGCGCAATCGGCGATGCCGATCGTGCTGTCGATCACGCGGCATCAACTCATCGATCAGACCGACCAGTCGACCAACCGGCTGTTGGAACTGCTCAAGATCGGCAATGACGTCGCGCAACAGGCAATGTACGAGTTCGACGCGGCCAAAGCGCAGACATTCGAAGCGTACCTGAACTGGCGATTGCGCACGCGCTACGCAACGGAAACGAACGACCCCGATGCCGTGCAAGCGTCCATCCCCCGCGCGCATCGGCGAAAGCCTCCCGATACTCTGATTCAGCAGGTGCTCGATCAGGCGCGCGTGATGGGGATGGGCGGGTCGGCTGAAAGCTGAAATACCCCGTGGCGGAAAAGGCACGACACCCGAATCTCGAATTCCGTACGCATGCTTCTTGTTTTCCTAATCATCTCCGCCCTCATCGTCATCGCTGTCCTGTGGTTCATGTGGCGGCTACCGGATACGGGGGACATGTGGTTCACGCTGGCGCCGACGTTTGGGTTGTTCGGCGTGTGGGGCGGGCTTGTGGCGGTGGTCGTGTCGGCAGCGACCTGGTACGTGTCGGTACCCGATCACTGGCTGCCTCTGGTCTTTCTCGGCCTTGACCCGGCAGCGCTGTGCGCCGGAATCATGGTGTTGTGGACGTACCGCAAGAGCGACACGAGCGTTGAAACGATCGCGGCTCAGCGACTGCAGGCGCGGATCGCGATCACACTGGGTCTGATCGCCGTCGCGATCGGGTACACGTACGTGATGACCAATAAAGCGGTGTTCACACCGATTGGCCAATAGGCGGTTGCGTTGGCGGGCGATCGACCGTGCGCCGGGTGTTTCACACGCCCCGCGCCATCGGGTCCCAGATCAGTTTGTGCAATTGAACCTGAATGCGCACGGGCAATCCGTCTTCAAGCACCCACTGCCCCAGGTCGTGCAGCGACAAACCCTCGGCGCCGGGCACTTCATTGCCCGGCGGCATTACATGCACCGGACTAAAAAGCACCACCGCCACACGCTCGTTTAGATGATATTCGCGCAACACGTCGCGTGACCATTCGTAATCCGCCCGCGATCCGATGACGAACTTGATTTCGTCACGCGATGTCAAATGGTCCATGTTCGACCACAGGTTGCGCTGCACTTCGCCGCTGTCGGGTGTTTTGATGTCCATGATGCGGATCACGCGCGGGTCGCACATCGATATGTCACATGCGCCGGACGTTTCGAGCAAGACGGTTTTGCCAGCGTCGCATAGCAGGCGCATCAGGTCGTGCACGCCCTGCTGCAACAACGGCTCCCCGCCCGTCACTTCGACCAGATCGCAGTCGTACCCACGCACCCTGGCAACCACATCGCCGATTGCACTCCGCTCACCGCCGTGGAACGCGTACTCCGTGTCACAATAATTGCATCGCAGGTGACAGCCGGCCAGTCGCACGAACACGCACGGCTGACCGGCGCGCATCGATTCGCCCTGTATGGAATGGAACACCTCGGAGATGAGGAGTTCTGATTTGCGGTTTTCGATTTTCGGTTTCATTGTTTGTCGTAACGCCCGTGGACAGTAATCCGCGGGTTGGAGCGAGGTGCACGCACCGCCGCTAAATACGGGTCAAGTAACATCGTCGCCGTTTGGAGACTTGATGTTCCCGCCCTGCTCGATGTATTGCAGAAGCTCACCGACGGTCATTTGCAATAGAGGGTGCACGGCGCCGGCATCCAGGTCGGCGATCGGTTTCAGCACGAACCATCGTTCGTGCATCATCGGGTGCGGTATGACAAGTTGGTCGGTGCTGATGATGCTGTCGCCGTAGAGGATGATGTCCAGATCCAGGCATCGTGGCCCCCATCGGACCCGCCGGTCTGCCGGCTTGCGACCAGCGTAACCCTCAATAGCGCGCAGCGCTTCCAACAGATCCAGCGGCTCAAGCGGTGTGTCCAACTCGGCGGCCGCGTTAAGGAACGCGCCTTGCGCGATCGGTCCAACCGGGTCTGTTTCGTATACGCCGCTGAACCGTGCTGGCCGCGACCCGTCGAGTTGACTCAGATGTTCCTTCGCCAACTCGATCATGGCGTGACGGTCGCCCACGTTCGTGCCGATACCGATGAATGCGTGAGGCATGCATGAATTGTACGGTGTCGGGACCACCGGGCCCGGTAGCGACCACGAACCGGCGCCCGGCAACGCCGGGACGCTATAATCAAATGTTGCGCCTCAGGCCGAAGGTTCAGGACAGAACTCCAACATGCCGCAAACCACCAACATCGCGCCGCTTGATTTAGATTCGATCAACCATAAGCTGGCCGATACGCCGGCGACGGACATCGTGCGCTGGGCGCGCGATCAGTTGGGCGATCGGTTGATCCTTACGTCCAGTTTCGGCGCACAGGCGGCCGTGATGCTGCACCTGGTCACGCGCGTCGTACCGGACATGCCGATCTTGTTCATCGACACCGGGTTTCACTTCCAGGAGACGTACGCGTTCATGCACAAGCTGGCGCAGCGGCTGGACCTGAACATGAAGGTCTATCAGTCATGGATGAGCCCGGCCCACATGGTCGCGATCCACGGACGTCTGTGGGAGCAAGGCAAGGACGGACTGGACAAGTACGACCGCATCCGCAAGATCGAGCCGATGCAGCGCGCGTTACGTGAACTAGAGCCCAAAGCCTGGTTCGCCGGCCTACGCCGCACGCAAACCGATCATCGCGCGCAACTGCGACACGTCGAATTGCAGGACCACATCTACAAAGTTCACCCGATCCTCACCTGGACGACCAAGAACGTGCACGAGTACCTCAAGGCGCACGACCTGCCCTATCACCCATTGCATGATCAGGGTTACCCGTCGATTGGCGACTGGCATTCAACACTGCGGGTCGGCGAATCCGACGACGACCGCGCCGGCCGATTCCAGGGCCTCAAACAGGAATGCGGCATCCACCTGCCGCAGACGGAAGCGGAAGACGCAAGCCGTTTTTCCAGCGGGTTGTAACGCTCGCGGACTGCTGCCTGCGAACTTTACATCAATCGGTGATCACCACCGTGCTGTGATTCACAGCGAGCAGTTTATAGAGCATCGCCACATCGTCGGGGAGCATGCGGATGCAGCCCATTGACACCTGTTTTCCGATCGATTGCGGTTCGATGGTGCCGTGGACGCCGTAGCCCTCGTACTCGCGGTTGGCCGGGTCCAGGCCTTGCAGGCGAATCCAGTATTCACCGAGGGGGTTTTCCGGGTCGTCGGGTGGGTAGTACCTGCCGCTGGCGGGGTCGCGCCAGTCGGGGTTTTCGTGTTTGAGCGAAACCTTCCAGTTGCCCACGGGCGTTGAGTCATTGCTGCCAAGCCCGACGGGATAACTTCTGATGAACACGCGCTGGCCGTCGCGGTCGTGAAGGTACACGTCCAGTCGATACCGCGACCTGATGACGTGCGCGTGGAACGGGCCTTGCACGACCTTCAGTGACTTGCCGGCCCGAATCCTGCGCGGGTCCACCTGATTGATCGCCGCGACAAGATCGTGCGTGATGTGATATTTGGGCGCAATCTTAATGAGGTAATCGCCAGGCTCAATCTTGTACCAGGCTGCCAATGGGTCGCCTTGCACCACGTACCTGGTAAACAGCAGATGCTCATCGTTGAGCTTCTCGATCAGCCCGCGCACAGAAAGATCCTCGGTGTCGGCCAGGCCGCCGGCGATCAACAGGTCATTGAGCACGTCGCGCGCCTCGACATACCGGCTGTCATCGATTAACTGCAAAGCCGCGTTGACATGGCTGTTCGCCGGCTCGTAGCGTGCCGGCTCATGCGCAGCCGCGTCAGCGGCGGCTGGGCCGCCAACCTGCGGGTGACTGACGCGCAGCACAGTCGGCGGGATCGACGGTGCGACGTCTTCTACCCGGGCAAGCGCCATGTCGGTGTTGGTCGGCGGCTGGCTTGCCGTCGTCTGGTCCGCGCGCGGCGCGCGATTGGCCGACGCGGCGTCATCCAACGACTGTGCCGCTGAGACGAGATCGGCGGACTTTTTTTCACGCGGCGTTTGACGCGTCCGCTCGCTCGTGATCGCACCCAGTGACGGCTGAGCGTCCGCGTCATGTGTTTGACCCGATGCGACCACATCCGCACCGGTGGGCGACTGATCGTCGCCGTCGGCTGACGCCGTTTCGAGTTGCGATTGCTCCTGTGACCCGTCGGGCACCGGTCCGGCGTTTCCCCTGTCAGGCCAGGTCTTGTACAGAACGAGCGCCGCAACGAACACGACCAGCACGATCCAAAGCCATCGCCGCGACGGGCGTAAGGCCCGCGACAGAAAAAAACCACCTACGTCGCGCGCATTGTCACGAGGTTGTTGCGAGCTAAGTGCCATCCGTGGGCTCCTGATTCATCCGTGCATTGAGACAGGTTGGAAGTCACAAACTCACCGACGGCGCGCAGACCATGCGTCGCCAACCGATGCGGAGGCATTATACATACAGTTGAATCGCGTTCAATGCGCCCGCAAACGAATTCTGATTTTCAATTTTCAATTTGGGTGTGCAGGCGCGGCGTCAGCCGTTTGATTGATCGCAAAATTTCGGCGTGGCCCTGTCAGCCCGGTTGTTTGCGACCGGGCGAAAACCGGACACGGCGTCGAATTCATGTTCGGCCCACCTGCCCACGACCACCGGTCACGACATTACACCTGGTCCTCGAGCCATTTGAGGTACTCGCCGATCCGTTTTTCATAGCCGCGGCCTGTGGGCGTGTAGTACGACTTATCCACACCCAGGTAGTCCTGGTCGACGAAGCCCGCCTCGCTCGCGTGCGCGTACTGGTAGCCCTGCGCGTGACCGAGCTGGGCGGCGCCCTTGTAGTGGCCGTCACGCAGGTGCTTGGGTACAGGAATCGTCCGGCCCTCGCGCACGTCCTTCATGGCGGCCCAGATGGCGGTCGCCGACGCGTTGGATTTGGGCGCCGTGGCCATGTAAATCGCCGCCTGCGAGAGCGTGAGCTGGCACTCGGGCATGCCGACTCGCTCGGTGACGTCGTACGCCGCTGCAGCAACGCTGATCGCGCGCGGGTCGGCGTTTCCGATGTCCTCACTGGCGAGAATCGCGATCCGCCTGGCGATGAACCGCGGGTCCTCACCGGCTTCGAGCATCCGCGCCAGCCAGTACACCGCTGCGTCCGGGTCTGAACCGCGCATCGATTTGATGAACGCCGAGATCGCGTCGTAATGCTCGTCACCAGTGCCATCGTACACCAGCGCCTTACGCTGAATCGACTGCTCCGCAACAGCGAGCGTAATGTGAATCGGAGTCGAACGCTGGAAAGCCGAATGTCCAGAATCTTCCGATTCGGGTGATTCCTGACTTTCAACTTGCAACTCTGTGC
>NZCH01000022.1 GCA_002688155.1 Phycisphaerae bacterium
CGGGCACGACGCCGGCTTCCGGATCGACCTCCAGTTCCACCAAGGCGTCGTCCCGGGCGCTAATCGGCACGAGGAAGATTTCGACCCGGCGATTCGCCCGATTGCCCTTGGGACCGTTCTGCGCCAGGGGCCGATACTCACCGTAGCCGGACACGCCCAGCCGCGTCGCCGATACGCCGGACTGCTGGAGCACGTCCTTCACCGCGATCGCGCGGTGCACTGACAGGTGCCAGTTGGTCGGGTGCTTTTCGCGCACACGGTTGATCGGGACGTTGTCCGTATGCCCGACGACACGTACCTCGTATTGCGCAGCCGCGGGTATGTTGATGATCCCCGCCAACTGGCCCAAGGCGCTGACACCTGCCTGCTTCACGTCCGTACTGCCCAGCGCAAACGTCATGTCGCTTCGCAGCTTCACCATGCCTTGCTCCGCATCGTACGTCATCAATTCCGGTTGCATCTGCGCCAGCTCGCGTAGCGCGCTGTCGACTTCAACCGGCACCACGTGGGCGACCTCCACCACCGGCGGCGCGTCGGCCAACTCCTGAATCTTCTGCTCTGCCTGCGACAACTGCGCAGATAACTTGTCGCGCTCCTGTCGCAGCAACGCCAGTTCATCGCTTAACGACGATTTGGCCGCGTCCATTGTGCGCTGCATCTCGGCGATCTGCACGTCGCGCTCTTCGACTTGTGCGCTTAGTTCGATGAGCTGCTCTTCGCACGTGCGGTAACGCACCAGCAGATCGTCGTAGCCCTGCTGACCGACACAACCGACGCTTGCGAGCGTCATCGCAACGACAACAACAACACCAATGTGTGATCTGGTCACGGTGGTATCCTTTCCTGCTCGAGGACCAGTGTTTTGAAAGGCGCTTTGCGCACTCCGTTACACGTCGCAGGATAAGTGTACTGCGCCGTGGCGGAAAATCAACGGACAAAACGGCATTGAAAAGTTATAGACAGGTTTTGCGCCTTCACTGCGAGACCGGATTGCCGGTGCCATGAAATGGCCCCGCATCTACGATGCGGGAGCACGTTTTGTATATTTTGATGCGATGACCACGCCTACAACCCTCCTATGCGCAGGTGCAATCCAAGATGCAGCCGGGGTTTGCGCCCGCCCGGGCGCGGTGGTGGTGCGTGAAGGACGGATCGTCGCCATGGGGCCTGTTGATCGCGTCACACGTGACATCGACACACGGGACGCGGCAACGGTCGAACTTTATAACCACATGATACTGCCGGGGTTGGTCAACGCACACGCGCATTTGGACCTCACAAACGTCGGCCCGCGGCCGTTCGGCGGATCGTTCCGCGATTGGCTCATCGACGCGACCAGCCACCGGCCTGGTTCACCTGACGAAATCACCGTCGCCGTCCAACACGGCCTTGCCATGTCGCACGACAGCGGCACCGGGCACCTGGCCGACATCGCAGGCTCGACACACGCCGTCACCGCGCGGATCAACGCCCACCTGCGCGCGAAGCAAACCGGGGCGACCCCGGCCCCGGCCCCGGCAGCCGTGCCGCAACCAGTGGCAGGCGTCAGTTTCATCGAATGCTTCGGCAGCGGCGACCGGCAAACGGCATGTTTCGAGCGCACCAGAGAGCACCTGACGGCCGTAAGCGCGCTCGATCACACGAACCCAACCACGCCCATACGCATCGGCGTCTCACCGCACGCGCCGTACTCGTGCGGACTTGACATGTACCGCGCGTGCGCGGACCTCGCCGACCGGCACGGATTGCCCGTCTGCACGCACCTAGCCGAGTCGCGCGAGGAACTGCAATTCCTCAAGTCGGCCGACGGCCTGTTCGCCGAACTGCTGCGCCACTACCACGGACCTGACGAAACTTTCACGCCGCAACACGCGCACCCCGTCGACTGGCTCGAACCACTCTTTGGCAAAGCCAACTGGCTGCTGGCGCATTGCAACTACGTCGACGATCCGCACATCGAAACGCTGTCGCGGCAGCGCAACGTTTCGGTCGTGTACTGCCCCGTCGCGAGCGAATACTTCGGTCATCGCGGCCACCGTTATCGCGACATGCTCGACGCCGGCGTCAACGTCTGCCTCGGCACCGACTCAATCCTTTGCCAACCTTCGGCAAGGAACCAGCAACAAGACGCGTACCAGCCGATGGGCATTCTCGCACAGATGCGCAGGCTCTTTTGCCGCGACGCAACGGACCCGGCCACACTGCTCGCAATGGCCACCGTCAACGGCATGCGTGCGCTGGGCGTGGACATATGCGACGCGACACTTGCACCGGGCGCCCGCGCGAACCTGATCGCCGTGCGCTTCGACCACGACGACCCGCGCGACCCGCTCGAACAGGTGCTCAACAACGACGCGCCCGCGAAACCGTTGATGAACGCGGCAGAATTAAACACAATGCAAACAAGAAGAGGCACCGCCCACTTATAGTGGGCTGCGCCGGTATGATCCGCGTTTGCTCAAAGACGCCTCATTACGATCACTCGAAGGAGCACAAACATGGCAAATGACTCAATCAGGACCGTGGGCTACATCGGCATGGGCATTATGGGCAGTGCGATGGCGGCGAACCTGCTCAAGGCCGGGTTCGACGTGACGGTATGGAACCGCACGACCAGCAAGTGCGACCCGCTGAAAACCCAGGGCGCGAAGGTCGCCGACTCGCCTGCGGACATGGCCGAGGGCGGGCCTGACATCATTTTCACCAACGTGACGAACTCGCCCGACGTCGAAGCGGTGTTGTTTGGTGACGACGGAGTCGCGAGTACCGCCAGGGCGGGGCTGGTCGTCATCGACAACTCAACCATCAGCCCGATCGAAACGCAGAAGTTCTACACCAAACTCGCTGAGCAGGACGTCACGTTACTCGACGCGCCGGTGTCCGGCGGCGACGTGGGCGCAAAAAACGGCACGCTCGCGATCATGGTCGGCGGCGATGAGGCGGTGTTCAACAAAGTCATGCCCGCGTTCGAGGCGATGGGCAAGACGATCAACCTGCTCGGGCCGTCGGGTATGGGACAGGTATGCAAGGCGTGTAACCAGATTTGCGTGTCCGTGAAACTGTTGGCCGTGTGCGAGGCGTTCGTGTTCGCACGGAAAAGCGGGCTTGACCTGCATAAACTGGTTAACGCAATCGGTGGCGGCGCGGCCGCGTCGTGGCAACTGACAAACCTGGGCCCAAAGATCGCCGACGGCGACTACGACCCGGGGTTCATGATCGACCTGGTCCTCAAAGATCTGGGCATCATCGCCGACGCGTCCAAAACGCGCGACATGAACCTCAAAGCGACGACGCTCGCCACCGAATACTTTCAACAGTCCGCCGACCAGGGCAACGGCGCCGACGGGACGCAGGCGATGGCCAAGGCGATTGAGAAGGTGTTTGGGGTGAAGTTCAGTTGATTACGGTGGCCCTGTTGCGTTCTTCCGTACATTGGTCGGATCCGGTCCGTGGGGATGATTCACAGCAATGTCACGCACGCAAGCACAATACGACGTCATTGTGATCGGCGGCGGTCACGCCGGTGCCGAGGCGGCATGGGCGGGCGCAAATCTGGAGGCGCGGGTCGCGCTGGTGACGATGGACCCGGGCAAGATCGGCGCCATGTCGTGCAACCCGGCGATCGGCGGGTTGGCCAAGGGGCAGATGGTGCGCGAGATCGATGCGCTGGGCGGACTCATGGCACTGGCGGCGGACGCGACGGGGATTCAGTTTCGCATTCTCAACGCGACCAAAGGCCCAGCCGTACAGGGGCCACGGTGCCAGTCGGACAGGTATCGATACGCAAGCGAAGTGCAGCGGCTGCTCGCGACACGCGACGCAATTGACATCATTGCTGGAACAGTCCAGCGGCTGATGGTCGAGGACGGCAAGGTCGCTGGCGTCGAGATTTCAACCAGGGGCGAGATGATCGTATTGCGTACCAGCGCCGTCGTGCTGACGACGGGTACATTCATGCGTGGGCTCATGCACACGGGCGAGCGCCAGACCCAGGGCGGGCGGGTTGGCGAACAAGCGGCGACGGGCATCAGCGCGGCGCTTTGTGACCTGGGTTTCGAACTTGGCCGGCTCAAGACCGGCACGCCGCCAAGGCTCGCTGCCGAGTCGATTGACTTCGATGCGCTGCAAGTGCAGCCGGGTGACGAACATCCGACGCCGTTTAGCGACATGACCGACGCCGCTTGCGGCTTCGCACAATGTGAAGCACGCGACAATCACGCGAACGGCGCGCCGCCGCAAGCGGTGCCCGAGCGGTTCCCGGTGCTGCAACAGCGGGTTTGCTGGATCACGCACACCAACGCAACGATTCACGACGCGATCCGTGCGAACTTGCATCGTGCACCGATGTACAACGGGCAGATCGATTCGGGCAGCTTCGGGCCACGTTATTGCCCGAGCATCGAGGACAAGGTCGTCCGCTTCGCCGACCGCACGTCGCATCATGTGTTCCTCGAACCCGAGTCGCTCGACACGAACGAGGTGTACTGCAACGGGATCAGCACGTCGCTGCCGGCCGACGTGCAGGACGAGATCGTGCGTCAGATGCCTGGTTGCAAACGGGCTGAAATCCTTCGTTACGGTTACGCGGTCGAGTACGACATGGTCTGGCCACATCAGATCGACGCGACGTGCATGACCAAGCATGTGGGAGGCCTGTTCCTTGCAGGACAGATCAACGGCACAAGTGGTTATGAAGAAGCGGCCGGTCAGGGGCTGGTCGCCGGGCTCAACGCTGTGCGGCATGCGCGTGGCGCGTCACCCGTTCGGTTACGCCGTGATCAGGCGTACATCGGCGTGATGCTTGATGACCTGGTCACCAAGACACCGCGCGAGCCTTATCGCATGTTCACCAGCCGGGCGGAGTTTCGCCTGCTGCTTCGCAGTGACAACGCGGACACGCGGCTGACTCCGCTGGGGCGCGAATGGGGCCTGATCGACAACGCGCGATGGAACGTGCTAAGCGCGCGACGCGACGGGCGACGGGAACTCGAACACTATTTGGGCACGCACAAGATAAGCGGCCAGTCTCTCGCGTCGTGGGTGCATCACCCGGACATCGGCGTGGACGCGGTGATGTCGCACCTTGACGGCGTCGCGCTTAAACCGGCGGCGCGGTCGCGGCGGGTGGTGCAACAGGTACTCGCGGACGCGCAGTACGCCGGCTATATCGACCGGCAACATCGTGACGTGCAAAGGCTTGCCTCACAAGAAGATACGCTGATCCCTGCGGCGGTCGACTATCAGCGGATCGATGGATTGCGACGCGAAGCGGCGCAGGTGCTGGACCGGTTTCGGCCAGTGACGTTTGGGCAGGCGGGGCGACTGGCGGGCGTGACGCCGGCGGATCTGATGATCATAAACGTGGCGATGTCGCGGCACCCAACGGGAGTTGCAGTGTGATTTATCGCCGGTTCGGCCGCACGGAACTCCAGATGCCCGTGCTTAGTTGCGGAGGCATGCGCTGCCAGCAAGGTGGCACGGACCTGGACCTGTCGACGCTCGACCAGGAGAAGCACGCGAATCACGAAGCCGTGTTGCGCCGGGCACTGGAGCTTGGCGTCAACCATTACGAGACGGCGCGTGGTTACGGGTCGTCTGAACTGGAGATGGGCCTGGTGTTGGCGAAGCTGCCACGCGAGCAGTTTCTCCTGCAGACGAAGATCAGCCCCAAAGAAGACCCGCGCGTCTTTGTCGACGAGGTGAACGACTCGATCAAGCGACTGCAGGTTGACGCGCTGGACCTGCTGACACTGCACGGCGTGAACAATCGGGAGATGATGCAATGGGCGCTGCGGCCGCGCGGATGTCTGGAAGAGGCGCGTAAACTCCAGCGGCAGGGCAAGACACGGTTCGTCGGGTTCTCGACGCATGCCGTACTGGATGAAATCCTCGAAACGATTGACCACGATCGCGACGGCGGGTTCGATTACGTGAACCTGCACTGGTATTACATCTTTCAGCACAACTGGCCAGCAATCCAAGCGGCACAGCGGCGCGACATGGGCGTGTTCATCATCAGCCCCTCGGACAAGGGCGGCCGACTGTACGACCCGCCGGACCGGCTCGTTGAATTGTGCAAACCACTGCATCCGATTGTGTTCAATGATCTGTTTTGCCTTTCGCGCCCGCAGGTACACACGTTAAGCGTCGGCGCGGCAAAGCCCGAGGAGTTTGATTTGCATGTCGAGGCTGTCGACCAACTCGATCGTGCGGACGAACAGGCTGGCCCGATCGCCGCGCGACTCGAGCAGGCGATGCGCGGCGCGGTTGAACCGGAGTTTGCGGACCCGTTTGGTATGGGTCTGCCCCGCTGGCA
>NZCH01000023.1 GCA_002688155.1 Phycisphaerae bacterium
ATGTTCGAACCGACCGTGATCGCCCAGATCGCCAACTGGTCCCATGGCAGCAGGTAACCTGTGAACGAAAGCAGCAGCGTCAGCACAAGCAGGATGACGCCCACTCCCCAGTTGAACTCGCGAGGCGGTTTGTAACTGCCCGTCAGAAACACGCGCATCATGTGCAGCCAGATCGTGATGATCATCGCGTGCGCGCCCCACCGATGCATTTCACGCAACAGGCCCAGCGTTACGTACGACCGCAGCGCGATGATATCCGCGTAGGCATACTCGACGACCGGCCGGTAGTAGAACATCAGCAGCACGCCGTTGATCGTCTCGGCAAGGAACAGGAAGAACGTCAGTCCGCCCATGCACCATGTGAACGACAGTCTGATACCGCTCTTGCGAATCGCGACCGGGTGCAGGTGAAGGAACACGTTGGACATGATCGCCATGACCCGCGTGCGCCGATCGCGCGGAATCCCGTGGCGGAAGATCGAATTCCACACCTGCGTGGAGCGCACGTAATCCATCGGCCCGCGAAACAGATTCAGCACCGTGTTGATCATTGCGAAACGGCCCCCTGCTCATCGGGTCACAGCGTCTGGATCACATCTAATAGTTCGGCGGAACTGCTGTGTGGTGGTTGGGCGGGTATTGTTGCGCACTGCCGCCAATGTTTCAAGTCGGTGGTAGTAAAAGTGGAAAGGTGACGTGCAGGGCGTGAGTTCATACGTAACGGCTGCAGATCGCTGTCCACGGGCATTATCCGGATCAGACCTGAATGTACGACTTGGGGTCAACCCACTGCTTGAGTTCGTAGCGGAATTTCTTAGCCTTATCGACGACCAGTGTTTCACCGTCGAGGCTCACAGCCAGGCGTTCAAGTGGGCGGGGCGCCGGGCCTTCGAAGTTGATCCCGCTCATATAGAACCCCGACCCGTGGCAGGGACATTTGAACTTCTTGTCATTAGGCCACCAGTTCGGGATGCAGCCCAGATGTGTGCACGTCGTGCTCAGCACGAACAGGACACCCTTCTGTCGGATGATCCAGATGCCGCGACTGCCTTTGAACTGCTCGTACACAGCATCTGTGGGGTAATCCGAAAGTTTTCCGGCGCGAAACTTGCTTGGCGGCTCTTTCGTCGCCTTGGGAACCATAAACGATTGCAGCAGTCCCCCCGCCGTTGCGGCCACGCCGACCAGTGCACCCCACGCGATCACCAGTGCGATGGTGAACTGCCGGCGTGACATCTCGGCGGCCGAGACCAGGGCCGCGCCTTTTGACTGTATGCGCTGCGCCATCGTCGGCCGCGGCTTGACCATCCCGCTGGCTACCATCGCGGCACTGACGGTGTCCGGGGGCGCATCGTACGGCAGAGCGGCGACGACGGCTTCGGGCGGCACCTTGGCCACGCGCGGGTAATCCTGCGCATGCACACGGTCACCAGCCTCGCCGCGCCCGCTCGCGGTCGCGTGAGCCAAAAGACCCGCCCACTTCGGGTCCGGATCGCCAGTGACGACAACCATACGGTCGGCGCCCCCGTGCGAGCCTGGGGCGCCGGCTTCCGCCGGCTCGGGCTCCTGCGACCACGCTTCGGGTTCGGGGCCTTCAACCTCGATCATCTCGTACTTGATCACCTCCACCGGACAACCCTCGGCCGCCACGATGATTGATGGCGTCAACGGCTTTGTGAACTCAGCATCCTGCGCGTCGGGCCGTACGATGCAGGTGTCTTCCAATACCTCAAACACCGGCGGACAATCTGTCTCGCACGCATCGCAAACGATACAGCCCGGTGCGATCCAGACCTTGATGATTTCTTCGTGGGTTTCAGCCATGTTCAAGTATCAGGTTGGTTGACCTGCATTTCAATTCTATCGTTATGCTGGGCCTTGCGGTTCAACAATTCTAACGTTGTTTTTTTTACGGGCAGGCTCGTGTCATCGCTCGCGAGGGCTTTGATCTTCTCCCATACGCACGGGGCGGGCATTTTTTCCGCAGATGCGAGCGTCGTCAACAGCATGCGGTCCACCATGGCCCCGACCTGCCGTTCGTGCAACTGCCCGATCGTCTGTGATTTGGCGATTTTCGCCAGCGCCTCGCGGTCGAGCAGAACGTCGGCGACGATGGTGCTGCCGTGGGGGTCGCCCAGCCTCGCCAGCGCGATTGCGGCGTTTGCGTAAGTGTCGTCGGTCCGCCCCGCCGTATCCTGCAGTGCCGCTCTGAGCGCCGCGATCATCCTGGCGTCATCAGGCGTGGCCCAGTCCCCGGCTACGGCCGCCGCCATCGCACTCACCTGAGGTGACGCATCGCTGATCAATGTTCGCAGCACTGAGAGCGCCTGGCCGGGTTCCTGGCGACGATCCGTCGGCCACGCGGAGATCGCCGCGACCACGCCCTGCCTGACGGTGTCCTGCGGCGAAGCCGCTCGCGATAAGATTGCCTCCAACCCCCCTTCCTGTCCCAGTTGGGCAATCGCGATCAGCAGGTATGACTCGAGCACGTCTTCACCCATGGCCACGTTGTTGTCGAGGATATCGACGAGCGCGACGCTGACACGGCCCCGCTCATCGTCATCATCGATGCCCGGTAGCATTTGTGCGATCACGTGCGCGGCATGACAGCGGTCCTTGTACCGCGGGTCCTGCAACCCCCCTGGCAGGTTGTGGCCGATTCCGCTGGACTGTCGCAGCCGCGACAGGTGCTCGTCGATGCTCTGTGGTTGACCCGCAAGCAAGCCGAAAATGACCAGCACGACAACACATCCGCTCGCAATGACTGCCGGAATCACAACGAGCTGCGCGACTTGCCGGCCAAATGAATTCGCGGTTTCGGGTGAGACATCGCCGTTGGGCGATTCGCTGGATTCGGTGGGCATCTGCAGGCCCTGGCTCGAATCGTCGTCGGATGTATGCGCATCCTGAGTCATGAGCGCATCGTACCCAATCGTAGCGGAATTGGCTCCGCAAGAGATGCAGGCTGCCAGCCGCGTGTGGAGCAACCCGGGTCGCGAGACCCTTGGAGCAAAGATGCAACTTTTGTTTTCACCCCGGCACAGGTGACGGGTATGCCGGTGGTGAAATGCGCACAGTCTTTATCTGCGCCCATGCCGGGCCGTACTCACAACCATCAATTGCAAACCACGGGTTTTGCCCGTAGCAACATCCCCCGGCTTCACGGGGCCATTAACCGCCCTTTTCCAGCACCTGCAGCGCCTCGTCGACAGTAAACGCATCCTCATAAAGCGCCCGCCCGACGATCACGCCGTGCAGCGGCAGCGGGCGCAGCGCTCGCAGGTGGTCGAGCGTGCCGACGCCACCAGACGCGATGACGGGTACATGGGTGCTGTGCGCAATTTCACTGGCCGCGGGCACGTTGGGCCCCTGCAGCGTGCCGTCGGTGGCGATGTCGGTGAAAATGATCGCGCCGAGCGGCCAATCGGTAACGTGTTGTGCAAGTGCGAGCGCGGTCGTATCAGTTTGCTGACTCCACCCGTGCACGGCGACCTTCCCGTCTCGCGCGTCCAGGCCCAGCGCGAGCCTGCCGCGGTACACCGGGTGCTCCATCAAACCCTCAAACCATTGCCAGTTTTCTAATGCCGCGGTACCGAGAATCACACGTTTGACGCCACAGGCGAGCAGTCCGTCGATCGTGTCGTTGGACCTGATCCCACCACCGACTTCGACCCGCAAATCGGTCGCTTCGCAAATCGCGCGAATCTGTTCGAGATGAGCCGGTGTCCCGGTGCGCGCGCCGTCAAGGTCTACTACATGCATCCACGTCGCGCCGGCGTCGGCGTAATGACGCGCTTGTTCGACCGGGTCCACCTCGTACGTCGTCTGCCGGTCGTAGTCGCCGTGCAAAAGCCGCACGACCTTGCCGTCACGCAAGTCGATGGAGGGGAACAAGTACGTTTTGTGTCGGTCGTATACCACGCTTAAAAGAAATCCGCATACGCCTCTTTCGCCGCGGCGATGCCTTGGCGAATCACGATGAATTCGCTGGTGATACTGAACAGAGTCGCGCCCATCTCACGTGCGGCCATCGCGTGATCGGGCCCGCGCGTGAGCAGGCCCCAGTGGATGCCGGCGTTCTTTGCCGCGTCAGCGATACGCTGCATTGCGGCCAGACACGTCGGATGCATCGGGTCGCCTGGGTGACCCAGCGTGCACGAAAGATCGCCCGGGCCGATGAAAAGGTGGTCGACTCCTTCGATCTGCGCGATTTGCTCGACACAGTTGACCGCCTCAACGGTCTCGATCTGAATCGAAAGCCAGTGCTCGCGGTTGGCTTTAACAATCTGCTCGGCCGGCGGGATCACGCCCCAGTTCGATTCGTGATTGAACGAATACAAACCGCGAATGCCTTCCGGGGGGTACTTCGCCCAACTGACAATCCGCTTCACATCTTCGACCGTGCGCGACTGTGCGACGAGCAAACCCGACGCGCCCATCTCCAGCGGCCGCATCAGCGTGCCGTAATCCGTCGGTGGTACGCGCACCACGGCGTCGATGCCGCCTGCGCGGCAGGCAATGAACAGGTTTTCCAATTCCTTGTGAGTGCTGGGCGTGTGTTCCTGGTCGAACCAGATCGCATCGAACACACCCTCGTGCGCGACGAACTCGACCATTTTCGGCGTCGCCATGGGGCCCATCGTGATCATGAGCACCGTTTTGCCGTTATTAAGACGTTGTTTGACCGTTTTGATTTCAGACATGGCTGGCTCGTGGGATGTTGTGTTCATTCGGCAAGATCGTAAGATCGTGACGAAAAGTAAGTGAGATGACAAGTGCCGCTGCGCCGCTTGCGGAGTCGCACAGTATTATTTCGCACGTCACCGCGTTGGACCACCCGCATGAGTGATGAACAAATCAACGTCGCCATCCTCGGCGGAGGGATGTTCTTCGACGACATCATTGGCCAAAGCTTCAAGGACCTGATGCGCGGCGGCGTCGCGCCGGCATTGACCAGCGTGGGTATGAGCCATCTCGCCCGCGACGTGGCGCATGTCGACATCAACGTCGTCGCCGTCGGTACGCGAAGCAAAAAATCGGGCACAGCTGACAAAATATGCGACTGGTTCACCACGAACCTGCCCGACCGATCGATCAAACCCTATTACGGCGACACCGTCTGGCGCGACATCCTTGAGGCGCACGACGTGGACGTTGTCTTCGTTGCCACGCCCGACCATCTGCACACTCAGCCGATCCTCGATGCCCTCGACGCCGGATGTGACGTTATTACCGAAAAGCCGATCTGCCTGTCGACCGCGGAAGTGGATCAAATCATCAGCAAGGCCGCACAAAGTGACCGCATCGTCGCCGTGGACCTGCATAAACGTTTCGACCCGTTCGTGCGTGACATGATGACGAGCGCTCGCGACAAGTACGGACAGATCAACCGCGTACGCTGCGTACTGGAGGAGCCGCTGGAAGTCAGCACTGAAATATTTGCGTGGACGGAGCATAGCAACCCGTTCGCGTACGTCGGCTGCCACTGGCTCGATGTCGTTCATCATTACTTGAATGTACGGCCCGTGGCAGTGTACGCGACGGGCCAGAAGAACCTGCTGTTGCACTGGGACGAGCACCACGTCGAACTTGCCCGCCGTCGCAACATCGACCCGCAAACGTGCAACCGGCAGGACGCAATCGACACGTGGGACAGCCTTGACGTTGCCGTCACATACGCCGACGGCATGCGCGGCGACTACAGCAACAACTGGATACTGCCTTACGAGTTTGAGGGCGCCGTCAACCAGGAGATCGAGGTGTACGGCATTTATGGGCGCGGGTTCGTCGACCAGCAGGACCGGGGCTTCCGCGAAACGGTCGCCGGCGCCGGCTCACGTACGCGCAATCCCACCTTCGGCGGACGCATTGAACACAAAGGCGGCAACCTCGAAGTCTTTGGCTACGGCAAAGCGTCGATCATCTCCGGCCTGCTGGCCATCCTACGCAGGCGCTTCCTCGGCGAATCCGCAGCATCGCTCGACGAGACTTATCCCGCCGCCCGGAGCCAGCGCGAGGTCGTGCGCATCATTGAAGCCGCGGGCATCGTCGCGCAGAAAAACTTCGAGCACCACGCACTAGGCCGCGGCTGCCCCGTCACCGCGGTGCTGGAAGGTAGTGGCATCGAAGTGGCCGACCCGGGCTGACCACCTGCGTGATGTCCCCTGCCGGGCAACCCCCCTTTTACAGCTCGTAATCGCTG
>NZCH01000024.1 GCA_002688155.1 Phycisphaerae bacterium
CGGGCGACCACACGGCAGGCAGGCCCGTGTCCTCAGCGCCCAGCACCAGAGCGACCGGCCCGGTCATGTCCACGTCGGCGTAGCGCGTGGGCGCGTCGGGCGACGCGGCGATGAAGGTCACGTCATGCTCGATCAGAAACGCGCGCACGTCCGCCGTCGCGTCGGCGACGATCGGCAACTCGAATACCGCGCCGGTACTGGCGCGGATCGCGTTGGGATTGTAAATATCAACGACGCCGTCGGCGACGAAAAGCGCCTGGCCGCCCGCGGCCGCGACACTGCGTGCCATCGCGCCAAGGTTACCCGGCTTGGTCGTCCCAACCGCGACCAGCCAGAGCGAAGGCCCGTGCGTCGCGTCAAGCACGTCTTCGAACGACCAGACCCGTTGCTCGAATACGGCGAGCACACCTTCGGGCTCGTCACGGTACGCGAGTTTGGTGAGCAGCCGATCGGTCACGCTGAACACGCCGACCGATTCGGTCGCATTCTCGAGCGCGGGCACGAGGCCCGTTAATGCCCCCACGTCCGTTGGATCGTCGTCGGATCCGCCAATCAGCGTCGGGCAAAAGAAAACGTCGCGGAGCTTGAGCCCCGCCTGCATTGCGCGGGTGACTTCACGTACACCTTCTGCGATGAACAGCCCCGTCTCGCGCCGCCCGCGCTGCCGGCGAAGCCGGGCGGTTGACTCGATGTGGCGATTGGTCGGGCTGGTCAGCCTTTGGACACGAAGCATGCGAACCATTCTACGGCGCGGAGGAATTGAGCCCCCCCCCTGGAACTCTAAAACGTCGCCGAAACGCACCGAAACGCCTCGGAATTCTGCGTGCGACCGCCGTTATCGGTCGATACAATTCGCACTATGAACAAGCGCGCAATGATCACGTTTGGGCTGGCCATGTTGACGCTCTTGGCACTGGGCCTGGCGGCCGGATGTTCCGCCGTCAAGAACATTCCCGGCCTCAACGAGTTCGCAAGCAACCTCAACTCGACGTGGGGCAAACCCACACCTGCGCAGGCGGCGCGTGATGCGCTCAACCCGTACGACGCCGACAGGCGCCGTCGCGGCATCTCGCTGCTCTCGGCCGCGACCTTTGGCGGTGAAGACGTCTACGTGCGCATGTACCGCAGTGCCGCGACGGACGCGGACCCCACCGTTCGCGCCGCGTGCATCCGGGCGCTGGGCATACACGGCACGTCCGAGGACGCGCAACACTTGATCAAAGCGATCGGCGATCGTGAAGCGTTCGTGCGATGGGAAGCGGCGACCGGTTTGCAAAAAATTCACCACGAAGACGCCATCGCGCCGCTGACCCGCGCGCTGGGCGAAGACCCAAGCGCCGACGTGCGCGCTTCGGCCGCCGTCGCACTGGGACAGTACCCGCTGTCGTCCGTGTTAGACACGCTGATCATCGCGCTTGACGACACGGACTTCTCCGTCGTCGCCGCGTCGCACCGGTCGCTGGCGATCCTGACCGGCTACGACTTCGGCACCGACAGCGCGCTTTGGCTGATCTGGGCGAAACGCCACCCCGGCGAAACATTCATCCACCAGCGCCAATACACCTGGAAACCCTACAAAGCACCACCGGGCTTTTTCGACAGGATCCAAATCTGGAAGAAGCCGGCGCCAGGTCCGCAGCCCCGTGTGCCGACCGGGCTGGATGAGCATGATGGGGTGGAGATGGGGTCGGAGAGCTGAGACGAATTCGGTCACGTCAGTTCAATCAATCGTCAGGCTCCCCATGCCGTCCCGGCCCGAAATGAGGTACTACGGGAACTGCGTGCTGCGAACCGACCCACCGCGCTGTGAGTGCAATCGTGCAGGGGACTGGTTCTCTACATCTACGTCCGGCCAGTTGCCCCGTCCCCTCTGTCTGCGTAGCCGCTCCCAACTATTATGACCCCATGTCCACGCGCTGGTTTGTTCGTGGCGACATCGACGGGTTCTTCGGGTTATTTGTCGACAACCTGGTGCAACTGCTGCTGATCGACCAGTTGTGCCGGCACGCTCGCCGCCGCGCTGCTGTCCATGCCGGGCGTGATCCACGCGTACGACCTGACGGCCCAGGGCGGATTGCAGAACAAGTTCGGCCTGTGGGCGGGCCACAATTCGCCGCGGCGTATCTCGTTGCCGCGATCGGGTTGGTGGGGTTTGAAGTGCTCGCGTCGGGACGGGAGGTGACGTCGCGCGGAAATCAAAAACAATGATTGCACGTACACGGCGGTCAATCGCCCCGTCTCAACGAGGCGGGATCCTCACAGCGCGTCGCAAGCGACGCAGCTGAATATCAACCTATGACTTTCGCGATGTACTTCCAGAGACTCAAGACACCCGTACCGGTCAGCGCAATACCGCTGATGAATGTGATCGCAACAAGTGCCCAGTTCATGCGCAACGGTTTGGGCACGAATCGCCGATCGGTCCAGATCATCGCCAGACACCACAGTCCACAGGTCAGCACCCCGCCGACGATGGCGGCCGGTTTCACCAGGTCCTCGGGTTTTTCGGTCAGCCACATCAGCACCAGTCCGCCGATCGCACAGTAAAGCACAACGATGCGACGCAGTTTCGGCATCGGCATGTTCTGCACGGCCCGGATCAGTGGCGACAGCGCTTCGCGCGTCGTGCGCGTGTACAGCTCGTATGCGCCGTGGATCGTGCCCCAGAACGCGACAAACACGCCAAGTTGATACAGGTATTTGAGCGACGGGTGAAACTGCGTTAAGAACGCCGCCTGTGGCGACAGCAGGTCGTGTCCACCGGGGATTTTATCGACGGGCGGCTCGTCCACGTACTGGGTAAACAGAATCTCCGCGCCAAGCACGACAAAGCAGATCGTGAACAGCAACACACAGAAGAAACTGACGCCGACATCAATTTTGACGGGCCGCAGCCACCGACGGCCGCGATGGACGTTTTCTGTTTCTACATCGATCACCGGCGCGTTTTTTAATGTAACGGATCCCATTTCAGTCGCGTCGATCGCGCCCCATCGTTTTTCGCGATAGAAACCAAGGTAGCCCAGGTAGTCATACGTCCCGCCGCCGACAGCACCCAGGTACACCCCGACCTCGACCCATTCAGGCCAGCGGACGATCGACTTGATCTTGTCGGCCTGACTCTCGATCATCCACGCCGGGTAGTGCGGCACGGACGGCAAAAATGTGTTCTGCACGATCGCGATCCAGTCGGGGGTGGTTGCAAAGAACGCCGCGAGTATCGACAGCAACAGCACGCCGACGATGAAGGTCTGAATCTTTTCGAGCAGCCCGTAACTTTGCACGATTGTCAGGACGGAGGCAAGGATGATGCACGCGGACCCCCACAGCCGCGCGTACATCAACAGTTCCGAGTCTGCACCAGTGGCGCCGAACATCCAGTTCAACGTCTTGCCGATCATGAGCGGCAAACCCGCCAGCCAGAATGGAAAGCAAAGCAGGCTGGTCACCGCGAGAAAACCGGGAAACCACCCACGCGGTCCGGGAAGGTGCATCCAGGCGGCGATCGGATGCTGGCCAGTGAGCGTCATGTAACGCGCGCCGGTATATACCTGCACGCCCTTCATAATCGCCCCGCCCACGAAACACCACAGCAGCGCGTAGCCGAATATTGCCCCGCCGCGCGAGGCGAAGAGTGTCTCGCCACTGCCGATCGTCACCGACGCGATGATCGCCCCGGCGCCGAAGAATCGCAGCATGCGCCACGATATGCGGCCTTTGAGCACTCCGGGCAGTTCGGGATATTTCACAGAGGTCGACATTGGACAGCGTTACCGAATCGCGACCGGCCGCAACGTGAATCCCGCCGTCGCGCCTTTAATCTTGTTGACCAGGCAAATATACAGAAACTCGTACGCCTTGTCCTTCGCCAGGTCTTCAAGGTATTGAAACTCGGCAATGTGTACGCCCTGCTGGATCAGCAGGTAGTTGTGGCCGGGCATGAAACTTTTGGAGTTGTCCGGCGCCGGCCAGCTTTCATAGCCGGACGTGTCCGATCCGACGATGATGGCGCCGTGCTGTTCGACGAGGTATTTGGTCGCGTCCAGCGACATGCCGGCACTGTCGTGCTCTTTGATCTTTTCGTGGTCGGCACCGGTTTCGCCCCAGTAGCGCAGCGTGCCCGTGCGGATCAGCACCGTGTCACCGGGTTGGAGCGTCGTATTCTGCCGTTTGAGCGCGCCCTTCACGTCATCAATGCTGATGCTGTAGTGCCCCGGCAGCGCATCGACGCCTTTGTAGCCGGCCATATCGATCAGCACGCCGCGCGTGATGATCGGTGGGATGGTCGTCGCGTCGCACTTGCGCGGCCCCCAGTCGCCGCCCCAGTCGGCTTCCTTGAACCCGTTGTACCAGTGGTTGTCGTCGCCCTGCGTTGCGTGACACAGCCCGTCGATCTGCGTGGCGACATTGTCGTTGATAAACAGCGCGCAACTGTGCCACGCGGTGCCCGAGGCGTTGGCCAGCGCGGGCAGGTCATTCTGGCCCTTAACGCCCACGGGCGACCGAAACGTCATGATCTCGCCGGGCGAATGCCCCGGCCATTTGAAACTCGTCCGGTCGTACGTCACGCCAAGGTCGTACACCTTGCCCTCCTTGACGAGTTGAATCGCCAACAACACCGATTGTTGTGTCATGGCGTTGAGCGAACCGACCTGGTCGTCCTTACCCCAGACCCAGCCCCACCCCTTGCCGCGCTGCCAGCCTTCGATCGCCGGCGCGGAGGTACTGTTTGCCCGCACCGCCGCCCAATGAGCCGCCAACAATGCAATCGCTACAACAGCGACACCCCAACCAAGTGGTGTGCGTTTCATGGTGAGCCTCCAATCAAGCATGATGTTGTCCGTCGAATCCGTGGAGATTGCGAAACGTCGCGCACATGATACCGCAATCTGAACCGCGGCTTCGCGGCCTGACACGCTCACGCCCGTTCAATTCTTGCCCGCGCCCTGCGACTTCCATACCGGGTCATGATGCGACGCGTCGGGTGATTTGAACCAGCGGGTGAGCACGGTTTTGCTGCGAGTGTAGAACTGGATGGCCTCGACGCCCTGGGTATGCAGGTCGCCGAAGAAGGATCGGTTCCAGCCGGTGAAGGGGAACCACGCCATGGGCGCAGGGACACCGACGTTGATGCCGATCATGCCGGCGTTGAAGTGCTGTTTGAACTGGCGCGCCGCGTGGCCGCTGTTCGTGAAGATCGTTGCCCCGTTGCCATACTCGCACTGATCGCCGATGGCGAGCGCGGCGTCCAGATCGGCTGCGCGCACGACCGACAGCACCGGCCCGAAGATTTCTTCACGCCAGATACGCATCGATGTTTCAACGCGGTCGATGATGCAGGGCCCCAGCAGAAAGCCGTCGCCGTCAAATTCGCGCCGCCCGTCAAGTACGACGTCGGCGCCGTCCCCGGCCGCAACGTCCATGTACCCCGCCACGCGGTCAACGTGCTCGCGGCGAATGAGTGGGCCCATGTCGACGTCGTCGCAGCCGTCGGTCGGGCCGACGCGCATGTGCGACGCGAGGTCATGCAGCGATTCGACGGTGGGGTCAGCGGCGTCACCGACGGTGACGGCAACGGACCCGGCCATGCAGCGCTGCCCTGCGCAGCCATACGCCGACGCGGCAAGGCCTTTGACCGCCAAATCAATGTCAGCGTCGGGCATGATGATCAGGTGATTCTTCGCACCGCCCGAGGACTGCACGCGCTTGCCCGCGTGTGTCGCCGTCTGGTACACGTGTTGCGCCACCGGCGTCGAACCGACGAACGACACGGCTGAAACCAGTGGATGCGTCAGCAACGTCTCGACACACGCGCGGTCGCCGTGCACGATGTTGAACACGCCATCGGGCAGGCCCGCCTCGACCAGTAGTTCACCGATGCGCACCGCCGATAGCGGCACCTTTTCCGACGGCTTGTGCACAAACGTGTTGCCGCAGGTGATTGCGACGGGGATCATCCACAGCGGGACCATGTTCGGAAAGTTGTAAGGCGTAATGCCCACGCACACGCCAACGGCGTGGCGGATCAACTCGGCGTCGACCTCCGTGGCGATGTCGGGCATGTTCTGGCCCATCAGCAGGCTTGGTATGCCGCACGCGAACTCGACCATTTCTAGGCCGCGCTGCACTTCCGCGCGTGATTCGCCCAGTGTCTTGCCGTGCTCGCGCGTGATCAGCGCGGCCAGATCGTCGAAGTGCCGCTGCATCAACTCGCGCACGGCGAACATGACGCGTGCCCTTTCGACGACGGGCGTGTTGGACCACTGCGGCAGTGCGGCCGCGGCGGATTCGACGACCTGCGACGTCTCTTCGCTCGAACACAGCGGAGTACGCGCGATCACCTGGCCGGTCGACGGGTTGTACACGTCCGTGAACCGCTCCGCGGTGCTGGCACGCCACTGGCCGGCGACCAGCATCGGCACGTCGGTGATCGTTTGTGTTTGCGCGGTTGGCATGATTTTGTCCTCGGGGGGGGGCCATGATCGGCGATGCGCCTCGCGATTTCAAACGGCGGGGTTCCGGACGATCGCCCAGGCGACGTCCGCCGCCTGACGATTGGCCTGCACATCGTGCACTCGAAACATCGAGATGCCCGAGAGTACACCCATGGCCGTCGTTGCGCACGTGGCGCCGACCAGTTCGCACGGCTTGATTGTCGTGGTGGGGTCGGTCAGGCCGTCGTCGCGCGGCAGGTCCCGGGAGCCGGGGCGGGGGTTGCAGATCGCGCCCATGAAACGTTTTCGGCTGGCGCCAAGCAGCACGGGGTAGCCCGTCGCGACGAACCGCCCAAGTGCGTGCAGCAGTGCAAGGTTGTGTGGCTTGGTTTTTCCGAATCCGATGCCCGGGTCGATCATGATTCGATCGCGCGCGACCCCCGCGGCCTGCGCCGCCTGGGCACGTTGCACCAGGAAAGCTTCAATCTCGGCCACGACATCGTCGTAGTTCGGGTCCTGCTGCATGGTCGCAGGTGCGCCAAGCATGTGCATCAGCACGACGGGGGCATTGCGCCTTGCGGCGAGATCGAACATGGTGTCGTCATCGCGTCCGGCGGACACGTCGTTGATCAGGTCGGCGCCGGCGTCGAGTGCGGCTTCGGCAACGGCGGCGCGCGTCGTGTCAACGCTGATGAGCACGTCGCCCGGCAAGGCGCGCAGTTCACGAATAACCGGCACAACGCGCCGAATCTGATCATCCGCCCCCACGCGCTGCGACCCGGGCCTCGTCGATTCACCGCCGACGTCGATCACATCGGCGCCGGCGTCTGCCATCGCCTGCGCGTGCGCGACCGCTGCTGCAGGGTCATTGTGCGCACCGCCGTCGGAGAAGCTGTCCGGCGTCACGTTGAGTATCCCCATGATCCGCGGACGCTCCAGCGGCCAGGGGCGGTCATCCGAGAGGCGAAGGTGCATGACGACAGTTTACGGGCGCGCTGCGGGCACTGCCGATTTGATGTGAACGCACGTTACGAAGTGCTTTTCGCCCGGTCGCAAGCGCCCGAACTGACAACGCAATGCGTCGCACGTCACTGCGGCATCGGCTCATGCGCGGCAATGGCCTCTGTCCAGCGCTCCGTGCGCGCCCAGATGACTTCCGATGCGTAGCGCTCGCGGGCGACTTGCAGATTGGCTTTGCCCATCTGTCGGCGCAGGTCGGCGTCGCTCATAAGTGTGCGCAGGTGTTGCGTCAATGCGTTCACGTCGTGCGCGTCGTAGAGCAGGCCGTTCGTGCCCGGCTCAATAATGTCGGTGTGCGCGCCCGTGCGCGTGGCGATGACGGGCAGTCCCTGCCCGGCGGCTTCGAGCGTCGCCAGACCAAAACCCTCCAGGTCAGCCGATTGCACGTACACGTTCATCTTCCGGACCATCGGCACGACCTGCGCGGTGGGCATCGCGCCCGTGAGTTCGACGCGGCCCTCAATACCGAGCTGCTTGACGTGGTTGCGCAGATCGTCTTCCAATGGCCCGCCGCCGATGATCTGCAAACGCGCGATCGGAAACTCATCTTTCACGTTCGCAAACGCGTCGATCAAGTCCGCGTGGCATTTTTCAGGCGCAAGTCGACCGACGTTGCCGACCAGCATGACGCCATCATGCTGGTCGGCGGGCGCATCGGCGATCAGTTCTTCATCAATACTGTTGGCCCTGATGCGCAGCTTCGACCGGTCGAACTGATTGTCCGGCACGGCGGGCAGGCCTTCGGGCTGTTTCGCTTTCGTCAGAAGGTCGACCAGAAACTGGCTGACGGGAAAGATCGCGTCGCCGTTGAGCACGATCTTCGGAAGACTTGGCGACGGCGCGCGATACAGGTCGCCGCCGTGCATCGTCACGGTGAACGGCACGCCAAGCATGTGCTTGACCTTCATGGCCATCGACGCGGCCTGCGTCGCCCAGTGTGCTTCGAGTACGTCGGGGTTCTGGCGCCGCACGAATGCCGTGACTTTTTTGGACGCGACCCATTCGTGCAGACCCTGGCGCATACCTTTACTGCGCACCGCCTGCGTCATCGTGATATGCGCCGGCTCACGCGCGCCGCCAACCAGCGTCTCAACCACGTCATGCAGAAGCTGTCCGTCGGATTCATGCTGCCGCGTTACCTGCAGCGTCGGCACATTCGTGAGGCCGAACTCGCCCAGGTACGCGTCGCCGCCGTCGTCGCACGGCGCGAGCGAAACGATCGACAACTCATGCCCGCGCGCGATGCGCCACCGCATCTCCCGGCAAAGCCACGGGGTGAAAATGCTGGGCCAGAATGGGAGGAAGTAGGTGAAGCGCAAAGGGGTCGCAGGGGCAGGGGCCAGGGGCCAGGAACGTTAATCATCCGCTGTGGCGTTGGGCGTGGGCATTTAGCCGCGGTGCTTGCACCGCGCGAAGCCGCAAGCGTCTATGCGTTTACCCGCTCGCGCCCGGCCATCGCCTGATTCATCGCAAGGCACAGGTGGTCACAGACCATGCCCATGTTCAGGTGCGAGCGCAGCATGGCCTGTGCTTCGTGTACGGCGTCGATGACAGCGAGCCAGGGTTTTAACCGTTGTTCGAGTTGCGCAGCAGCGAGTGTTGCGTGCTGCCCGGCCGCGCGCGCCAGCTCCGCGCGGGCGTGCTGGGTGATGAGCACCCACATCAGTTCGGCGCCGCGACGGTTGGCCGCATCCTTGGACGCGTTGGGGTGGGCCTTGACCCACTGCTGCGCGAATGCATCGATTCGGCTGGCGATGTCACTGCCCAGAGCCGCGTCGAATTGTCTCGACGCCATGCCCGAAAGCGCGGGTACGACCGCCTGCGCCCAGTCGAACAGGTCATACTGCACCGCCAGTTGCGCACGGCCGAGGCTGCCGCCAGCGAAATGAACCACCCAGTCACGCTGCGATCCGGCGGGCACTTTCGCCGACTCGTCAAGCCAATGCGCGATCACCTCTTCACTCAGCGGCCCGAATGTGACGCGCTGACATCGGCTGCGGATCGTCGGAAGCAGTTGGTCCTCACTGGCGGTCACGAGCATGATGTACGTGCCCGCCGGCGGTTCTTCGAGTGTTTTCAAAAGCGCGTTCTGACCCGGCGCGTCGAGCAGTTCCGCCTCGTCGATGATGAACACCTTGTTGTGCCGCAGGGCCGGCGTCTTGCCGACGATCGGCTCGTGGTAACGGCCGTCACCCGTCGTCCCGCCGATCATGTGCTCGCGCAGAAGATCGACGGGGATGTTCGTCTGCTTGCGGTCGCGCAGCACTTTGATGATCGATTCGCCAGCCAGCTCCTTGCGAATCAGGTGCAGGTCCGGGTGCGCCGACCGCGTCGCATCCGCCGCGTCGGCGATTCCGTGCCACAGCCGGCACGATGCACACGTGTCGCACGCGCTGATCCGCCCCGTCAGGCCGCGCTGCGCTTCGTGACACAACAGTACTTTCGTGAACGCCAGTGCGGTCGTGCACTTACCCACACCGGCGGGTCCGTGAAAAATGTACGCGTGATGCGTCCGGTCGTACGACAGCGCTGACTGCAAGACCGCGATTGCCGCGTCCTGGCATTGAATGTGGTCCATGCGCGTATTCTAACTCTACATTTGCAGATACGCAGTGGTATGATTGATATCGTATTCGGGGGTGCGGACCGGTCACGAGCGACCGGGCTGAAACGAAACCTCCATCGAAATGACCCAACAACCAACATCCGTATCCCCAAATCGGTCGCCCTGGCGATTGGTTGAGTTGGTTGTGCTCGTGCTCGCGGGCGCGGGCGCGTTTTACCTTGGCCGAATCACCGCGCCCAATGCTGCGGGCAACGGTGTTGCCTCAGCACCGGTCGGTGCGACGGTCGAATCGGGGCATGGGGCCACGTCATCGGATGGGCCGCCGCCCACCGCGCCATACATCGTCGCAGCCGGCCGCAGCCCGATCCCCCGGCCGGGCGAAACGATTACCACACCCATCGCCCCCGAAAAGCTCACGCGACCTGAGCCGGTGACGACCAGTGCCAGGCCCGCGCCCACGGGCATCGTGCCCTGGAACGAAGCACATCAGTACGTAGGGCAGACGATCACCATCGAAGGCACCGTGGTAAATGCAAGCAAACGCCCGTCGATTTGCTTCCTCAACTTCATCAGGAACTGGCATGGAAGGTTCTACGTCGTCGTTTTCCCGGACCTGTTCGACGCCTGGCCCGCGTCGCCGGAGAAGTACTTTCTCAACAAGATCATCCGCGTTCGCGGCCGAGTCGTGCTGTATCGGCAACGCCCGCAGATTCAGGTCAGGCGCAAGGAGCAGATTGAGTTGGTGAACCGGCCGTAAACGACTGGCATTCAGCCCCGCCGCGTACGGCAGGATCGCGGTGCAGGCATCGCGGCCCAATCAGCGGGTATACCCACCTGGATCGTTCGCGTCATTCACGAATGGTCGCCGCTTTCCGCGAACCGCCTGGCGATCGCATCGCACAACTCGTCGAACACCTCATCCGCATCACCTCTTGCATCGATCACCAGGTAACGCTGCGGGTCGCTTTGCGCCTGATCGAGAAAGCCCTGTCGGACCAGGCGATGGTAATCGGCGCCCTTCTGTTCCATGCGGTCCAGCAGCGGGCTAAGTCGCGCGGCGGCGGTCTGCTCATCGACGTCGAACACGACGACCAGGTCGGGCCAGTATTTGCCAAGTGCGATTTGACCGACGCGCAGGATGTCGGCGACCGGAATCCCCCCGGCCGCGCCCTGGTACGCGAGCGTCGAGCTGATGAACCGGTCGGCGAGCACGAGTTCCCCCGCGTCCTGCGCCGGTGCGATGCGATGCGCCACGAGTTGTGCCCGTGACGCCATGTAAAGCAGCATCTCGCATCGCAGGTCCATGCCATCGTGCTCGGGGTCGAGCAGCACGTCGCGAATCCGCTCACCGATCGGCGTGCCCCCGGGCTCGCGCACCTGGCACACCGGCACACCCGACGACTCGACGTGCTCCATGAACCGCCGAAACTGCGTGCTCTTGCCGCTTCCGTCAGGCCCGTCGAACACAACGAACCCGCCGCGTAACTGGTCCACCCAATCAGCCATCGCATGAGAATAGCGAAACCGGCGATACGCGTTCATCGCCCGTCAGCCGGCGGTGCCGCTACTGTTTTCGCGCGACGAACAACCAGTCCCACGGCAGCGGCGTGCCCAGCCACCGCGGTGGGTTGTGAAACTCGGTCGTCCAGTCGTATTCGATTTTATCAATGCTGACGGGA
>NZCH01000025.1 GCA_002688155.1 Phycisphaerae bacterium
CGTCCCCGATTCCGGTGGTGGCGCGGAAGATTCTTCGCCACACGCGCACAGCGCGGTGAGTGCAAACAGCACAACGGTCAAACGTGCGATCATGGACATTGTGGTGTGATTATATGTGGTGATTGACGTGTCGTGGCCTCATCAAATTCTTGAATCACAGAGAACGCAGAAACAAACCATCGGATTCCAATCAGATAAATAAATGCACGACAACCGCGGGCAGTTTCCATCGCATCGCGGGCACCGTCACAAACGCAAGGTTTCATCAGGCTTCTGTACACTCTGTGGCGAAAATCAAGCGTATTCAAAACACAACGCCGACCGTAAACCCAAACGTCCGCGGCGCACCTGATTCGCCTACGAAAGAATCGGGGCCAATCTGGAAAGCGACGGGGATGTAGTCTTCATCAAGCGCGTTTCGGACCCAGCCCTCGATGTGCCAGTTCCTGGCGCGCAGACCGAGGCGGAGGTTGGTGAGAATGTAATTGCGCTGCACCTGGGTGTTGCCCGGGTCGTAGAAGAACCGACCGACGCCGGTGAATTCAAGACGGGCAAGCAGGTCGATGCCGTCAAACATCGGCCGCTTGTACTGCGCACCCACGTTCCACGTGTGCTCGGGCGCGAACGTCAGTTTGTTGTTCGACACGTCGCCGGCGTATGAGTCGATGAACTTGTCGAACTCCGCGTCCGTGTACCCGAAGCCGGCGAACAGGTCGACACCGTCGGCAACGCGCGCGGTTGCTTCGATCTCAGCGCCCATGCTTGTCGACTCGCCCGCATTGGCGATGTACCCGCCCGCGACCGGGTCGAAAAGTGAGAGCTGCATGTCATTCCACTCGATGTGGAATACCGCCGCGCTGATGACAACCGTCCCGTCGAACAGTCCCGCCTTGTGGCCAAGCTCGTACGTCCAGCTCGTCTCCTGATCGTATACCAGATCCACGCCCACGGGTGTTTTCTGGTTGAAACCACCGGCCTTGAAACCCTTCGTGGCGCTGACGTATGTCGTGTGCTCGTCCGACCAGTGGTACGCGGCCGCGAAGGACGGCACGACCTGAGTGAACGATTCGTCCAAATCGGATGACCCCGTTGGCGTGTCACCGAAGGCGCTTTGGAACCGATTGTCAATGTCGGCGTCCTTGTCCTCGTGGTCGAAGCGCAGGCCGACAGTGATGTCGAGTTTGTCGTCGAGCGACAGCGTCGCCTGGCCGAACACGCCCACGCCCAGGTCCTGAAATGACCCGCGGCTGTCATCATTGCCCGCCAGCGGAAACGCACCCATCGCCACGCCGTCCGGACGCAACTCGTTGATCTGGATGCGGTCCGTGTCCGCGTAAAACAGCAGCAAGCCCGCCAGCCATTTAAGTGTTGCCCCCTCGCCAACCACCACGTCCGCACCGTCGGCTGACGACAGGCGCAGCTCCTGCGAGAAGTAGTCCTGTTCTTCGCTGACGCGCCGGCGAATGATGTCGGCCGGCGAGAAATCATAGTCCGAATAGTCGAACGTGTCCCAGAACGACAGCGCAGTGATCGACGTAACGTCGACCGAATCGCCGAACAGCTTGACGGTGAGCGTAGGCGCGAGGATGTCGCGATCGGTCTGGCCTTCAAAGTCATGGTTTACGTGGTGTGGCCGGCGGCGCAGGGCATTCAAATCACCCAGCGGAAACACGCCATCACGGGCACGTTCGTACATGACGCCAAGACTCACTTCGACGTTGTCACTGGGCAGCCAGAGCATCCGGCTGTGCGAGAAAAAACTCTCGCGGTCGTCGATATCATTGCCGGTCGCGTCGTTTCGCGTGTAGCCGTCGCGGGTGTTGTATTGGTGGCTCCGCCTGAAAAACAGCACGTCCGGGATCATCGGCCCGGCGATCGACAGCTGGTAGTCCTGCAGGCCGTTGAACCCCTGCGTGGTCTGCACCCGTACGTCCCACTGGTTGTCTGTCGGCGGCGGTCGGGTGATGATGTGAATCGCGCCGCCGAGCGTGTTGCGTCCGTAGAGCGTGCCCTGCGGACCACGCAGAAACTCGATGCGCTCCGCGTCGATCAGCGGAATGCTCGCGGTATTGGCGGTGTGCTGCGGTACCCCGTCGATGAAAGTCGCGACCGCCGGATCGCCCTGCCCGGACCCGATGCCGCGATAAAACGGAAAACTAAGCCGCCGAGCGGACGGCTCGACGATGTTCAGGTTCGGTACCAGGGCAGACGCCTCCTTGATGGACATGATGCCTGCGTCTTGAATCGTGCCCGATGAAATGACCGTGAAACTGCGCGGCACGTCGCGCGGGTCCTGCTCCCACTTTTGCGCGACGACGATGATCGGGTCGAGCGTTAGATGGGACGGGTCGGGCTCGTCCCCGCCGGCGCGGACGGTGGTCGTGATGGCGAGGGTGAGCAAAAGTGCAATAAAGGTCAAGCGATGATTCACGGGAGGTTCCAATACCAAGGATGAAAAATTACCGATTTTCGATTGCGGATGCGAAGCGAACCGGTCGCAGGCGACCGAGCTGAAAAAACGGGTCCGTCATGAAATCTCCCGACACCCGGGACCGGGTCAATCACTTCGCGGACGCCTGGGCGCTTGATTTACGGATGCAGAACAGTTTTTTCCCAGCGCGTATGTACGCGCTGTTGCCGACGAACACCGGGGAAGCGCGAGTTCTGGGAAGCGAGTTGCGCGCTGCTTCGACGAACTCGCGGCCGGGTCTGATTACGACCGTCGTGCCTTCAAGGCCGGTCAGGTACACGTGATTGCCCGCGAAGGTCGGGCTCGAGTACACGCGATTTGAGCCGCCGACCTCGGACAGTTTAACTTCCTGTGAGTATACGACCTCGCCCTTTTCTGCGTCGATCACGGTCAGCTTCTCCCCTCGGTGTGTCGCGTAGATCAGTCCGTCGTGGTACAGCGGCGAGCTGTAATACCGATCGCGTGGCAGACCGCAGCGCCACTTGGGCTCGATTGCGAGTGTCCTGTCGTCATTCGCGGCAAGTGTAAACGCACGCGAGTCGCCGGTGATGAAGTAGGCGACGCCGTCGTGGACGATCGGCGTGTTGTACTCGAGTTTCGCGAGCCGGCGTGCGTAGATGTGCCCGTCGGAAGCACGCAGGAAGTCGCCGGTGGGCGTGATGATCACGGCCAGATCGCCGACGCGTGTGGCAATGGGCGTTCCGAAGCTGTGTGCACCACCCATTTCATAGCGCCAGACCTCGTCGCCGGTCGCGGCGTCCATGCCGATTACGTCAACGATCTGCACGACCAGTTTCCCGTCCACGAGCGCGGGCGACGAACTGTGTCCCCAGCCGTTCGCGGGCAGTTGTAGGAACTTGATCCACTGACGCTTACCGGCCATGTCATAGCATGCGACGACACCGTTGCCGAACAGTGCCCAGACGTGCTCGCCGTCGCTGACGGGCGTGGCGGAACTGTAGCCGTTGTTCCCGTGTGTGCCGGCCCGGGCCGGCCGATCGCCCTTGGGGATCGCGTCAGCGAGCGTGTTTTCCGCCCGCCACAGTTCATTGCCGTCGGCCGCGCTCACGCACACGAGCGTGAACTGCTCGGCGCATGTGATTACTCGGTCGCCAATGACGACCGGCGTCGCGTTGCTCCAGGCATCAAGTGGAGTCGCCCACGCGACGTTGTCCTTCGTGGACCACGTCGTCGGTGGTGCCGCATCGGGGTACCGGCCGGTGTGGTCCGTGCGCCAGCCGACGACGGGCCCGGGGTTGTGATGGTCGGCGAACGTGGCGGTGCAAATAATCAGCAGAACGACGACGGCGCTCAGAATCATGCGTGTTGGGGGGCGTGTCATTGTTGGATTCGGGTATGTGGGTATTTATATCCCCCTCACTTGCCGCTGACATCAAAGCACGCGACATCGCCCTTGTCGCTTCGGCAGAAGATTCTGCCGTTCGACAGGACGGGCATGGTCCACGTGTTTTGCGAGTCGACGGCGTTCGTGCGCGACAGCTCGGTGTATTGTTCAGACGACGCCTGTGCGATGACCAGCTCACCTTTTGTGGTCATGATGATCAGTTTTTCGTCGGCAAGCATGAGCGAGCCCTTGCCCATGCCGCGCTGGGTCCAGAGCGGCTCACCGGTCGCCAAGTCCATGCATTTTAGTTGTCCCTCGTCGAAGCCGTAGAGTTTGCCGTCACGCAGAACGCAGGTCGCCATGTGATTGCGCATGGCTTTGTTCTGCCAGACGCGTTTGGCACCGCTTGGCGTCAGTTCGACCAGCGCGGCGCCGGTGTTGTATCCCGACGAGATGAATATCTTCGTTCCTGAGACGATCGGCGTGGCAACGTTGATATCGTAATACGTCGTCCAGGGATATTGCGCGACGAGTTTCTGGTTGGCCACGTTGATGACGATCAGCCCCTTGGCGGGAAACGTCGCCAACAGCAGGCGGTTTCTGAATTTGAACGGCACGGGCGTTGAGTAACCCGCGCCGTGGTTGGCGGTTTTCCAAATCAGCGCCCCGGTGGTCCTGTTGATCGCTGCGACAACGCCGACGTCGATGAACACGACGTTCCCGTGCACGACTGGCGAGCCGGAAAAACCAAAGCTACCGGGGGTTGCGCCCAATGTCTTGCGCAGGTCGCGTTGCCAAAGGCTTTTGCCATTGCGCGCATTCCAGCAATGCAGCAGGCCGTGGCGGCTGATCGTGTACACCTTGCCGTTACTGACTGCGGGCGTCGCAGCCGGGCCCCCGTAATCCGCGTTACCAAATTCGCTGGGGTAACTCGTTTCCCACACGGTTTCGCCCGATGCGACGTTCAGGCAAACGACGTAATCCCTGCTGTCGCGGTAGCCCAGGGTGTATGCACGGTCGCCAACGACGGAGACGGCTGGGTGACCGGGCCCGACTTGCGCGCGCCACAACTCGCGCGGGTTGGCGGCGTCCCAGCCCGCCTCGTGCGAGATGCCGTCGACGTTTGGGCCGCGCCACTGGGGCCAGTCGTGACTCAGGGGGCTCGTCTGCGCCGGCGTTTGGCAAGTTGCTGCGAGCAGGGCAATCAGATACGTCAATATTGCCAGGTGTTGTTGCATGGCCCGTTTGTTTCGAGTTCGACGTGCGTGCGGACGGTTGATTCCTCTAACGCGTCGGACATTGTAACGTGCACATGACACAATGACGGTCGACCGCCGGCCCAATTAAGATGTGGCTAAAATGGCAGTCGTAGCTTGAGGCGTTTTTCACGGAATTCACACATGGCCAACATACTCGTCGCAGGCCCGCATCCGGATGACCAGGAACTGGGCATGGGCGGTACGATCGCCCGGCTGGTCTCACAAGGGCACAACGTCCTGCTGCTGGACATGACCAACGGTGAGCCGACGCCGCACGGGTCGCCACAAATCCGTGAAAAGGAGTGGACGACTGCGGCGCACATCCTCGGCGTGCAGCGCCGGATGCTGGGCCTTCCAAACCGGGAAGTGCAGCACACGCTCGAGGCCAGGTACGCCGTGGCCGGCGTCATCCGTGAGCATCAGGCGTCGGTCGTCTTTCTGCCGTTCTCCGAGGACGCGCACCCGGACCACCGCGCGACCACACGCATCGTCGAGGATGCGCGCTTTGACGCCAAGCTGACCAAGATCGCCTTGCCGGGCAAACCGATCTACCCCAAGTGGCTGATTTACTACTACTGCACCCATCTGCGGCATGTTGCCAACCCGGCGATATGCATTGACATCTCCGAGCAGATCGACACGAAGATCGAATCGATCCTCGCGTACGAGTCGCAGTTCGTCGTCCCCGAAAAGAACCGCCACGTCATTGACTGGCTCAAACAAATGAACGGCTACATGGGCAGCCGGATCGGCTGCGCGTTCGCGGAGCCGTTCTTTATGAAGGAGCCGGTCGGGTTGACGGATTTGGATTCGCTGGTGATGTGAGAGTGCACACGCACGACGGTCCGATGCTCAGTATTTGCACTTTGCAAGGACGCGGTCCCAAATCACCCGGTCGTTTTCGCCGTTGATCTGTGGCTTGAACCCGAACAGCAGGTAAAGATTAATCGCCGGGGCTTTCACGTCCCACGTGGTCAGGTACGCATTGTTGTGGCCGAATTCGATGAGCTTGTCGCAGATGAATGACATGAACGGTTTGGCGAGCCCGTGGCCCTGTTCGTCGGGCACGATGGCGACCCAGTGGATGCGGCCCCAGTGTCGGCCCTGCGTGTCGTCACCGTACCACGCGCTTGCTGTGCCAATTTCGGCGCCAGCGGTGTTCAGCAGGAAGAACTGGCGTATTGCGCGGACGTCGTCCGTGTCGTCGAACTGCTCTTCATAAATGTCCTTGTCGACGGGCCGATCGCACTCCGCCAGTTCATGAATGTACAGCCATGCCTCACGGTCGCCGGGCTGGTATCCGCGGATCGTATAACCGCCGGGCATGGTGTATCGGGGCAGGCCATTGAGGTCGTCGCGGAACATGATCACGCGTTGGGGCACGGCTGGAGTATAGCGGTGCCCATGGGTTGACGGGTTCAACTTGACCACAGCCGGTTGCCCGCTATCCTGTTACACCCGCTGCGGTGAATTGGTGGGCGGGGCAGCGTTAGTTAATTGTGGCTCAGTTTTTATGTAACCGCCTTGGCGGGTCGATAAACATCCGGCAGGATACGTACTACGAAACAGGATATTAGATCGTTGATGCGTGACGCCGCACCAATTGACGAAAGGGGGGCCGTGAGATTCGGTCCCCGGACGGGCTGATCGGCCCGAACCCGGCCACCCAGGCCGGCCGGCCGACGCGCCCTTCTTCGTCGGCTGAGCCTTCGCGTTCCAGCACAACCTAACGTTCACCACTGACCAGACAGGCAGGTCATGTTATGGGCCGTTTGGACAATACTAGAAATTTCGGAATTTGTGCCCACATCGACGCCGGCAAGACAACCGTTACCGAACGCGTGCTGTTCTACACCGGCAAGACGTACAAACTCGGCGAAGTCCACGATGGCACCGCCACGATGGACTTTCTCGCAGAGGAACAGGAGCGCGGCATCACGATTCAGTCGGCTGCGACGACGTGCGCATGGGATCGCCGCGGCGTCGAGTACGCACTGAACCTGATCGACACACCCGGACACGTCGACTTTACCGTTGAGGTGGAACGTTCCATGCGCATACTCGACGGCGCAGTTGTCGTGTTCGACGGCAAGGAAGGCGTCGAAGCACAGTCGGAAACCGTCTGGCGACAGGCGGATCGGTATGAAGTGCCCTGTGTCTGCTTCATCAACAAGATGGACAAACTGGGTGCCGATTTTGAATTCTCGTTCAACTCGATTCGCGAGCGCCTGGGCGCTAACGCCATCGCGGTGCAACTGCCCATTGGGCATGGCAACGCCTTTGAAGGCATTGTCGACCTCATCCGCATGAAGGCGTTTTATTTCAAGCAGGAAGAGCTGGGTGCGATCGTCGAAGAGCGCGAGATTCCCGAGAACATGCGCGAGCAGGTCGCAATCTGGCATCATAAACTCGTCGAGAAAGCCGCCGAACTGGATGATGACCTGACCGAAAAGTTCATCATGGAAGAGGAAATCAGTGAGGATGAAATTCGCGAGGCACTGCGCAAGGGCACGCTCACAAAGCAGGTGCACCCGACGTTTTGCGGCGCGGCGCTGAAGAACATCGGCGTGCAGCGGCTGCTCGACGGCGTGATCGACTACCTGCCGAACCCGACGCAGGTGCCGGCGATAAAGGGCGTTAACCCGCGCGACCACAAAGAAATGCTCACCCGCCCGCCCAGCGAGGACGCGCCGTTCTCGGCGCTTGTGTTCAAGGTGGTTTCCGATGCGCACGGTGATCTGACATATGCACGGGTGTACTCGGGCAAGCTTAATCGCGGGTCGCGCGTGCTCAACGCCAACAACGGTAAGAAGGAGTCCGTCAGCCGCATCTTCGAGATGCACGCCAAGGAGCGCATTGCACGCGAGGACGCCAAAGCGGGCGAAATCGTCGCGCTGGTAGGCCTGAAGAACTCGATTACCGGCGAAACTCTGTGCGACGCGTCGGCTCCGATCGTGCTCGAGCGGATGGATTTCCCAGAACCGGTGATTTCCATGTCCATTGAGCCGGCAACCAGCGCCGACAAGGACAAACTGGGCAACGCGCTGGTGACCATCCGTCGTGAGGACCCGTCATTCCGAAGCCACTACAACGAAGAAACCGGTCAGACCATCATTGAGGGCATGGGCGAACTGCACCTGGAGATCATCACGCACAAGCTGACGCGCGATATGAAAGTGGGCGTGCACGTAGGCCGGCCGCGGGTGGCCTACAAGGAGACGATCCTGGCCGCGGCCGAAGCGCGCGGACTGCACAAGAAACAGACCGGTGGTCGCGGGCAGTTCGGCGACTGCACGATCACGCTCGAACCGTTCACCGCCAAACAGGCAGAAGAGGCGGAACTGAATTTTAAGAACCACTTCGCGTTCGATAACAAAATTATCGGTGGCGCGATCCCGCGCGAGTTCATCAGCTCGGTCGAGGAAGGCTGTCGCGGCGCGGCGCTGTCGGGCGTACTGGCAGGCTATCCGATGATTAATGTCAAAGTAACCTTGATCGATGGCTCGCATCATGACGTCGATTCGTCGACGGTGGCGTTCGAGCAGGCAGGCATTCTCGCGTTCCGCGAAGCGGCGCGCCGTGCCAGGTTGACGCTGCTCGAGCCGATTATGAAGGTTGCCGCCACGACGCCGGATGATTACCTGGGTCCAGTCACCGGTGACCTGAACCGCCGGCGCGCGATCATCTCCGAAACCGAACAGCGCGGGAACACCCGCGTGGTCACCGCCGAAGCGCCGCTTTCAGAGATGTTTGGCTACGCGACGGCCCTGCGAGGGCTCACCCAGGGCCGCGCCAGCTATGTCATGGAACCGACGACCTATCGCCCCGTCCCCGACGGCGTCGCGAAACAGTTGCTCGAAGGCGCCGCGGCGTAAGAATGTTGATTCGGCGTGTGCGTTTGTGACGTAACGGATGCCCCTGCGGTGGCACCGCTACGCGCGAACAGGAATTGCCAGTTTCACGCCGCGTGCAGCGGCATCAACTCGTTTGCCAGTTTCAGGCGTAACCCGTCCAACACGTTTTCGCCTGCGACGGTGTCAACCAGGTTTTCACATTCTTCCGAATCGCGCATCAGGTCGTACAGGCCCAGTGCTTCGTGCGACTCGGTGTCGAAGATGACGCGGTGTTGCGAGGTTTCAAGCATGAGGCGCCGGCTGAACTCGCTCAAACACACGCCATCCGCGGTGACCTGTTCGAAGTCGTCGCCCAGAAGTGGCAGCAGGGACTGGCCACGGCAACCGGTAGGCGGATCGCACGCACCCAGTGCGGTGATCGTTGCGGGTACATCGATCGTGTTGACCAGCACCGACTGCCAGTCGCGCCGCGGCGTCGGCGTCGGCGGGACAATGAGCACCGGCACTTCAAGCGCGGCCGACAGAAACGAGCGATGTCCGATGAGCCCGTGCTCGCCCAGCAGCGCGCCGCGATCGGACGTGAGCATGAACCAGGTGTGGTCCCGGTCGCCGCGCCTGCGCAGCGCACCCATCAGCCGGCCTACGCCGTGGTCAATGAGCGCTACGCGACCCAGGTAGTCCGAGCGAATCCAGCCCAGTTGCCTGGGTTCAAGCCGTTGGAGCAGCACACGCGGGTAGTCCAGTTCCGCGTATCGGTCCACGTTTCGCAGGTCAACGGGCTTGAACCCGTCCTCAAGGATGCGCGGATCGACCAGCGCCTGGTACAACGGCGGCGGAGGTAACTCGTTGCCTGGGCCCGAGAACATCACGATCAGCGCCCAAGGCCGATCCGTGGGCATGCGCAGCAGCTGCTCCTGCGCCCGCCGGCCGATGTAGCCGTCGATGTCCTGGTCCGGATCAATGACCAGCCGCTGCGGATCAAACGGGCCGTACCGCTGGCGTTGCTCTCGTTGCTGGACCAGCACGTCGAGTTGGCCGGCGTTGCGCATCGCGGCCATGTACTGACACCCCGTGGGCCGGACGTGTTCGACCTGCTGCACAAGCAGCGATTCATCCATCGACGCCATGATCGGCGCAACGCACCCGACGCCAGCCAGGTAATACCCCGCCTTGTGCAGTACCGCGGGAAACCCGTCGTGCACAATGTGCCGGCCGGGGTTGGCCATCTGGTCCAGGTGACCGTGCTGCCGCGCGTGCCGGCCGGTGAGCAAGCTGATCATTGCGCCCGAGTCGGCGGGACAGGCGCTCGTCCCGATCAGACGCGTGCCGCGCTGCATCAACTTGTGCATGTACGTCGTACGTAGCGGCCAGTGCTGGGCGTCGCCAATCGCATCGTTGCGCAACCCATGCGTCAGTATGATCACCATGTTTCGGTAGAACGCCATGTGTCGCGCTTATCGGTCGATTTTTCGAGTTACAACAGTATGCGCGTTTTCGGACGCGGGCACCCGCAGCTTCGAGCACAGCGAGTTGTGACGGGATGGTTGCAGTGACCAGAATCCGTGCAGCAGTTTCGCAACCGCGGGCTTGGGATGGTGGGCGTGTTCACCAACCGATCTTTTCCAACGCGAATCCGACTGTGTTCGCGACCTGCGAATACACAAGCAGCGTGAAGATTGTGAGTTTGCGCAGACCATGACAGTGCGACCAGGGGTGCGCGAACAGACGCCGGTAAAACCCAAGTGCCGGTCGAAACGGCCCGGCGCCGCGCTGCGACAGGGCCCGGTGATAGCGGTACGCCCCGCGCCCGTACGCCACGTGCTGGCGCCACAGCGCACGCAGCGTCAGGGCGTGCGCGTGATGCAGCACCGCGCCCGGCGCGTACGACATCCCGTGACCCGCGCGCCGCCAGCGGTCGCACAGATCGCGATCTTCCGCCGTGCGCCATGCCGCGTCGAACCCGCCGACGCAGTGCAACAGCGCCAGAGGCATCGCCATATTGTTGGACGCAAAGAACGCCGCATCTTCCGGGTCCGTGTTGTAGAACGCGTACGCGACCTCGACGAGGATCTGACTGGTGGTCGAGCAGGCATTGTTCGACAGCGCGTTTCGCGTTTGGCCCCCGACGAGGTGGTGTGGATGGTGCCTGAAATGTTCGGCCAGCGCCGTCAGCCAGTCCGAATCGACCGTGCAATCATCGTCGGTGAAGGCGACGTATTCGGTGTCAAGCCCGCTGATGCCGGCGTTGCGCGCTGCCGCCGGACCCACCGGTTCGTTCCGGTGCAGCAGCCGTATGTTCAAACGGTCGCGCCACGGCGCGACGACGTCATCCAGCGGTTCATCGCTGTGATCGTCAACGATAACGACCTGAAATCGGTCGCGCGGATAGGTGAGCGCACCAATCGCGTTGAGGCACGCGGCCAACTGCTTGGGCCGCTTGCGCGTAGGAATGACGATGGCGAACCGTGGTGAATGCACGGATATGGGTCACGTGCGCGAGGCGGAAAGTACACCGATGGCAGACGACTTGGCCGCCGTATCAGACACGAGCGCTTCAGACGCGAGCGGCGCCAAAGGAGTGACGACGGGCATGTGCTTCGCCACGCCGTGCCAGTTAAAGGCGTACCGCAAACTGCCCCATCCAAAGCCGATCCCGCAGTACAGGTAGTACAACCAGTGCCAAGGCACCGTCATCGCCGCAAACGTCCAGCCGCGATGCTTGCCGAAGAATGAATACACCGGCATGTTCACGATCAGTAGCAGCACACACATCACCAGCGCGACGATGAGCGATGCCGGCCACAACCACACCGTCGCGAAGCACGCGAGCATCACTGCCACGGCAATCACACTGAACCGGCTGGCCGTGCGCAGATTCAGGTCATTGATGAACCGCCGTTCGCGCAGAATCAGCTCCGTCCACGGTACGGCGCGATACACCACATCCGAAATCATCAGGCAGCGCATGCCCCATCGCTTAAGGTGCGTGACCTGCAGGTCCTTCATGAGCCGTACCCCGTATCCGGCGCGACGAAGCCGATAACCCAACTCGATGTCCTCGATGGCGGGTTTGCTGTATCGCATGTCGAACCCGCCGAGTTGATTGAAAACATGCCGGCGGATCGTCCCGCAGCCGGTCCAGAACGTCGATGCCTGCTCGCACCCCTGCTGGTGAATGAAGTGGTGGAACAGGTTCTTGTACTGCGACAGGAAGTTCGGTTCAGAGGGACTAAGGTCGTAGCATCCGAACACGGCATGGAGGTCCGGGTCGGCCTCGAGCGCGTCGGCAACCGTCTGTATGGCATGATCCGGTACGACCACGTCGGCGTCGATGAACATGACCGCATCGCCTGTGGCGTGCTGAGCGCCCAGGTTGCGGGCACCGGCCGGGCCAATCTGCCGGGCGCTATGGATCACCGTCGCGCCCAGCCGCCGCGCCAGCCGCAGGCCCAGTTTCCGTCGAGGTCCGTCCGCCACGACGATAATCTGATCGCCGGGCCGGGCCGCTACTGACACCGACCGAACCGATTTGCGGAACGCTTCGACGCGGTCATGGACCGGGATGACGATCGACATCGTCAAGCCCGTGTTTCTGAGCTGAGTTGGACTCATCAAGAAACTCTTCCCGCCGTAAAGATTCCGGCAGGCCCCTGATCCATGCTGCTGCGGCGGCAGCTAAAAGTGCAGGGCCCAATATAGCGATAAGTCGGCGTAGCGTCGAATCGCGCGCCAGGAGTCGCTCGACAAGCCGGCCGCGGGTGATGATCGCCCTACATGATTACAGTCCAAGTACGTCCGCCATGTGGTATCGCCCCGGCCGTTTGCCGCTTAGCCACGCCGCCGCACGCAGCGCGCCGTGGACGAAGATATCGCGACTGGTCGCCACGTGACGCAACTCCAGCCGCTCACCCAGCGTTGCGTAGCTGGCGGTGTGCTCGCCGGCGCAGTCGCCCAGCCGCAGCGCGTGCATACCGATCTGCCCTCGCTCACGCGGTACGTCATCACCGTGGCGGTCGTAGACGAGTGTATCGGCCGGGTCTTTATCCGTCGCTTCGCAAATCGCCTGCGCGATGCCCATTGCCGTGCCCGACGGCGCATCGTGTTTAAAACGGTGATGCGTTTCGCTGATTTCGATGTCGTAATCGTCGCCGAG
>NZCH01000026.1 GCA_002688155.1 Phycisphaerae bacterium
TGCGCGCGCGGCAAAGCGAAATCGGCAACATCAGCCGGTACGAGATCCAGCCAGGTAACGGTCCGTTTCCACACGCGCGAGTCTGCGGCTTTCCGTACCCCGAGGTGGTTGCGTCCGACGAGGCGGGGAACCCGACGGTGTTCGGCTCGTGCAACGCTTCGGCAAACGCAGCAGGCATCGGCATGGCCGCGGAAACCACGGTGCTGCGGATGCACGCCAACTACACGTACGACCGGGACGCCGGCAGTCTCGCGATTGTTGATGATCGCCTCGTCGTATCGAACGAGCGCGAATACACCGCGCGGCTTGTGGTATTCCTGCCCGCACGCAATGACTATTGGGGGTTTATCACCGCGCTGCGCCGGCGATGGAACATGCCTGTCGTGACGTCACCGCTGTATATCCCATCGATCTATCCCGATTCGTTCGATCACATGAGCGACGATCAATTGCGCCAGTACATCGACCGGTCGGGCGTGCAATCGGTCATCACAGGCACGGGGATTGATTTGCCCGATCGGCCGCGCGAGCGATCGATTCTGGGACTGGGACTGGGTCGTGAGCCAGTGGTGCAGCGGCGCGCCGGTTGGCGCAAACTGCGTGATCGGCTCAAGCGTGTTACGCCGAACGTGCGCTTTATGCTCAAAATACACAGCTACTTCAATACGCCGACCCTGCCGGACGATCACGAGCGCTATGCGGATGCCGCAATGACGACCGCCACCGGCGAGAAGGTCAGGCACGGTTACTACGGGCACGTGTTTGTCCCCACACTGAACAACACGTTTGGTCGCGACTGGCATGCGATGCTGAACAGGATCGCTGATGAAACAGGCGCCGATGGGTTTTACTGGGACGAGTTCACGCGCCCGGGCCTGCCGGATGACCTGGACGTGAGCTACAACACATGGGACGGCTACACTGCGGACCTGGACGACGACGGCCGCATCGTGCGTAAAGCGGCGCACGTTCCGCTGATCACACTGCCGTTTCGTATGGCCGTAGTCCGCGAGCAGCTGGACAAGGGTCGAACGTGGTGCCTGGGCGGTGAGCCGCGCTCCGCCGAAGAGCAGATCCTGTCGGCCAACTGGTGGCGCGAATGTCAGAACCACCCGTACTATGCCTTCGCCGGGCACTTGTGCCAGGCTCAGGCCTATGTCAGCAGCGGCGCGGATCTCGCGTTCTACCGTGATGTCATTGCCTGCGGTGCGTTGCCCTGCCGCACACGCGTCGGTGTCATGAGCCGGTTTCTTGAAGAGGCGTTTCCTTTCACGCTCGAATCGCTTGGCGATGGATGGCTGCGCGGGCGAAACAAACTCATCACGACCAGATCCGGGATGTTCACCTGGAGCCCGGACATAACGCAAGTGCGCGTGCTGACGTTTCACGGCAGCGGTGGCGAACACGAAACGATCGCGCCGGTCAATGACCAGGGCGCACTGCAAGTGGATGTCCCCAACGGCGCGATTGTCATGGTCAAATCGCTCAAGCGGGAAAAGCAATAGCACGTGGCCCACGATACCGTTGAACCAGGGTTGGCGCAACAGATACGCGCGCTTGGCGTGCGGCCCGGTGGCATTTGCATGGTGCACACGGCATTTAAAAGCCTCGCATTGCCGGACGAGCGAATCGCCGACGTGATCACGGCACTGATCGACGCGCTGGGACCTGAGGGGACGCTGATCATGCCCACGCACGCGGGATGGGACGGCGTGTACGATCACGATTCGTCGCCGTCCGTCACCGGTGCGCTCACGGAGGTCTTTCGGACGCAATTTTCGTCACTCCGCAGCCGGCATCCCACCCATTCCTGCAGCGCGCTGGGCAAGATGGCGCGCGAAGCGGTCGCCGGGCACGAGCAAGGTTACGCCGTCGGTACGGGCAGCCCCTGTGAATTCGTTTACGAACACAGTGGTCAGGTGTTGCTGATCGGCGTTGATCTGATGGTGGCGACGATTGTTCACCTTGCTGAGTTTTATGTCAATGTCGCGTATCTATGCGCCAGGCAACGGCGCTTGCGCAACGACGATGGTCAATGCGTGACCAGGATGCTCACCAGGCAGCCGGGCCACAGCAATGGGTTCGTAAAGCTCGAACCGCTGCTCAAGCAATACGGGCACATCCGATACGGCAGCATCGAAAGCGCATCGTGCAGGTTGTTCGACGCGCGTGGCGCCGTCGACGCCGCAGTACGGATGCTCACGGACGATCCTGCAGCACTTTTGTGTGACGATCCGAACTGTTCTAACTGCAACGAATCACGTCGCCTGATTCGTGTGGAGGTCAACAGTGCTTAGAGCGGGCGCGGTTCAAGTCGACCTCACACCCGCCGGCCGCTTGCGCGGTCGGCACAATCTCTTCAGCATCGTCGAACCCGAAAAGCCCATCTATGCGCGTGTCGTCGCGCTTGAATTGAACGGCCAGATCGTGTTGGCCATTGCCTGTGACGTGATGGGTGTCACGTCTGCAGCCGCTGATCGATTAGAAAACGCCGTCGCAAACGCCGCCGGCGTTGCACCGGTCGACACCATCTTCTGGCCGACACACACACACTCGTGCCCATGCATGAATCCGGCGACCGAAAGCGTCGTACAGGAACACGGTTTGGGCATCTCAAATCAGCAGTGGCTGGATACGCTTGAGCAACGCCTGTGCGTTGCGGCGCGGCGTGCCATCGATCAGCTTGAACCCGTGACCGTCGCCGGCGGTGTCGGACCGGTCAAGGGTATCGCGGCAAACCGCATCATTGAATTTCCCGACGGCACGGTAGGCATGCGCAGCGCCACCACCGCCGATTGTCCCGCAGGGAACATCGATCCAAACGTGCGCAGTTTGTTCCTGCTGCGCGCTGACGGTAACCCGATGGCGATTCTGTGTAACTACGCGGTTCACCCCACCAGTCTCGGCGGCGGTGAAACGTCGCACATCAATCCAGATTTCCCCGGCTACGCTGCCGACGTGATTCGCCAGCGACTTGGCGACGAGGTGAGCTGCCTGTTCGGTATGGGCGCGGCCGGTGACATCAACTGCCGTAAATACGCGCCGCGCTCGGGTACGAGAAGCGTCCGGGACACGCGGCGACTGGGAGAAATCTTCGCGGGTGAAGTGGTGCGCCAGTTTCAGTCGATCGATCGCGCCGTGACAGTGAACGAAATGAACGTTTCCACGCATCGCTACACGTGTGAGATGGACCGTGAACTGACGGCGCCTCTAGAGGAGCTCAATGATTCGCTTCTTTGCGCTGTTGACGTCTATCGTCGGACGTTGACACAGGGCAAAGCCCACGACATCGCAACCGCGCAGCGAGCGCTGGTCGAAGCACAGTGGCAGCACAGTTACGGGCATGCGCTGGATGAATCCGGCGCCGTACCGGTCGTTATTCGTCGGCTGACGCTTGATGACGAAGTCTGCATCCTCTTCGCCGCAGGTGAGTACTTCGTCGAAATCGGCAAAGCGGTGTTCGACCGGTCACCGTTCGCGCACACGATGTTCGTCACTGCGGCGAACATCACGCCGCTGTACGTGCCGGATCAGAGCGCGTTCGATCGCCTTGCCGGCCGGGGCGACGCGTACGGAGTGGACCGCATGCGGCTGATCACCCGACATGGTTGCATCAACCTGGCGCAACGGCTTGTTAAACTGGCCGAATCCGGTTGACATCACGCTCGGACACACCGCGCGATGCGATTCCCAGACCGCGCCAAAGCCGTCCTCAACGGGCAACCACAGGGGATGTTCACCCTATTTCTCACTGGCCTGGACACGACCTGCTGGCGTCCACGGAACACGGCGACGTGTCCGGTCGTTCGCGTTACGGCGAAATGTGCCACCACGGTCGTGTGAAAATGAAGTCTTCTTCGAGCGTGCCCATGGGTTGCACGGTCAGCCCGTCCAATCGCCACGTGGCGCCGTCGATGCCTTCGAGCGTGATGGTGAGCTCACCCGTTCGGGCTTTGGTGAGCAGCGCTTCATTGTGAAACCGGCCGGCGTTCAGGTGAAACCCGTCCATGCGACGTTCGCCGTTGATTGAGACGCGCATCGGTCCAGTGACATGGTCGGCGCTTCCGATGTTCAGCGTGACGAAGTAATAGCCCGGCGGTGCATCGACGCGAAATGTGGCCGCTTGTGTTGAAGCGACATGCGATCCGTGAATAATCGCATCCAGCGAGGTGTTCACCAGGTCAAGCGCGTCGACGTTGCTCAACCAGCCATGGCCCGTCTGTGTCGTGTATGCATTACTCGCAACTTTGACTGGATCGCTCTTTTGTTTTTGCGGACCGGACCCGAAATCAATGCGCAACATCGATTCAATCGGGCCGTACTCGGATGCGTAGGCAAACAGATGCGCCTTTTCGAAGCTGCGGCCGTCGTGGTAAAAGATGATCTTGCCGGCAATTCGGCCCGGGAACGAGTTGTACCCCGCGGGGATCGACGCGCTGATCAACACATGATCCGCGTGCGGCGCGACTGAAAACATGCGCAGCGGCAACTGGGCGTTGGACGGGTCCTCACTGGGCGCGCCACCGGGTTGCACGTCCACGGAAAGCGCATAATCGGGGGCTTGTACCTGAACGAATCGCAGCGGAAACAGCGCGCCCGCCTGCACTTCGATGGGTGGCGCCGGTCCGACGATGCCGTACCTCGGATCGAACTGTGACTTGACGTTCGGGTCCGTACCACCGTGCACCACCAGTTTGTTCGGCGGTGCGGGATGCGTGCGGCCGTGCGTGATCGTCGCCGTTGCTCCGTCCGGCAACGGCACCCTTATCTGCAGTGATTTGCCGTATGGCTGTTCCAGCGCGAACGCGAATGTGAATTCGAGGCGATCGTCGAAGCAGACGTACTCCTTACGCACGCTGTCGCCGACAACGGCGATCCCGTTGTCGGTGCGAACCGTCTGCGGTGTTTGAGCCGTTGTCGGGTCAGTCACTTGCGCGACGACTTTGCCGTCGAGGTGGATCTCCGACGCGTCCTTGACGGCAAACCTGAATCCCGGATCCTGTGCTGTGCATCCCTGGTTCATGGCCAAGACCATCAGGCAAACCCCCGCCGCCGGCATCGACCTTGTCGCTGCGGACAGCAATTGACTCATTCGTTTGATCATTGCAACTCAAAACGTACGAACGCGAATTGGGTAAAAGCACCGTGTGGAATCGTAACCGTGCGCGCGGACTCAGGGGCCGCCTCGCGGTCTTCTTGCACCAGTTCGAGCACCATCGGCTCGTCCAGGTCCGGGCTGAAAAGGGTTGCACGATCGCCGACGGACATTCGCATGCGGATCCGAATCGGTCCGACCGGTGGGAATGACGGCGTCAGGGTGCCGACCCGCTCGCCTTCCTGAAGTTCGACGCCACTGACATTGACCATCCGTACCCAGACACGGTTGCCGGATTGATACGTCGCGCTCAGCACGCCGTCACCTTCCACAACAACGCGATCCCGATCACCCGTCGCGTGGCGTGCGACGGCCTTGATCAATGCGACGGTGTCCACGTCGAGGTAGTGCCCCCAGACCGTGCTCTTGTGCATGCGCGGCTGATGTACGGCCAGACCCGCAAGACAGGCCAGGTAAACGTATCGGCCCCGACCGTGCGGAATCGACAGCATCGCCGGCTCGCCGTTCTCGAATTGCGCTAACACGCCATGGGGCGTTTGTGCATTCAGATGGGCATCGAAACGGTACGTGCCGGGTACGGTGATGCGGCGCGGTGCCGCAGGTAGTGCGCCATCTGCGACTGACAGTTTGCAGGCAGCGACCCCCTCAAAGGCCTCGCGGCGATAAGCGATGGCGCCGATTGTTTCGATCTGGTCAATGCCCATCCTTTGAATAATTGAATGCCCGTTCGCCGGTTGGCCAAGCGGATCCTGATGTCCGACGTTGCCGGTAATAACTGCAACACCGCCGCCGCGTACGTAATGGTCGATCGCTTCCGCCAATGCGAATGGCATCGACGGCGCATGGGGTACGACCACAGCCTTAAAACGTGTCAGCTCGTCGGCGCTCGTGTGTCTGCCGGTCACAATATCAAACTGCACCCCGCCGACACCAAATGCCTGGCACCAGCCGATCGTCTCGGCACAGTGCGCCGCGGCGTTTGCGACGTTGCCATCGCGCGATGACGTGACAAGCACGACCGCAATATCACCCACCGGCTGTCCCCACGCACGTGCCTCGCGCCAGTGCGGCCAGCGATACACCTGTGCCACCGCGTCGCCGCTCAACCACAAGCCGCTGTTCGTAAGCGCCGAGTGAAACGCGGCAAAACGATTCTCAGGCGCATTGTTGGCCGAGTACAGCGCCCAGGACGGCCGGCCGCCGCGCCGCGCAAACGCCGACAGGATTCGATGCTGCGAATAAAAGTTCGCATACCCGGGATACACCGTGTTCGTCCCCTCCGTCCCGATGAAGCACACGCCCGCCTGCTCGAGCATGTCCACAGCCCGAACGTTGGGGCGGTAAATCGCCGTGCTGTATGCAAGGATGATGACGTCAGGATTGATCGCGCGCAGCCGCTCAAGCAGCATCGCTTTGAACTGCGCAATTGAGCGCCGTTGCCATGACCACCACAGCCGCCACATTGGGTGGTCCAGGTTGTTGATGACATCGTCGTCCCGATATTCGGGAAAGCGCACACCGGTGTCACGTTCAAAACCAGTTCGGCAATGAACGCACCCGCAATAGGCACGCTGCTGATCGTGAAATGAAATTTCATCGAGCATAAACCCGTCAATGCCCGCACGCATCAGCTTCTGCAGGTACTGTACGTAGAACTCGCGGTATTCAGGGTGATTCATGCACAGCCAGCGAATCGGCGTGCCGTCGCGAAGGTTTCGCATCGCCCAGTCTGAGTGGTCGAAGAGGGTGGTGTACGACGACTGCCAGAAGATCGTAAGGTCGAGGTGGTCGATGACCTGCAGATCTTCCTGGTGACATGCCTCGGCGACGACGCGTTGGCGCTCGGCAATATCATCGGCCAGGTGCGGGTAGTTGAATCGATTCTGCAGTCCGTTGGTAATGACCGTCGTAGCGCCGCTTTGCTTGATTTGTGCGGCGCGGGCGGCGGCGGAGTCGGGCGTGCGGTACTCCTGAAGATTGCCGGAGCTCGACGCGCCCCAATGCGTCATCTGAAACGCTTCAAGACGCCGCAGGACATGCGCCGGGTCGCGTATCGTCGGAAACTCGTTACCAAGTCGGTTCAGGGCGTCGCGCATCGTGGCAACCTCATCTTCAACCTTAGCGTTCGCGATCGTACCCGGCGAAGAGATCGCGGCAAGAACCGCGACAATGATGACAATGTTGGACA
>NZCH01000027.1 GCA_002688155.1 Phycisphaerae bacterium
CCCGTAAGCATCTCGTCGTGCTTGTTGACGATCACAAAAACCTGTACGTCGTCGAGTGAACCAAGGCCCAGAACCTCCATCTGATCCGCCTTGATCGGCACGCGGTAGCCAGCCACGAAGTAGCTCGGATCTGTGATGACAAACGCCAGTTCCGGCGTGACGACCGACTGAAGCCACCAGAAGTAACTGTCCTCACCGGTTTCCAGCAGGACGAAGCGCTTGTGCTTGGGAAAGCCCAGTAGTCCTTTTGGAAACACGAGGGTCTTGCTGTCATCGATTTTAATCTTTCCAAATCTCGACGTCTGCACGTACATGACACGGATCCTTCGTGCCGGCCACCATCCTGGTTCGCGGGCCCGCCGCATCATCCTGATGCGACGGGTTGACGGCATCCTGCCGTCAACTGCTTGTGGGACACCGGCCGAAAGTTGCGCCCCACGCGCAAGTCCTGCGCTTCTAGCGCAAGAAACCCAACAGACTCAACTGCTGGTTCCGCGCACCCATTTGCAGGTTCGCCTGCTAATTGGTGCGATCACTGTGTAAATCGCGTCACTGCCTGAGCAAAATCCGTATCGCGGATCTTGCTCGGCCGTTTCTGTTCGGTAATACCCATCTGCCGGGACCTTTCCTGTTCCTGTTGCACGCGCTGCGAGCGAATGCCTGTGTCTGCCCGCACCCGTGCCAGGTTGCTTACGCCCCTGTCCAACCCAGCCCCTGCAAATATGATGCCCCGCGAGTCGTCATGGGCCAGTGCATCGCGTAAAAGAGTCAAAAGTGTGAACAAACCATCAGCGCGAGCCTTGGCGTTGTCCTCGCCCGCAAGCGTGTTTCCCGCAGTAGCGTTGACGTTTATACCCATATGCGCGGTCGCCAACGGCGGTTCATCTGCCCGACACGAAAGTCACCGGTGCCGAATGCAGTGCGACAACAGCTATGCGTGAGATTCTTTTTCGCGTCAGAAGCCGGTGACCACGGTCACATGTTGCCGGGTGCCGCGGCTCATTCGGTGGATTCCAACCGTCTCGAACCGACCAGCGCGCCTCGCGACCACATCACCCTTCAACCCGCCCCAACACGTTCACCGCGCGGTCCATCAGAATATCGTGGTAGCGGATCAGATTCGCGTTGCCGGCGACCTGTTTCGTGGCGCTGACCAGTTGCATCATCGCCTTGATGGGGTCCGTGCCGCTGCCCTCCACGGCGCCGACGGTGAGTGTGGGTGCCTCAACAACTTGCCGCGCCTGTTCGCTGGTTTCGAGCACACGAAAGAGGTTTCGACCGACCTTACGCAATTCCTGCAGATCCGGCACGGAAACCACCTGCAGCCGGCCGACCTGTTCGTCATTGGAATACACGCGCCCCGCCGGGTCGATCCGCAAATCCCCGCTGCCAACCTCGATCGGCTGGTCAGACTCGCCCATGACGCGCAGCCTGCCCGTCGCGGTGACCAGAAACCCGGCGGCGCTGGCAAACCTCCCGTCTCGCGTCAGGTACAACTGCGCCTGGCCGGTGACCGGATCAATCTTATTAACGACAAAAAACGTGCCTTTCGTTTCCAGCGCCACATCCGTCGCCCGGCCAGTCATATCAATCAGCCCAACCGAATGGTCCGTGCGCTGCGGCCCGGCGAACACGCCGCCTCCGAGCTTGTCCAGCAGACGGTGACTCAAGTCACCGCTGAACCGGTCTTCCACCGCCTCGACATCGCGCTGGTAAACGCCGGGCATATCAGGCTTGAATCCAACCGTGTGCGCGTTCGCCAGGTTGTTGACAAAGACCTCCTGACGATACATGTTCGGCAGAACGCCAGATGCAGAAAGATACAGGCCGTAATTCATGGGTCCACGTCCGAGTGGGCCTCACTGCAGCGTGCACCGCAACGCATCCCCGGTACGCTTGCCGATGATGGCGACGGTCGCTTCGGTTGCTTAACTACGGGCACCGGGCGCAATCCGTTGCTCCGAGGCTTTCCAGGTGGTGCCTGTGTATTGTCAAATCGAACTTCCACGTCCGCGGTCAAACCTCGCAACGCACTTTCGTATGCATGTGCTGCCTCCGCGAGACGCGCTAAGCGAATCAACGTCGCGCCCAGGTTGGCGTCGTTCGACTGTCTCACAATGTCCAACACGCGTCGTGGCATGCAGGGTTCCTGTACGCAGGCGCACGCGCACTGCGCGCACGTGGCGATTCAATCATCCGCTGAGCAACACGCAAGCGCAATGCCAGCCGCACGATAACCGGGGAACGCGCGCAAAAATAGGCGGAATTGTGCCGATGCCCGCCTGTTTTCAGCGAAAATACCGGCAGATCGCACCACCTGCCACACCGCGCAAAGAAGCGCAACTACGGCATAAAATACGACCGACGCGCAAATCCTGCCGATCAGGCGCAGACATCGCGCTGACTTCATCGGACACCGGACATTCAACATCATGCAGATGGCCAATCACGCCAACAACGAACGCCGACGTACAAACAGTTCATCCAATCGTCTCTTCAGCGCCGGCGACTTGCCACGATCGTCGAGTTGCGTTGAAACGGTGACAAGCAAATGAACCAGATGATCAAAGTCGCGCACGCTGATGAATTCAGCCGCGACCTTGCCCGTCCGGTCGTTCATGTTGTGACAGTTGCCCACGGGCAGGCACAGGCACGTGGTCGTCAACCCGTACGTCGCGAAGCACGACGCCTCGCACATGCCGCCGGGCATGAGTTTGCGCTGGTATGTGAACGACTTGTCGCGATGCGCCAACTCGGCGGCGATGTGCGCGATGCGGTAGCTCAGGTCCGGGTCCCACGTGCTGATTGCATCGCCGACGCGTACGATCGGCCCATCGCCAACCGGTGAGTCCGCGAAGCTGCGCGAGTTCTCCAGGTTGATCACACGCGCACGCCTGGCAATCAGCCCCGACTTGCACGCGCCGATCGCACCGACAAAGCCCAGCTCTTCGCAGCGCGTCAGCAACACCGCCACGTCAGTGTTCGTGCCGCGAGATCCGCGGCATAATCGCTGAATTGCATCAAACGCCGATAGCGCCGCCGCGACGCCTGCGAGATCGTCGCACGCCGGCGCGTGCAGTCGATCACCGCGAATGCGCGGATTACCGACGGACCACGTCGCAATCGCGCCGATGGTTGTCTTTAGGTGCGAAGCCGCGATCGACTTTGTCAACTCGATAGTCACTCGTTTGTCGAGGCGCGTTTTCGTTGGCGCTTCGAGTTGTGTAATCACGCCGCGCCGCTCACCACCCCCGGAACCTTTCCCGCCAAGATGCAGCGTCACCTTTGACCCCACGAAATACTCATCGCGCATACCACCGCGAAACTCAGCCTGCACTGACCGCGCGTCGATCACCTTCGTCACGACGAATGCCGGGTGGTCCAAATGCGCCGTCAAGATAATCGGCCGCGATGAACGCGCGCCGCGCCGCGTGATCAACAGGTTGCCAAATCGGTCGGATGTCATCGAGCAACGCCCGTATCGACCGATCCGGTTGTGCCGCTCAACCCAACGCATCACCCAATCGATCACACGCCTTTCACAACCCGCCGCCGTGGGAATGCCCGTCAGTTCGATCAGCCAGTTGTGGTAGCGTTTCTGCATGATTTGGTTCTCCAAGCCCACGGCTGCGAAGCTGCCGCGCGGATGCCCGCGGGTCCGTATGAATCCAGTCAGGACCAACGCCCGCGCCGTGACCATTATGATGTTATCGAAGTGCAAGCAGCAACAGCACAACGCGACGATAACATCGCCATCGACGTACACGACGTGCACGTCATCCGTGGCCGCACGCACATCCTTCGCGGCGTATCGTGCTCGATCGCCCGCGGCGCGTGCGCCGCGATCCTTGGCCCAAACGGCGGGGGAAAAACCACGCTGACCCGATGCATCACCGGGAACATGTTCATCACGCAAGGTCGTGTGCGCGTGCTCGGTGAAACCATCGGCCAAACGGACATCCGTGCGCTGCGCCGGCGCATCGCCGTCGTCCACCCCGCCGTCGACTCGGGCGAGGCGCATCGCAGCGGCGCTGTCGTCGACGCCGAGTTGACCGCGCATGAAGCCGTTCTCACCGGCTTCTTCGGTACCGTTGCCCTGTACGACAGGCCGATGCCCGAACAACACAAACGCGCTGACCAACTGCTCGGTCATGTCGGCCTGTCGATGCGCCGTGACCTGCGCTTCGAACTCATGTCCACAGGTGAACAGCGACGTTGTATGCTCGCGCGAGCACTGGCGCACACGCCTGAACTGCTCATCCTCGACGAACCGACCGCAGGCCTCGACATCGCTGGTCGCGAACAAGTCCTCGCCACAATCGACCTGCTCCTCGAACAGCCCGACCCCCCCGCCGTCCTGCTCATCACACACCACGTCGAGGAACTGTCGCCCAGGACATCGCAGGTCATCCTCCTGCGCGACGGCCAAATCATCGCCGACGGCAAACCTGACGACATCATCACACCCGAAGCGCTCACCGACACGTTCGCATGCAAGGTCTTCGTCCGCAAACTGCACGGCCGATTCTGGCCCGAAGTCCTGCCCGAAGCGTGGGCGGATCTGGTCCGGCAGCGTGGCCCGTGACGCCGGCGCGGCACGTAGCGGTCGCACCGTGGGTGCACCCGGTCGGCGACCCAACTGGACCGTTGCCGCCAAGTTCCGTTATTCTTCGTGGCCCGATTCACGGCTCCGCTTATGGAAGGAAGCACCATGGAATACGTCATCCCCGTCGCGTTACACAATCAGATCGTTGAAGCCGCGTACACGAAACGCGGTTATCACGCCGACGAGGCGAAGCAGGCCGTGCGGTTTTGTGAACTTGCGGCCTGGCACGGCATCAAAACTCACAATGTGCTCAAAGCGCTGCACCTGGACGAAGTCTTCGGCGCGGGCAACAAGACCAACCCCGGATGCGTCCCGGGCGCGACGGTGATAAAAAAGCCAAGCCGGTTTGAAGCCGCACAAAAGTGGCTGTCCAACAAGAAACTCGGCCAGGCCGTCGCGTTCGACGCGATGGACACGTGCTGTCGGCTCGCTGATAAGTACGGCGTCGCGACGGTTTCTGTTGACGATACATTTCATTACCTCTGGGGCGGTGGGTACGTGCTCGACGCGGCGAAGAAGGGGTATATCGCGTTCACCGTCTGTACGTCTACGCTTTCCGAGGTCGTCCCGTTTGGCGGTAAGTTTCCGACGCTGGGCACCAACCCGCACTCGTGGGGCCTGCCCACCACCGACGCCGTGGGCTTTCCCGTCGTCAGCGACTGGGCGACGAGCACCGTCGCTATGGGCCGCGTGCAACAGTTCCAGCGTGAAGGCTTGCAGTTACCGCCCGGCGCGGCCGTTGACGAGCAAGGCAACGAAACGACTGACCCGAACAACGTCGCCGCCCTGTTACCGTTCGGCGCCCACAAGGGATACTCTCTGTGCCTGATCAACGAACTGTTCGCGGGCATGATCGGCGGTTCGCTGCCGACCCTGCGTGGTCGACCCGAACAGGCCGGCCCGGGTGAAAAGACCAGCGCCAACTTCTTCTTCATGGCCATCCACCCCGAAGCGCTCAACTGCGGCCAGTTCGCCATGGGACGCAACCAGGCGACCAACCTCAAAGCCGTCCTCGATGACATCCTCGGCCACGGCAACCGCGAAACCGGCAAGTGCATCCTCCCCGGCGAAATCGAACACCGCGCCGCACAACGCAGCGAACAAGTGGGCGGCCTGCTGTTCACCGAAGCCGAAATCAAAGAGTTCCAAACCATCGCAACCGAAGCCGGCGTCACCCTCGATTCCGCCGCCCTGAAAACGGCGTCATGAGCAAAACCGATTAAAGCCGGCGGATCGCTGTCCGCGTGAGTGTCCAACGGCGGCACCTTTCGGCGCAAGCGTTCGATGACAAGTCATGGCCGCAAGCCTGCAATGCCCACATTCTGCTCATCAGCATTGGAGTCGTGGCTGCGGTGCTGATGATCGTGCGGGCCTGTTACAGAGTGCAGAGAACAACGAAAATAAATGATCCGGGCGATCCACTGTTTTCAATGATCGCACGGGGAGATGCTCACGCGCGGCGCAAAAAAAAGGACGCGGCATCCGTGGTGGATGCCGGTCCTGACGCAAGGGCAGGGTAATTGATCAAACGTGCGTGATTCGCTGGACGGGCGGATTGGCCGACGCCCACAAGAATCATCGACCCTCCCGGCTACTGCACCGGCAGCGCCATATTCTGCTGAAATTCATCTGCGGGCATCAGGCGCACGCTCGCGTCGACGACTGCGACCTGGATGTCCGACTCGGTATGCCAGCCGGGAATCGCGTCAAAGTTCATCACAAGCGAACTCGACGTCGAAATCATGTCGAGGCTCTTGCCCGCCAGACTTTGCTGCACAAACTCCACTTCCATCGAATTGCGCCACGAGTAGCTCAGTCCGATCGCGAAACTGTCGGTATCCGCAGGGCACTGAAGCACGTCCACGTTCTCCAGACCGTACTCGGCCATGATGACGAACCAGATATGCTCGATCGTCTCATCAGGCAGGTAACTGCGGTTGTCGTTGGCGTAATGTCTAAACGCGGTGGCGATCCCCTTGAGGTTTGACTGGCAGACAACCAGGCGTGCGGAGCGGCGCATATTCGCCTGCACGGGCAACAGCAAGCCCAGCAGCACAAGTATGATCGCGATCACGACCAGAATCTCTATCAGTGACAATCCGTGCCGTGGTTGTTTTTTCATGTGTCACCTCTCGTGAAGTTTTCCCGCCACGGCTTGTTGCGTCGGCGACGTGTGCGATTGTCGCAAGCAGGCATGGTTTCCTTGTGAAACCAATCGGCGGGCGGTTGGCCCGCCGATTGGATCGTCGCTGTGGCGCGATTTCGCAGTTCTCTTACTGCTCGATTCCGCCATACACGCCGCTGAACCGCGTGCCGGGGACCGACGATGAGCGCGAAACAAACCGTCCGACGAGTAGCAGGTCACCGCACTGAGCACGAATGATCGTGCCCTTGGTAGCGACCTTGAAGTCAAAGACAACATCGGCGTGATCGAGTTTGACGCGCGCCCTGCCGATGGCCTTAAAGTGAGGCCGATGCGGCTGCCAGCCCGCCGGATTGTCGAATTGAACCTTCGCCTTGCCGCGCCGCCCGGCGTAGAGCACATCAAAATGGAGCGTCACGCCGTTGTGGGTGACATGGGCCCTGCCTTTGCCGCGAAACACGATCGGGTGGTGATGCTGGGCAGTCGACAGGCTCGTCGTGGTCAGGTGAGTGCGCGACAGCGCCGCCTTGACGCGAAGGGGGAAAGAATGCACCAGCGCGATCGGCTCCGTGTCGGTCACTGCAGACGCCGCGGGGGTAACCCAGCCGGACGTGAGGATCATCGTCAGTACAATCATGAAGGGTGTGAGTTGTTTCATCTTGTCGTTTCCTGTGTAGGGGTCATTTTGATTCGGCCCGCCCCGGTGGGGTGCGTTGGCCGGTTCGCCGCGATTTTCATTCTCGTGCTCGAATGCGCCGCGCGACGAGATCGCCATATTCGAGCGGTTCCGTGCCGTTTGACACGGTCATGGTTAAGGGCCGGCGCCCGGGAAAAGGGGCTTTCCCGGGCGCCGTGGGGTCGCTACAATGGTGTGAACATGATGGTCAAGGTCGTGCACTCCTCGGCCGCATCGGCGGTTAGAGGTCTAGCGCCAGCGGTCACCTGGGCGTCCCGCATGATCGCCCGGTGTCAGGCCGCCTGGCGTTTTTTTTGCAGCCTGATCCATACATTCCCAACGGCCCGTCAGCCGGCCGTGCCCGGTGGTATCTCGTCGCACGCGACACATGCCGGACCTTTGTCCTGCGCCGTCCCCACGGCGCGCCGTGCGGTTCCCTGCATCGCTGGCAAGGCAGCACGTGTCGCGGTCGGTAAAAGTGAGTCGCCGACCGTCGTCAATGATCAGCGGATTTGAAAATAAAATCGCAAGCGCCGCGGATTCGCGATCCGCAGTGCAGTAAAACGGCTGCCGCCGTCGCGACGACGGCTCAGTGTCGGAAGCCTTGTTATTCAAAAGTCGTATCACGTTGCGGTCTCTCTTGCCTGGTTTCACTGGCGACTGGTGCCTCGCCTTTGTGACTGAGGCCTCGTCGCGATTGCTACTCATCAATACGGGCCACATCGCCTTGTGTCTAGAGCAAAAGGGGTGATTTGGGGGTAAACCCCCATGAACGGTGATTTCGCGCAGACATGAGGCAATCGGAGACTTAAACTATCCGATGCAGTCAATTTGGCGCGTGGCCAGCACACCCTCGCGGGAATGTATGACCGGTCAAGAAACACAATTTGAATCAGCATCTCCGTCGCGGCGCGATTACCGGTGCGATATCAATTGTGCGCGCACGACGTTTGATGTCGCGCGCCGATGCGCCCGTCGCCCCCTGCCGGTGGACCTTCGTGGTTTCACACTCATCGAAGTGCTGGTGACCGTGCTGATCATTTCGATCATCGTCACTGCTGCGCTTGTCGTGCTTTCGAGCGCGAGACACACGGCGAATCAGACGGCGTGCGCGGCTCGATTGCGGCACGTCGGCATTGGTGTGACCAGCTACGCCATTGACCACTACGGCAGCCTGCCCAAACAGTATCGGAAGTCACCACCTGCATTCGATTCGTTCTGGATGCGCAGTCCTGACGGCGACCTGGTGAACCTGGGCCTGATCACGTCATACGTGGGCGTGCCTCAGGCGTTTTATTGCGTGACGCAAACGGCTGCAACGTCGCCGCGCATCGCGTATAACACAGCCCAGAACCCATGGAACGTGAAAAACGCACTCAGTGCGTTCACGCCTGCGTTAAACTCGTCGTTTACCGTTCGCCCCGGCAACGGCGCGAGATGGTCGGTCAACAATCACAACAACAAGGTGATTTATACCGATTTCATCGGCGTCCGGCATTTCAGCGACTCGGCGCGCTTCCCGGGCGGACTGCAAGCGCCACACGCCCTGAAAGGCGCCAACCGGCTTGTCGGCGACGGAAGCGTGCAGTGGGTCGAGAGCGAGCAGGTGCACAAGGTGCACCCGATCTTAAACGTCGTGGCGACCGACAAACTCGTAAAGGACTATTACAAATTGCTGGACGTGCTCCCATAGTCATCCTCGGCCCGCCCGATTTACCGGTGCGAGACTCGTGCAATGGCCGCCTCGGATACCGCACGGCAGTCCACACGCGAACACCCACAGGCTTGGCATCCCCGATTTCCTGACCAACGCTCAAATCTCGAAGCCTACAATTCACCCGATGACCAACGCCCCGCCCCACCCAAACGCGACGAGCCACGCTTCATTACGGCGGTTTCACTGGTCGTGGGTTGGGCCCGCCTTGCTGGCGGCGGTGTTCGTGGTGCTGCTTGGCGGCCTGTTGTGGGTCATGCAGCAGCGCGAGATGACGCAGCACCGCTCGAATTTGCGCGACGCAATCGTCACGGCCGCCGATCGGCTGCGAGACAAGCTGCAAATCAACCGCGACTATCTGCTGCTGTTAAGCGAAGACGAATTGCTTTTTGAGATGCTGGTGCCTGACAACGCGCCGGACCCGGCCATTTTTTCCGCATGGCTCGATAACTATGTGACCGACCATCCAGAACTGATCAGCGTGATGTACGTCGACGCGTCCGAACACATTCGACGCATCGCGCCGCTCGAACCGTTCAAGGACCTGATCGACCGTCCATTGAAGCTGACCGAGCCCGAGCACGCGCTCAAACGCGCGCACGAGCTGCGCCGGCCGGTGTACACGCGTCCGTTCACCACGATCAAGGGCGCCAGGGCGTTTGAAATTCACGTGCCGGTCATGAGCGGTGGCCGCTGCTTTGGCACGTTTGTCGGCAGGTACTCGTGTGACCGCCTGCTGCGCAACGCGATCCCGCGAGGCGTGTTCTCGAAGTACCGCGTGAGCCTTGTGAACGAACAGACGGGAAGTGCGATCGTGCGCCTGTACCCGGGCGGGCCAAAGATGGACGAGCGGCTGACCGATACGGTGACGCTTGATCCACCAGGCGCACCGCTGGCGCTGCGGTTGGACCAGTACGGCTCGGGTTTCTGGGGCATGGGGATGACGCTGCTGACGGTGTTGTGTACTGGTTTGGTCGTCGGCATGGCATGGGGGATGTGGCAGCTCAACCGACACATCGCGCGCCGAGCGCAGGCCGAGGCACAATTGCGCGAAGCGCGTGATGGTCTGGAGGTACGCGTGCGCGAGCGCACCGCCGACCTCGAACACGCCAACGTACAGCTGCAGTCGGAAATGACCGAACGTCAGCACGCCGAGCAGCGACTGCGTGAACATCAGGAACAGCTCGCGTACGTTGCGCGCGTGAGTACGATGGGCGAAATGGCGACCAGCCTCGCACACGAGATCAACCAGCCGCTGGGCGCGATCGCCAGTTTCGCGCAGGGATGCCGCCGGCTCGTCGATCAGGGCGAAGATGACAAGGACACGCTGCGCCAGGGCCTCAATGAGATCGCCGGGCAGGCGCAGCGCGCTGGCAAGATCGTCCATCGCATGCGCGAGTTCGTTTCACAGCATGCGCCGCAGAAATCGATCACGCTGGTGCCCAAACTCACCGCCGAGACCATCGAACTGATCGAAATCGAGGCCAAGCAGGCACAGGTCCGCATGGCTGTCAACATGGATGGCGACCTTCCTCCGGTGCTGGTCGACCCCGTGCAGATTCAGCAGGTGCTGCTGAATCTGATGCAAAACGCAATCGAAGCCATGGACGAGACGCAGCCGGCCGATCGTCGACTGACCATCACGGCGCACCTCAACGGCAACGACATGATCCAAATCAGCGTTGCCGACACCGGGCCGGGATGCGAGCAAGAGCAGCTCGACAATATTTTTCAGGCGTTTTACACCACCAAGACCACGGGCATGGGCATGGGCATGTCCATCAGCCGGTCAATCATCGACGCGCACGGTGGCCGGCTGGGGGCGGAAAATCGCGTCGATGCAACCGAAGAAGCGCACGAATGCGGCCTGCGCGTGTGGTTTACATTGCCTATTGCCGAGGAAAACAATGATGACAGAGACTGACGCACAAACGGACAACGCGGTCGACTATTCCCGCGACAAGCCGACGGTGTACGTCGTTGACGACGATAACGCGATGCGGCGCGGGATCGCGTTCCTGATTCAGACCGCGAAGCTGCCGGTGAAGGAATTCGAATCGGGACAGGCATTCCTAGATTTCTATCACTCGACCATGCGCGGCTGCCTGCTGCTGGACGTGCGCATGCCCGGTATGAGTGGCCTGGAACTTCAGGAAATGCTGCGCTCCAAGCAGATCAACATTCCGGTCATCATCATCACCGCCTATGCCGACGTGCCGATGGCGGTGCGGGCCATGCACGGCGGCGCGTTCGACTTCTTTGAAAAGCCGTTCAACGACAACAAACTGATTGACCGAGTCAAACAGGCGATCGACTGCCACGTGGAGAACGTGGTCGACGACGGGCGTGTGCGGGAGATTCAGGCCAACCTTGAAAAACTGACCAAACGTGAGCGCGAGGTGATGGAACTGGTCGTCGCAGGGCTGCTGAGCAAAGAAATCGCCGACATGCTGTACATCAGCATCAAAACGGTCGAAAACCACCGCGCGCATGTGATGCAGAAGATGGAGGCCGAGTATCTGGCCGACCTGGTCCGCGCGGCAATGATGGTCGGCATTGACTACTGAGCACGGCGCCCAAAGCCTGCCACTGCGAGCGCAGTGAGTTGTGACGGGGATACGCCCAAACACACCCCAATACCCCGGATACCCCGGATACCCCGGATGCCCCGCGGCAGCCCGTAGACGAACATCCACGGGCTTGCCCCCCCCCCC
>NZCH01000028.1 GCA_002688155.1 Phycisphaerae bacterium
GGAAGCGCGGCCGACGGCACGGCCACGTTGTGGTATCGCCGTGAGGAAATCGAACCATCGCATTGGAAGCCGGTGAAGTTTGAGGCCGGGCTCAGTGACAGTTACCTGTTTCGCCTGGGCTGTTTCAACGATCAGATCATTGGCTCTTCCGAAGACCCGTATCACCTGTTCACGTTCTCGCCGACTGAGGGTGAGAAGAAGATCCTGGGGCCGGTTGAACTTCATGTATACGGGTTTCAGGAGGCGCTGGGCAAGGTGTACTTCGTCGGATACGCGGGCGCTCCGGTGTATGAATGGGATCCCGCGCGGCCGTGGACTCAGCACCTGCCCTCGCCGGTCGATCCCACGCCCGAACCTGCATCGCGCGAGGCGAATCCCCGTCTGATCGTAAACTTTGATCGTCAGCGTCGTTCCTACACGATCGTCGCGGCGGCGGACGGGCGGTTGTACGTGCCGTGCTCAGCGACCGTTGAATCGACCCCCGGTGGCCTGTTGGGCTGGGTCGATCCGGCAACGGGCGAATCGGGCGGAATTCGAGAAGGATTTGAGAATCACCGCGGGGCGGACGCAGCGCTCGCGGGTGACGGCCGATACGTCGTCACGTGCACGTGTCGCTGGCCTCAGGATAATCTCGCTGAGCCTGACATGAAGGTCGTGACGTACGACACGCAGACGCGTCAGGTGGTGAGACAATCAAACCCCGTTCCCGGTTGCAGCGATCATGGCGTTCTCGTCAACTGGCGTGGTACGCAGGTGGTGGGGAAGGTGAACGTGGGCTTCACGGATCGCTCGCACCAGTTGCCCCTCAGAGACAACGTTACGACGACGTTGTATCGCTACAACGTTGAGACGAATACATGTGAAGTCGGGCTGCGCATTGCTGGCGAGTACTCAGGAAGTCTCTTGTGCCTTGCCAGCGGAATGATCGCGTGCCATCTGGGGCCGAAGGTCATACTGATAGATCCGACTGACTGGTCGCACCGGGCGGTTGGAACGTTTGACGAGACGCCTCGAGACTGGATCCTGCTCGGGGACGATCTCTACGCGATTCTGGGTACGGGGATCGTCAGGGTCCCGGGCTGGGGGCGTACTAAATGATGCGCGATCGACGGTTGTGTTGACCACCATCCGCTCGCTGACGATGATGCTCCGGCTTGTGGGCGGATGCCATCATTGATCTGTCGTTGAGGATTACAAATGCGAATTGCCGGTGTTACGGTGCGTGCGGGCTCGATCCGGCGTGCGTTTCTTGAAACGGACGGTTATGCCGACGGCGTTGGCGTCCGGATGCCGATTGTCATCGCGGCCGGTGGCCGGCGCGGAAAGACGCTCGTCGTTGTCGCCGGTCAACACGGGCGCGAATTGAACGGTCCAGCCGCGATTCACAGGTTCATCAGTGATCTGCGACCCGCTCAGATGCAGGGCAACATCGTCTTTCTGCCCGTCGTCAATCCACTTTCGATGCGCCAACACCAGCAGGACTTTCCGCACGAAATGGGCAGGTATCTGCGCAGCCAGCCGCCCAATGAGCGTTTCAATCTCAACCGCGCATGGCCGGGCGACCGCAAAGGGATGTTGCATCAGCGACTCGCGGCAGCGGCGTGGTCGGTTATCCGCAAGGCCGACGCGGTGATCGATCTGCACGGCTGGTCGGACCAACACATCGGCCTGGCGTGGTGCCGGCCACGCGATCGTGCGCTGATGCGCGCGTTGGGGTTCCCGTGGTCGCAAGTGATGCCTAAACCCGCGAGCACGGGGATGCTCGAGGTGGCGTGCAACGACTCGAAGATCCCGTGCGTCACATGTGAACTGACGCCGCAGGACACGGTGTTCGGCCCGTCGGTCCGTTACGGAATTCAAGGTATCACCAATGTCGCGAGGCACATGGGAATTCTGTCCGGCGACCCCGAATACCCCTGGGCACGATACGAACTGAGGTCCGGAGGAGGTCAAGCCTTAGTCGCCGAGGCGCCGGGCCTGGTCGTGACAACGCACGAGATCGGCCAGATCGTTGAGCCCGGTGAAATCGTTGTCGAGTTGGTGGATCTGCAAACATTCAAGCGTGTTCAGCGCGGTGGGCCGACCAGGCGCACGGTCATCCGCCGCATTTGCGGAGAATTTGGAACCGGCTGGGTCGGCTACCACATCGTCGAGAAAGGCCAAACGATGGCGGTGTTCAGCGAGATCGACCGTGAGTGGCCGGCGGAGCTAAAAGCCACCTAAATGAAACGCAACCGTCAACTTGAAATGCGATTCAACCCTCGAATAAATGCGGGGGAGTTGGGGCGGATCCGCACCTGAATATCGTCGCGATCGAGGACAGTATCACACGCGGTGTTTCCGCCGACATGGGTGCGATTCCGTACCCGCGCGTGAAGTTCCAATGTCTCGTCACCATCGCGCCGGTTACGTGACGCGCCGCTGGGGCATGCCGCTGACGCGGCATGCTAGGCTACGGACCCTGAGGCGCCGGTTTTGTGGGTGCGAGGCGAAACGCATTATGAAGATTACCTTTCTTGGCGGCGGTGCTTTGAGGCTTCTGGGTGCGGTCGACGAAATCCTCAAACAGCGAGAGGTTTTTGTCGAGCCGAACCTGGTCTTTATGGACACGGACCCTGGCCGGGCGCAAACGGTGGCGGCGCTGGCGAGGAAGATGCCGTCGGCCCTGGTGAATCCGCCTGCGACCCAGGCCACGGACGATCTGGACGCGGCTTTGCACGGCGCGTCGTTTGTCTATTGCTGCATCCGAGTCGGGGGTGTGCGGGCCCTTGAGCGGGACAAGAAGATCGGCTCGCGATGGGGCTTTCACGGCCATGACGACTTTGGTCCAAGTGCGATCATGCTCACCGCGCGGACGGTGCCGGTGGTGCTCGACATTGCCCGGCGGATGCAGACACATTGCCCCGGCGCATGGCTGCTTATTTTTTCCAATCCGATCACGACGCTGGTCGATGCGGTTACACGGCACACGCCCGTGCGCAACGTGGGCCTTTGCGACGGAGTCTACAACTTCGCTTGGGATATGGATGCGCTATTCGACACAGGCGTGCCCTGCCCGGACCTTGCCTACAGTGGGGGCGGCCTCAACCACCTGTCCTGGATCACGCCTGACACGGCGTACAAGAATCAGCGCGTCATGGACATGATTTGGGAGCAGTGGGACGAACTTGCGCAGCGCCGCAACGCCGCACGCTGTGATTGGAAAGGCATCGCGCCTTTGGTGAAGATGGACCGCGTCATGCCTTTGAACAACGGGCACCAGGTACATTACTTTTATCACGACAAACTGGCCGCGAAGATGCACGAGGCCTGCTGCGACAGCAACGACGCGGACCTTCGTTCTTCGAAGCAGGATCGAGCCGCGGCACAGGCGGCGCAACTGGCACAGCAGGATCAGATTGAAGGATTCTGGGATCAGACGGCTTTGCAAGGATGCCAGGCAAGTCCCTTTGGCAACACAGGCGTTAAGGTCATGAAGTCGATTCACCAGGACAGCGGTGACGAACTGATCGTCACGACGCCCAATCACGGCCACATTGCCGATCTACTTGAAGGCGCGCCGGTGGAGGCGCCGGTGCACGTGTGGCGCAATGGGCTCGAGCCCGTTGGGATCGATCCCGTGCCCACGTTTCACAAGGGCCTGTGCAATGCGGTGGCGTACCACCAGCGACTTGTGGTGGACGCGTCGATGACACAGGACCGCCACGCCCTTTTCACCGCGCTGATGGCTGAGCCCACGATCCGTTCGCTCGAGCGCGCCGCGCCCATGTTCGACGAACTCTGGGCGGCCCACGAGTCAGCCAATGAATGACACACCCGAGTCACATGCCGCCCGCGCCACCGCCGACGTCAATCGCTGGCGTCTGGGTATCCGCCTTGAAGTGCTGCCCGGACAAGGCGTGATCGAAAAGTTCGAACGCGCGGCGACGTATGGGTTCGACGCCGTGGAATTGCCCGGGCGTTACCTTGACGACTACCGCGTCGACCTGGAGGCAAATCTCGACCGTCTCGCGCTGCCGATCTCCAGCGTGTCGCTTGGTTTCCGCGGTTCGTTGGTCAGTGCGGACCCCAATGCTCGACGGCTGTGCCGCGAGGACACCAAAACACTCTTGCGGTTCTGCCGAAGGATTGGCGCCGTCGGGCTGGTCATGCCGCCGGTGTTGATGCAGGACACCCATGCGCGCCTTACCGATCCCGGTGCGCATGGGAACCTGATTGATGCACAGGACGCGCTCATACTTGAACAACTGCCCGAGCTGGCGCAGGCGGCAGCGGCAGCCGACGTTTGCCTGCTGTTGGAACCGGTCAACCGGTTCGAGACTGATTACTTGAAAAGGATCGACCATGCAGTGCGCCTGTGCGAGCGCGTTGGCGGTGCCGGCCTGGGCATCACGGCGGACTTTTTTCACATGCAATTGGAGGAACTGAGCACCGCCAGTTCGTTGCGAGCCGCCGGCGACTGGCTTGGCCACGTCCACGTCGCCGAGAACACGCGCTGCGAACCCGGGCCCGGCTCGCTGGGTTTTCGACCCGGCTTCCGCGCCCTGCGCGATATCGGGTACGACGGATACGTCGTCGTCGAGTGCCGCACGCTGTCGGGCGAACAGGACCAGGTCCTGCCGCGCTGCGCATCGTACCTGCGACGCGAGATGGGCTCGTTGTGATTCACGCCGCCCTGCGGGGGCGCTGCGTGTTGAAGACGTTCGGGCAAACGTCTGGCCAGGTCTCCTGCGCGGGCAAGGAGCGAACCGTGCACGGGGTATGATGATGCTGCCATCCTCGGTTTGAGCCAGCATGAATCGTGGCCACGATTGGACGTTGCAAACATGAAGCAGACTCGTACCAAAATCGGCGTGTTGCATTGGTTCGTGTTCGCAGGGTTCGTATCGGCTGCGTTGATCGCGCCGGCCCGTGGCGCGCCGGCGCATCAACCGCCAGTTACTTTTGAACCAAAGCTGGGGCGTTTGGCCAAAACGAGCATGGCGATTTACGATGCTTCGGGCAAGCTCGTACGCACGTTGTGGCAGACGGCGGCGAAGAAGCCCGGCGATCGCGTCACGTGGGATGGCAAAGACGATCGAGGTCGCGCGTTGCCTGCCGGTGATTATGGCTATCGCACGCTGCAGTTGCCTGAATCGGGGGTGACACCCGGTTACATCGCGACGGTCGGCAACGGTATTGGCAGCGAACCGGCCCAGTTGGGCGGGGTCGTCGGCATGATCCCGTATGACGTCAAAACAGATGCGTCGGGCAACATTTACATTTCCGGCACCGGGCATGGGCGCAGCGCGCAAAAGTTTGACCGGCGCGGGAAAATGCAATGGATCAGCAACCGGCCCGCACCGGGAACGATCTGCGATCAGGCCAGCGCGTTGGCTGTCGGAGATCGATACCTTTACCTGGCCGGCCCCACGCACGTGTGGCGGGTCAACCGCGACGACGGCCAGGCCGTGCCCTGGCCTGACGGGTCGCCGGGCAAAAAGCTGCCCGACCCGCCGCCTTACAACATCGACGAAAACATCGACCGCTTTGCCGACACGCAACGGCTGTGGGTGCATACGCTGTACCAAGGCACGTTCTGGTGGCCCAGCGCGCTGGCGGGGATCGACGGCTGGCAGGGTCCGTTTCATTCCAACACCAAACACGATGGCAACCCGGTCGGGGTCGGCACACGCGGCATGGCGATACTCGGCGGCGAACTGTTCTTGGCGCTGACACTGCTGAACAAAGTGCAGGTGCGCGATATCGATACCGGTGACCTGGTCCGCACGTTCGACCTCGATGCGCCGGCAGGCATGGTCGCCGACGACGAATCGGGCAAGCTGCTGATCGTTTCGGGCCGTTCGGTCGTCCGCTGCGACCGCGACGGCAGCGGCGCGGTAACGGTGGTTGATGCGGAACTGAACATGCCTTGGGGTCTTGCCCGCAACAGGGTCGTGGGCAAACTTTACGTCTCCGACCAGTACCACGACGGTAAAACCGGTCACAAGATCAAAGTGTTCGATGAAACGACCGGCAGGCTCGTTGAAAACTTCGGTGCCGATGACCAACTCGACGGGCCGATCGTGGCCAACGAACTGTTCGCGCCGGCGGGGTTGGATATCGACCCATCGCAGCGCATCATCGTGGCGGAACACATGCTTTACCGCATCAGCGCGTTTTCATCGAATTGGCAGCGCGAACTTGAAGTGTACGGCGGCGCGTTCTTTGAAGCCGCCTTCGCCGACCCGAAGCAGCCTAAGATCATGTACGGCATCGACGGATGGTTTCAAGGTGCCATACGCGAGTACGAGATCGATTACGACAGGCAGACCTGGCGGGCGACGAAGTTCTGGTTTCATGGCGGGCCGCACCCGACACGCGACATGACAGGCGGGGCGATGTATGGCTCACGCATCATGCACATTAACGGCACGCGGTACATGGCCACCTCGATGGATTGCCTGCGCATCTATCGCATCACCCCCGACCGGCTCGTGCCCGTGACCATCATCGGCCAGCGCTTTCGCGTCAAGACCGGATCCAGCCAATATGAACCGGCCAGCGCGATGGCGATCTGGACCGATCGCAACGGCGATGAGGTCGCAACGCCCGACGAGATCAACTACGCACCGAAAGAATTACGCGACCTGCCGCACTTCCACATCGGGTACAACTACTTTGACGTCGACCCCGAGCCCGACGGCACGCTGTACTGGTACACCTACAAACTACCGTTGCGAGGGCAACTGGACAACGGCGCGCTGGTGTATGACTGGCGGGACACCTCGCATTTTCGCGCTGCGTTCGACGCGGTGCCCGTGGGCGAATCGGCGATTAGCACCGACGGCGACGTGAACAACGACGATCGCTACTTGGCGCTGATGACGCTGGATAACAGTCGTCAGCAGCCGGGCATCGGCTACTGGCAGAAACGCATGATCGAATGTTACCTGCAAAAGTATTCAGCCGACGGAAAACTCAAGTGGCAGGTCGGATCGAAAGCCCGCGGCGTGCATGCGCCAGGTGAAATGTATCACCCAAGCGGTATCGAAACGATCAGCGTCGGCTACCCGCCGCAAACCTTCGTGCTGGTCAACGACGAGCCCGGCCCGGTACACATCTGGTCGGGCGACGGCCTGTACGTCGCCACGGTCCTGATCGACATGTCAAGCGACTGGCCCGGCCTTGACAACTTTCGCAAATACTACAAAGAGCCCAAATGGCTGTCGCATCCCCTGGTCGCCAGCGCAGGCGAACTGTGGTACATCAGCGCACTGGTACACCCACGTACGGAAAAGGTTTACCTGTACACCCAGGCGCACGAAATGGGCGAACACATGCGCATCTACGAACTCAAAGGCCTTGACGCCGTTACCTACACCACCGGCCCCGCCCGCTGATCCCCGTGATCGGCCAGCTGATTGACAAATGAAGACACCCATTGCGAAGTTTGGGGAATTGCCGCAACGTCGCGGACGGCATCGGCTTTCCATGACGATTGCCCCAGAACAGGTGCCCATCTACTGGCAGATTGGACAGTCGATTCATCCCTGCGCCGTTGTCACGGCGATGGTACACGGAGATGAATTCGAAGGATTTGTCGCTGCGTTGGATGTATGGAAGTGGGTGCGAACAGTCGATCTTCAAGGATCACTGATGATCCTTCCTGTTTGTAACCCAGCGGCGGCACAAGCGGCGACGCGTCATACACCAACCCGTTATGACGGTTTGAACCTGGCGCGGACATTTCCGGGCGTGACCGGGTCCAGCTACACGCAACAGTTGGCGCACGCGCTGTGGAATCTGATCCGGGATGCCGACGCTTTGATTGATTTGCATTCCGGGGGAGTTGGGTATGACTATGCGCGGCTTGCGGGATACTACCGCGACACCGATGTCGACCTGGCGGCATGTTTTCCAAAGGCGTTCCTCTGGCCTGTCCCAGCGACACCCGGTGTTTTAAGTTACGAGTTCTCCCGCATCAAGGGCAAGGTCTCGCTGGGCTGGGAGTGCGGAGGTGAAGCGCGGCTGGACCGCGCCGGTGCAGATGACTACGCCATCGCAGTAAAGCGCGTGCTCGCCAGGTTGGGGGTGGTTGCTCGAAAAGGTGGTGGTCGTGTCGGGCATTCGCGACCACGTATCGGCCGCACGCGCAGGCAAACGTGCTCCACCGCGGGTTGGTTCCTGCCCGAATTGACAGTCGGGTCGCGGATTAAGCGAGGCCAAGTGATCGGCCAATGGATCAAGCCGGACCTGCGGGTCCGCGAGTTGGTTAGCCGACATTCGGGCATTGTTATTGCCGTGCGTACGCTGCCCCGGGTCGAGCCGGGTGACTATCTGGTGCTGGTTGGGGAACTGGTTTGAAGCCGTTGGCGAGGTGCGTGATTCGACGTGCAAAATCAACCCGGCGATCAGAGGCGTTCACATGAACTGTCGGTCAAGTTGATTCATCGATACCGTTTCTTTCGCTGTTGCAAGTCGCATGTCTACGGTTCCATGAGTAAGTACTTCGTAACCCATTTACCTGGCGAACAACATATGGATGGTGCTGATCCCATGAATCGCGATCACCCGCACGACAACAATTCCGGTTTTCAACTGTCCGGCGCGGTTTGTCTCGTGACCGGCGGCGCGCAGGGCATCGGCCGAGCCATTGCAATCACGCTCATTGATGCAGGGGCCCACGTTCACGTGCTCGACCTGGATCAAGTGGCGCTCGATCGTTGGCGTGGCGAAGGGACGGGCCACGGGCGGCTTGATCTACACGCGGGGGATGCGGCCGATCCCGACGTCGTCGCGGATCTGCTGCGAACGCTCGAACGTATGGATGTGCTGATCAACAATGCCGCCAGCCCGTTCTACTGCCCGTTTGAGGAACTGACCCGGCAGCATTGGGAACAGGCTTTGCGCAATGATCTGCACAGCGCGTTCGAGTGCTCACGACAGTCGGTCCCCAAACTGCGTGCAAGTGATCGAGCGGCGATTGTAAATGTGGCGTCGATCGAGGGATTTGTGGCAGAACCCGGCACCGTGGCTTATGGCTCGGTAAAGGCGGCGCTGTTGCAGTTTACCCGGGCACTGGCGGTGGATCTGGCCAATGACTGGATCCGTGTCAACGCGGTAGCGCCCGGAGGGATCGCGGTCGAGCGGAACCGGCAGGTATTCCAGCAGGAGCCCTGCAAGTCGCTGCTGGCGGATCGTGTCCCGCTTGGCGGCGTGCCCGGTGAACCCCAAGACGTCGCCAACGCAGTGCTCTTCCTTGCGTCTCCGTTGGCGCGATACATCACGGGCGCTACGCTGGTGGTCGATGGAGGCTGGCTGGCCAAGGCATGAAGCTCGCCGACTCACTATGTTTCGTTTGAAAACGAATCTGCTCGCCATGCAAACAAGGCTGAGCAAGCTTCTGCCCCCTGAGAATTACTCATGAATCTGCCGCTGCCCACGGACGAGAACGCCAGGCCATACCTGCACTGTCAGCGTTGCCGGCGAGACCTGTCATTCGGCCCGTTTTTCGGTCGACACCCTGATTGCGAACATCAAGACGGTGATGGTTGCCCGCTCGAGACGCGGTACCACGCCCCCCAAATGGCCGGCAGTGATGCGCTGGCCATGGGGCCAACGCCACTGCTCGACGCCGGCCGCGTGCGTGCCCGCTTGGGGCTGCCGAATCTTTGGTTGAAGAATGAGACGTGTCTACCGACCTGGTCGTGGAAGGACCGCGTCAATCGGGTACACGCGAGGCTGGCGCAGACGTGGGGCTATCGCCGGATCGTCGCTGTGTCCACGGGTAACCACGGCATCTCGCTTGCCGCCGAGGCGCGTCGCGCGCAGCTTGATTGTCAGATCTTGATCCACCCAGACTGTCCAAGCTTCACGAAGCAGCTTATCCGCTATTTCGGCGCCAAGGTGACTCCTTACACGAATGACTCGTACGTGCAGCTCTCGGAGATGATGGCGCGTGAGAAGCTCTACCCGGCCGTGAGCTTGCCGCCGATGTGCGGCTTGGGCAACGCGTTCGGCGCTGAAGGCTACAAGTCGATCGCCGTGGAGATCGCCCAGGCACTACCGATGGACCGTCCAACATGGGTCATCGTTCCAACGGGCATTGGTGACGGTGTCTTCGGTGTCGCCAAGGGGTTCGGCGAACTGGTTTCTGGCGGCGCGATCGAATGGATGCCCCGCATCGTGGCGGTTCAGGGCGCCCGATGCGCGCCGCTCGTGCATGCGTGGAAGAACGGTCTGGATGAGATTGAGCCGGTGTCCAATCCCAGTGGTATTGCGCTGTCGATTCGCGAGCCCTGGTGTGGTGGGCATGCCCTGAACGCAGTGCGCGCTTCCCAGGGCGTGGCCATAGCGGTCACGGATGCACAGATCCTCGACGCCATGGCGCGACTCGCCGACGAAGGGCTGCTGATTGACCCGGCGTCGGCCGCCACCGTGGCGGCGGCGGGCCAGCTCGCCCAGGACAATATACTTGGCGAAGATGATACGGTCGTCTGTATCCTCAGTGGCGCCGGCGTAAAGTGGGCCGGCGCCGACTGGCTCGAGAATCCGCCGATATGACGACGCAATGTCCTGGAAAAACCACCAAATCATGACAAAAGCGAATCCAAACCAAAAAGCCCAAATCGATGACATGACCTGGCCGCAGGTGCGAGACGCGGCACAGCAGGGCAGGATCATCATGATCCCGATGGCGGCGATCGAGCAGCACGGGTACCACCTGCCGGTTGATATGGACAACCGCGCCTGTTTTCACATGTGCGCCCAAGCCGCGCGCCGACGCCCCGACCTGCTGCTGAACACGCCCTTGTTGCCGTACGGTTTCAACGAACACAATATGGAGTTTCCCGGCACGGTCAGCATCCGAATGCAGGTGTTTATTGACTATTTGTTTGATGTGGCGCATTCCTACACGAGGATGGGATTCCGCAGGATCATGCTCGTAAACGGCCATGGGTCGAACCAGATGTTGGCGAATCTGGTCGCCCGCCGCGTCGTCAACGAAACGCCGGCGCTGGCGATGGCGATACCCTATTGGACACTGTCAAGCAAGCCGTTCAATGAGTCGCTGCGTGAAAGTGTCAGTCCCGGCGGCACCGCGCACGCGTGCGAATATGAGACGAGCATCTACCTGGCGCTCGACCCGGAGGCGGTGGACATGAGCAAGGCTGTCAAGGAATTGGCGCCGCGATGGTCCAAGTGGGCATGGACGGACCTGACAGCCGGCTCATCGGACGTACACTTCGTCGATAACTACAGCCGGTATAACGAAAGTGGCGTCGAGGGCGACCCGACCGCGGCCAGCGCCGAGAAAGGCCGCAAGATCCTCGCCTGGTCGATTGAAAACCTCATCGATCTGGCGAAGGATTTCAGCGAGGTGGAGATGCGCCCGCGGCGGTCGCAACAATACGACCCCGAAGCCAACCAGTAGTCCCGATCCGATCTTTCACCAGAACATAATTATGACGTTACAGCTTGACACAATCGTCAATCCGTTCACACGGGGCCTTCTCGACGCGTGCTCGGCGGCGAGTCAGCCGTACGAGCCTGAGCTGGATGTGCAGGAAATCGACACGGGTTTTTTCATTCGCGACCGCGAGCGGCCGATCGCGTACATTCATCGGCGGTGGTTTCTGCTGGACGCGTTCGAATTCTCGCCGTTCACGTCGCTGGGGCGGGACACGACGATCAGCCCATTCTACGACATGGGCACGTACATCAATATGCACGCGACGTTGTTCTGCAACATCCAGGGCAACCATGGCTGGCCCACCGTGGGCTGTGACATCGATTGGCAGGTTGACGGGCATCAGATCTCGATCGACATCAAGGCCCAATACCAGACCGGCGACCGGACACACAATACGTTGACGATCGGCTACGACGAGTTCACCGGGCAGTACCTCTATCGCCTTCACCAGCGTGTGCGCCAGCCGCACCTCAAACGCCAGGAGTTCTGCAACCTGTACCCCAAGGACATGGGCAACGGCATGCCCGAAGACAAGAAGTGGCAGTACACGTTGTGGACCGGCCCGGACGGCAACCTGTGGAAGATGCCGCACAACCCGGCGTTCGCCATGTGCATGCGCGCGCTCGATCCGGAACGTGACAAGTCGATCGCGCCCCAGGGCTGGCTGGGGTTTGGCGTCGAGGATGACTTTAATCTCTGCGCTGTGTTCGAGCACGCGTCGACCTCACTGTTGTCCGCTACGTGCGACATGTGGTTCGACGAACATCTGTCGTTCGTGCAGCCGACGATGGAGTACATGGTCGATCGCGACGCCAGTGAAGCCGAAGTGGTGTTTCGATTGATCAATGCCCCGGCGTCGTTCATGCAGCGCGCGATCGCTGACGCCAGACAGGTACCGGTGTCTGACAAAGAAGTGCTCGAGCATGGCGGCCCGGCGTTCATCCCGGGTCTGGTCAACGACCTCGAATCACCGATGGACCCCAACGAGCCTCAAGCCGGCGGTGTCTGGCAAATGATCAACCCCAAACCCGTGCATCTGGTGCTCGAGGATCAGACACGCCGTGCCTTGGGAAAGTTGGACCCGGCGTTGTTCGTGACGTGGGCGGATGATTGCGGCCACTCGGGATCGCGGTCGATCAAACTGCGGAGTTTACCCGACCGGATTGTTTACCTGGGCGCGACGGGACACGGGTTTCACACGAAACCAGACACGACATATCGCTTCGACGGCTGGATCAAGACAGGCGGCGCGTCGGCGCGGTTGTGGCTGGCGCGCACGTGGTACACGTCCGCCGTGACACACGGTGAAGCCGTCAGTCCCGACGTGCGGCCGAACAGCGATTGGACGCACGTATCCGTTGAAATCGACAGCCAGGAGTACCCGTATCTGATCTGCCGCCTGGCCGTCGAAGGCGACGGGTACGCATGGTTTGATGATCTTCGGTTCGACCGGGTGCGGGCGTAATTCTGCCCACGGTGGTCAACGCTTTACAATAGTTTCATGTCCAATGAAAACGCAACGCGCCTGACCGATATACGTCAACGAAACCGGTGGCTTTTTCAGAGCGCGGTGCGTGCCGCTGACGCCCGTTTCGATGAGCAACTCGACCTGATCTATTACAAGTACGCGGACGTGCGCGACGGCGGGCATGTAGCGCAAGAGAGTCTCGAATACGCGATCGCCCTGTTGGAAACAGGCGGCGACATCGATCGCGCCCGGCGCATCGTGCGCGCCACCCTCAAGTACCAGGACCTGCGCAAGCATTCGTTTACATACGGCAACTGGTTCTGGATGCACAACTGGGACACGGTCAAAGACTGCAATGCAGTGTCGTTTATGGTGCCCAACTACTGGTACCTGCTTCGTCATCACGGTGACGAGTTAGGTGATGATGTGGTTAGCGCCGTCATCGACGCACTCGAGCCCGCCGGCAACGCGCTGCTCGCCCACCGATGCCAATGGGCGTATGGCAACATCTTTATCAAAAACATTCTCTGCAAGGTGCAGATTGGTGATCTGCGCGACGACCAACGCATGCGCGACCTGGGTTACTACGAGCTCGATGAATGGCTGTCGTACACAAATCGGTTCGGCATCGCAGAGTTCAACAGCCCGGTCTACACGGCCGTACAGATTCGCTGCCTCGAGGCGATGCTCGACGTGCCTGCCGACGAGACCTTTCACGCGCGCGTACGGCAACTGTTGCGGTGGTTCTATACCGACCTGTTGCTTCAGTATCATCCTCAAAGCGGCTTGTTCGCCGGGGCCAAGAGCCGGCTGACGTGCGATATGCACCATACGCCGTGCCACATGCTGCTGTTTCGCCAGATCGGCAGACATGCGCCGCCCGATTCGCCGTACAACGCCGGCTACGCGCTCAATGAGTACCTCGTCGAGGATGACGTGCTGGCACTGGCGATGGACAAGCCGCTGCCCACGCGATTGGAGCAGGCCACGCCGCACAATATGGCGACGCGCCGGATGTGGATGACCCGTGACTACGCGCTGAGCACCATCACAGGCGGTCATTACGGGGCGTCTGCGCAGGTCCTCGAGGTGGTGTACGGCAACGAAGAGCAATCCAGCGCATGTGCGCTGCGTGGTGATCCGCACATTTTCACACTGTTCTGCGAACAGCAGGAGAACGTGGTGGTCGGTGCGGTGCAATGGCGTTTCTGGCCTGAGGAGGACCGCGAAAAGGTTGCCTCGGCAAACTCACTGACGCACGTGAAAGTCGGGTATGGACCCGATTACGTGCCGCCACAACACAAGGCCGTTGCACTGAACGTGGTGTTCGCTCCGCGCGCCGTGCAACCCGAGGTCTTCGTGGACGCGCAGGTCGGTGACAGGCCAAACACGGCCCCGTCGGCGAGAACGCCGGTCGTCGTCCGCGTCGGTGACGTGTTAATTGGGTATCGATCGGTCGGGGCGCGCAGTGCGCGGTTGGATTGGATTGACGATCAATACGTTTTGCAGATGACCTTTCGCGCGCCGCGCAAACCGCCGTGGATCATTTTGCATCCGTTCCTGCTGGCGGTCGAGTCCATCAACGACGGCGCTACGGTTGAATCGTTCATGACCAGGATGCGTGATGCACGCCTGTCCGCAAGCCGGTCAGGGGATGAGCGGCGTGTGCGCTGCGTATTTGGTGATCGAACGCTTCGTGCAACCGTGCCGTTGCGGCCGGCGTACTTGTTGGACAGCGACACGTGCAAACTGCCGCAAGGCCGTGTGACGACCGCCGTGGCCGCGACAGAGCCTTTGTCGTTGTGGAGTCCGTGGTGAATCGATGCGTGCTTGCCGTTCGACCGGATCGTTGTTGGCAGCAGCGGTGAATCGGCATAATATCGCCTCATGATAAACATGACGCACGCGTGGGGGCGTTGGTCTGCATTGGGTGTCACGCGACCATGCGGAGCAACGATTGCAATCGCAGTTATCACATTGGCGGCCATGCCCATGAGCGCCCAACAACAGACCGATCCCCCATCCCCGGACGAAGCATACAAGCAGGGGCTGATCGACATGGGCGTGGGGCAGGCGAAGGCTGTGATCGCGTTTAATGACGCGATCGTCGCGGCGCATAGCGCTCAACGGGCACGGTTGTACCTGTCGCGATGGGAAGATCGACAGTTCGAGGCCGATTGTCCCGTGCTGCCCGATGGGCTTGTCGACCTGGACCGTGCTTTGGCGGATTTCGAACGACAGTACCCGCCGCTTCATCAGGCGGGTGGGCTTACGTTGCAGGACCGTAAGAAGAAGCCCAGACCAATATCCGACCAAGCGCAGCGACTGATCGACGACAAGGACGCACTGGCGTCGGCATGGGCAACGTTTGCGGATAACGCCCAGCGACTGCTCGAGCAGGCTCGAGCGTTGAATGAACAAATGAATGACCGGATCGGCGCCGCGCGACGGGCTTTGCAAGGCATCGAAGAAGTTGCGGACACCACGCCCACGCCGCGATTCGAGTCGAAACCCATGGCCAAGCTTAGGCCTGACGCAACGGTCACCGGCGTGATCATCACCGTCGAAGGCGCGCTGGACCACGCCGCCGCGCGGTTGCTGCCTTGCTTGGACCACAAGACATACGAAGGTTACGATCGAAGTTACCCCGTGCCGCCCACGCACCATCACGATACGCTGGGGCTCAAAACGTCGATCATCATTCCCTGTGCCGTGCATCGCTGGACGTATTGTGATCGCCAGTGGTACCAGGCCAACAGTCATCTGCCGATCAATCGACCATCAGCACAGGCCAAGTACAGCGGCCAATGGCTTTGGGACCTGGATTTTCGCCATCCCGTGGTGCGCGAGATGCTCGCCCCGTACTTGCGTGAGACGGCCAACCGTTACAGAGACGATGCGCGCGTGAGTATGTTCGTCACTGCCTGGGAGCCGCAAGGCGGCGAGCGCAACAACGGGCCGTGGGCGCATTGGGACTCGGGCGGGCGAACACCCGCGGGGATCGATGGGTTTCGTCAGGCGATGCGCGACAAGTTTGAAACGATCGACAAGCTCAACGAAGCCTGGCAGACCGAGTATGAAACATTCGATGCGATCGAGCCGCCGGTCGAAGTCGAGACCGGCCCAGAGCCGCAGCGAACGGCGCTGATCAAGAACCTGTTCAGCGGCCAGTGCGGCGCGCTCTACTACGAGTATCACCGCTACGTCAAGGACAGTTACGCTGCGTTCCTCAAGTGGTGCTACGACATTATAAAGCAGGCGGATCCAACGCACGCCGTCGTGATCTCTCCTTCGTACGGCCCGATCGACGGTTACCCGTGTACGGCCCGTGACAGCTTTCTCTGGGCGGACACCGGGTGTGACATGTACGGCTCGGAGTTGAACAGTTCGCTCGAAGAGGTGTTCAACTGGTCCGTGTCCCGCGCGACGGGCAAGACCAACGGCATCATCGAGTGCGTGTGGAACGGTCCGGAGAACTGGTCCCGGCCCGACGAAAACACGACACGCGCGATCGCGCGGCGCAACCTGTGGCGAATGACCGCGTGGGGCCGTCGCTACATTTCGCTTTACGGTGCGCACGACACGTACGGGGGCAACGCGCAAAACAACCTGATGGTCCACGAGACCGGCCTCGTGCAGATGCGCCGCTGCGCCGGTGTCATCGAAGTGCTCAACCGCAAATTGCGGTCGATGGAGGATGTCTGGCTTGACGCGCCGATCATCGAGCCGAAGATCGCAATGCTCAAACCGTCGACGTCGCAGATCTGCGCCTGGCCATGGGAGATCGTGACGCAGACCGCCGGCCGCGTACACGACGTGCTCTACGCGGGTAACTATCACTACCGGTTCGTGCCTGAAGAATATGTCCTGTCAGACCACGAGCCATTGAGTCAGTTCGACGTCGTGATTCTGCCTAACGCGTCACACTTCCCGCCCGGCCTGGCGCAAAAGCTGATTCAGTGGGTCGACGCCGGCGGCACGCTGATCATGGCTGGTATCGCGGGCGCTTTTACCCAATACGGGTTCGACGACATGCAGTTACCCCGCGCCGTTTTCGGTGACATACAGTTTCGACCTTGGCTCGATGCCAAGAACGAGATGGGCTGGATTGCGGATATCGAACACGCGCATCAGGACGTGACCATCAGTGGCGCCGAGTTCGCCGAGAACCTCGAAGCGGCGCACGGCCAAGGCAAGGCTGTGCTGCTGTCGCGCCCGACACGCCTGGAGCAATCCTCCGCCGCGACCGCGCTGTTGCGGGACCACCTCGACGCCGCCGCGCCGCGCGACGTCTGGGTCACGGGCGATGTCCTCGAACTGGTCCCGCGACGCAATGATGCTGCGACGTTCCTCACGCTGATTAACCCGAACCTGCGTCATGCGTCGCGTTCGAAGGTCCACATGCGTGGCCGAATCGAACGCGCGATCGACCGTGGCATTGAAGGCGGGTTCCCCGTCCCGTTGTCGCGGACACCTGACGGCACGTCATTCGAGATCGTCCTAGCGCCCGGCGAGGGTACGCTGATCGCGCTGCCAACCGCTAAGTAATGACGGCGGCAAAAAAACCGGTCATGGTCAGGCGTCCGAGCGAATCTTGCGCGGGCCTGGCGCGCCGATTGCGGTTGGGTCTAGTCTAGGGTCCAGGGTTTAGCGGCGGGCCAGAATGATCGGGCTTAAGCGCGACCAATCCGTGACCTTCGCTTCAGACGTGGGCCGGTTGAACGTCCGCAGCAGCAGGTCCGCCCTCCGACCGTCATAGGCCCCGTTTCCCCGGGGCCGGGGCCGTTTCCGGGGGGGGGGGCGGACTGGGCCGATCGCCCAGCATCGGGCACTGAAACGGCCCTAACGGTACGCCAAACTGGCTAGCCATTTTAGTATAGTCCGATAACGTCCGTTTGTTATCGGGCATATCTTTTAGGCCATGTTTTTGGTAACTGTTTGATTTTAATATAGTTACATATAAATACACGAGATTTCGCATTGGTACCTCCTCTCCTGGCATGATTCTTGAATGGTGAGTGTTGACCGTGAACGTCAAGCACTCACACACACATTCATTTTGCCTGGAGAAAAAGAAGATGCGAACGATCACCACGACATTATCAGCTCTCGGCCTGCTTATTGCCTGTGCGGGTCCCGCCGCGGCCGTTGAGGTCGAGGGTAATGCGGACATTCGCCTGCACTCGTTTCAGCCCGCCAATGGCACTGCGGCAGTGCTCAAGCTCGGTAAAGACTTTGACGGCGGCGATGGCGTCGCCCTGATCAAGTACGACGAATCGAGCTTTGGCGGTTCGATCGACCGTGCGATCTTCCGTACCGGAACGATCAGTGGTGGGGACGGATCGTACTCCATTCACCAGATGTTCAAGGCATGGGACGAGACGAGCACGAAGGCGGACTTTGGCGGTGGATTGCCCGTAGCCGGTGTGCACTATTCGGCCCATCCGGTCGCTGCCGCAGGCTTGAATAATGTTGGGGGTCAAAACAGGGATAACGCGGACATCACGCCGTTGGTCCGTAAGTGGACCAGTGATCCCTCCAGTAACAAAGGGCTCATTCTCGTGCCTCGCGGCAACTTGAACGCAAGTTTTCCCGGCAGCTTTAGCCCGGAAATTCAGCTCGCATCGCGTGAACGCGTCCCTGGCAGCATTGACAGTGATGACCAGTTCGTCAGCGTCAACGACTACGGCAGTGGGTCACCCACTTCGGGCACCCTTGAGCCGATCGAAGACACTCAAGTCGGCAACGCCTTTGTGGACGGTATTTCTCGCGACAATGCGATCATCGCCGTCAGCAATGTCAGCGCCGACACGCGACGCGTCCTTCAGAAGTACGGTTTGGGCCAACTCGACGTGCTGCTAGGTGGCGGCCAGTTTAAAGCGACTTCCGCGAAGCTGGAAATGCACTCGCTCAGTGCCGGCAACGGTTCGCTCGCGATCGATGTTTTCAAAATGCTCACGTCGTGGGACGAAGCAACGGCGACGTGGAATCAGTTCGGCGCAAGTGGTCCGGTCGCCGGTGTTGACTACGATTCGACCTCGTTGGGCACGATCAACCTTGGTGGCGGAACAGGCGTGGGCATGATAGACATCACCGGAACGGTCAATGACTGGCTGGACAACGCTGCGAGCAACGAAGGCCTGATCTTCGTCGCAACCGGCAATGAGAGCGTCGAGCACCTTCTGGCCAGCAGCGAACGCGTTTTCCCCGGGCTCGACGGTGATGACAGCCGCCTGATCATCGAGGGCTTCGAGGTCGTTCCCGAGCCGGGCATGCTGAGCCTGATGGGCATCGGCGGTCTGGGTCTACTGCGACGCAGACGATCAATGTGACTTGAACAGGCGCATCTGTGGCAGAACCGTCAAGCGTGGATGTTGTGATCCAAAATGATGAATGTGTGTGAGACAACCCCCGGCTCTGGCCGGGGGTTGTTTGGTTGACGGGATTCTGTGACGGGCATAAACTTGGGCGGTTCGGGTGATTTGGCAAACGCGGGTCGATCGTGGATATTGATGACCCGTTTTGAGTTTCGAGACAGAAACTGATCCGCATGCTCAAATCGTCGCGACGGCAAATCGCGTTCACACTGGTCGAAGTGCTGGTGGTGGTTGTGATTCTCATGCTGCTGCTGACGCTGTTGCTCCCGGCGCTCAAAGACGCTAAACGCCGGGCGATGGCGATGCAGTGTGTTGCCCAACTTCGCCAGATCGGTGTGGCGGCCGAAATGTATATGGCCGACAATGAGAACTACCTCGTTCCCGGGGTCGTGTCGCCCGCGCCGGCGGGGCACCCGTTCAAATATATCAACGGCGATCCGGCCCAGGGCACGTATGCGATATACCACCACATGCTCGCGCCGTACACCGGCGACGTTGGCGAAGTTCTGACCGACGGCGCTGACTTGACCAGGTGTCCCGAACTCGACTCGTGGTGGGCGTCGGTGACGACCAACAGTTACGGGTACAACTTTCAGGTGCGCACCGGTCAGGAAGACGGCGAACTGGCGATCTCACCGACCTACACGCGCAGGTACCGGCGATTTGTCATTGCCCAGCCTGACGGGACGATGATGGCATGCGACGCCGGGCACATCGACACGAGCCGGTACGAGGGCGAACCCGAAGACTGGGCGCCGCAGACAAACAATCCGGGCACAGGCCTGATGGTGCTGCCGGGCAACCAGGGTTGGGCCATGTA
>NZCH01000029.1 GCA_002688155.1 Phycisphaerae bacterium
AGCGTCGGTGCCGGTAGCTGCCAGTGCTCCGGTGATTGTCTGCGAATCGGGCGATGGTGGCGCCGGTAGGTTGGCCAGCGCCGAAACCAGGTCACCACTTAACACATGTGTATACCTGCTCATGGTCATATCCAACGTCTTGTGTCGTGCCAGCGTTTGCGCAACCTTTGGGTGCGCCCCGGTTCTGGCCAATTCGCTGATGAACGTATGACGCAAGGCGTGGAAGTCGGCGAACCTGCCGGACGCATACGTGATCGTGCACCCGCGCTTGCAGGAAACAGGCGAACAATCGGTTTCCGCACCAAACGAGGGTGGTGACACTGATCCGCCGGGCGGCTACCCGTTTGGCGACCTGTGCGGTGCTGGTGTGGCGTTCAAACTTGCATGGCAGATCGGGCGTGCGCACTGCGGGTCCGACCGGTTGCCCGACGCGATGCGAGATCTGTTGCTGGACCTGTTGAGTCTGGCAGCGCTGGGCACGGTTGCGGACATCGTACCGCTCGTCGATGAAAACCGCGTGATCACGCGCTTCGGGCTCGGGCAGATCAAGCGGACACGCTTTGTAGGGCTCACGGCGCTGATCGGCGCGTCTGGGCTCGCGAGCGACGACATCAGCACGTACCACGTCGGGTTTGTGCTCGGGCCGCGGCTCAACGCGTGCGGGCGCATGGGCCACGCGCGCGATGCGGTGCACCTGCTCACGCAGGCAACACCCGACGAGGCGCAGGACATCGCATACGCATTGACCCATGCCAACGAACAGCGTCGCAGCACCGAACGCGACATGGTCGCCCGTGCCCGGCACATCATCGAAACCAGTGGGTACGACAGTGACGACACGCGCGCCCTGGTTGTGGGCGACATATCGTTTCACGCCGGCGTGGCGGGCATCGTTGCCAGCCGGCTGACCGAGCGGTACGCCCGCCCGGCGATTGTGCTGGCGTACGACGGTGACAATGCGTCCGGCTCGGCGCGCAGTGTGCCGGGCGTGTCCGTGCACGAGGCGATTGGTGAGTGCGACGATTTGTTGACCAGCTGGGGCGGCCACGCAATGGCCGCGGGATTGCAGCTGCCGCGCAAACGCGTTGACGTGTTTCGCAATCGGTTCGTCGGTGCGGTGAACGACCGTTTGGCCGCAGAGGATATGGTCGCGTTCGTCGACGTCGACGCACAATGCACGCTGAGCGACGTGCGCATCGACGTGTGGGACCAGATCGACCGCATGGCGCCGTTTGGCCGAAGCAATCCGAGTCCGACACTGTGCGTGCGCGACGCCGTCATCGCCCAGCCGCCCAGGCGCATGGGCAAAGAGGGCAAACACCTGCGCATGATGATCCGACGGGAGGGCCGGACCGTCGATGCAATCGCGTTCGGCATGGGTGATCTGGCCGACCAACTCGCCGCGGGCACGAAACTCGATGTCGTGTTCGAACCGAAACTCAACGTGTGGCAAGGGTCACGGCGCGCGGAGGTACATGTGAAGGATTTGAAGATTGTGCGGTGACCGCCCTAACCCGGGTTAGGGCGTTGGGATGGCGATGGATTTAGCGAGGTTCATGTAATCCGCGGCGCCGCGGCAGTCGGGGGCGTAGTCGAACACGGTTTGGCCGAAGCTGGGGCACTCAGCGAGCTTGATGTTGCGCCGGATCGCCGGCTGATAGACACGTGCGCCCGCCCACGGCAGGTTCGTGCCGTGCGCTTCGCGTAAGAACGTCTCGATGTCCGCCAACACTTCACCGGCCAGCAGCGTTTGCTTTTCGTGCATGCACAGCACGATGCCGCTGACTCGCAGCTGATCGTTGAACGACTGCCGCACCAGGCTGACCGTTTCCAACAGTTGCGACACCCCCTGCAGTGCAAGGAAGTGCGCCTGCATGGGGATGATGACCTCGTTGGCCAGTGTCATCGCGTTGATCGCCAGCAGGCCCAGGCTCGGCGGGCAGTCGATGAAGATGTGGTCGAACGGGCGGGCATTTGTAGCCGCGCCCGCACCGTCTTGTATCGCCAGTTTCTTCGCGAGAATGCGCTGTGCCTGGCCGGTGATCATCTTCGGCGCCAGCTCTGCCTCGACGCCCGCCAGATCGACACTCGCCGGCAGCACCCACAGGTTGTCAGATACGGCCCGTACAACCTGCCCGGCCGTGACCGTGACATCGGTCATCAGCTCGTACGCCGACAACTCCAACTCTTCGGGGTGCAGCCCCAGATGCAGTGTCAGGTGCGCCTGCGGGTCCATGTCGACCAGCAGCACGCGATGCCCCATCCGCGCCAGGGCCGCGCCGATGTTGACTGTGGTCGTGGTCTTGCCGACCCCGCCCTTTTGATTGATCATCGCGATCCGCCGCGCCTGTGGGTTTGCGCCGGCGTCCGCGTCACCACCCGGTTCCATGCGATGATCTGCTGCCCCCGCGGGCAACGCAACCACCGCTGCTTGCGGCTTGGCGCGCACGACCGCCTTGCCGGCAGCGGACGCCGGGGCCTCCACAGGGACAGGTTGCTCAACAGTCGAATCGGTCAAAGACAACGCCTCCGTGCGTGTGCGAATCGCTTCCGTACTTCGTTCACAGCATCGTACCAGCACGGCCTGTGGGTGACAATGTTGTTCGTGACAGACGTGTACCTGGATTTTGATGTGACAGCCTGCACCGCTCAAACGGGCAGGCCACCAGACGAACATTCACCCACTTGGCAACCACCCGCCGTTTCACTACCCTATTCGGCCCTCGTCAGGGCGTTGCCCAGCGGCGGGCAACGGGAAAAACGAGCACTTCGGACGCTGAGGGAAGTGGTCCGACTTTCACACCAGGAACTAAAAAAATGGCCACCACTGGCACTGTATCACAAGTCATCGGGTCGACCTTCGACGCGCAGTTTCCCGAAGACGCCCTGCCCGACATTTACAACGCCGTGACGGTAGATATCACCACCGAAGGCGAAACGCACACGCTCACTGGCGAAGTGCAACAGCATCTGGGGGGTGGGAGCGTGCGCACCGTGGCACTGGGATCGACAGATGGTCTGAAGCGCGGGGCGCCGGTGACGGACTTGGGCGAGGCCGTGTCAATGCCCGTCGGCGAGGAAGTGCTTGGTCGGGTGTTCAACCTGCTGGGTGAACCAGTCGACAAGCGCGGGCCGGTCAACGTATCCAAGCATCGGCCGATTCATCAGGATCCGCCCGAGTTCGTTGAACTTAACCCCAAGACCGAAATACTCGAGACGGGCATCAAGGTCGTTGACCTTTTGTGCCCTTTTGTGCGTGGCGGCAAGATCGGCCTGTTCGGCGGCGCGGGTGTAGGCAAGACCGTCATCATTCAGGAAATGATCGCCCGCATCGCGCGCGAGCACGGTGGGTACTCCGTTTTCGCAGGCGTTGGCGAACGCACGCGCGAAGGCAACGACCTCTGGCTGGAAATGCAAGAAGCACAGTTCACTGACGCCAGCGGTGAGACGCACAGCGTGCTTGACCGCGTCGCGATGGTGTTTGGCCAAATGAACGAACCGCCGGGCGCCCGCCTGCGTGTCGCGCTGTCGGGGCTGACCCTGTGCGAAGAGTTCCGCGACATGTCCGGTAAGGAGACGCTTTTGTTCGTGGACAATATCTTCAGGTTCACGCAGGCCGGCTCGGAAGTATCGGCCCTGCTTGGCCGCATGCCCAGCGCCGTGGGATATCAGCCGACGCTGTCGACGGAAATGGGCGAACTGCAGGAGCGCATCACGTCTACACAGCGCGGCGCAATCACTTCCGTGCAAGCGATTTATGTCCCTGCCGACGACCTGACCGACCCGGCGCCCGCCACCACGTTTTCCCACCTCGACGCATTCGTCGTGCTCGCGCGCGGCATCGCCGAGAAGGGCATCTACCCCGCCGTCGACCCGCTGGACTCCACCTCACGCATCCTCGAGCCGGGGATCCTCGGCGAAGAACACTATCGCGTCTCGCAACTCGTCCAGCGGACCCTGCAGCGATACAAAGATCTGCAGGACATAATCGCCATCCTCGGCGTCGATGAACTAAGCGAAGAAGACAAACTCATTGTTGCTCGGGCCCGCAAGATTGAGCGGTTCCTGTCGCAGCCATTCTTCGTCGCCGAGCAGTTCACCGGTTTCCCCGGCGTGTACACGCCGTTGTCGGAGACGATCGATTCGTTCCGCCGCGTCGCGGAAGGCGAAGCCGACGACCTGCCCGAAGGCGCGTTTATGTACGTGGGCACTCTGGATGACGTTCGCGCCAAGGCCGAGAAGATGGCGAAGGAAGCGGCGACGTGAGGCGGAATATCAGCGCGGTGCGCATAAAGCCTGCGGACGGCGTTGGGAGGCGGTGCGATAACTGGTGGACTGTTGGAGGGGCTCAAATAAGATTCAGTGGAGCAATGAATCCCCTGCCTGGAACGGGGACGTCAGCCTGGCACGCGGCAGACGTCGCCGACGTAGTGAATGGACATGGCGTTGGTGACGCCGGGAACGCCGATGGGTTCACCGGTTATCAGGACGATGGGGTCACCGGTGGTGACGAGGCCCTGGGTGAGCAGGAGCTGGTCCATGGCGTTGCGAAAATCGTAAACGCTTGGCGGGGTGGGCATGTGGATGGGGAGAACGGCGTACATGAGCGCCATCTGGCGGAGCACGGCCGGATCGGAACTGGCAGCGACGATCGGGACGGGCATGTGGTTCTGGGACAGGTAACGTGCGCCACCGCCACGCTGGGACCAGACGACGATGAGCTTGGCGCCAAGGTCTCGCACGACGGAGTTGACGCCATGCGCCAATGCGGTGGTGCGGTAGCGGCTCTCCCGGAAGCGCACGGGCGCGTCGACGGCGCGGCGCGGAACGCGGAAATGGCGTGTGGTGCGAAGGTGCGCCTCGGTGGCGAGCAGTGTACGTGCCATCATGTGAACGGTTTGGATCGGGTATTGGCCGATGGCGGTTTCGCCTGAGAGCATGACGGCGTCGGCGCCGTCGTAGATGGCGTTGGCGACGTCGCTGACCTCGGCGCGGGTCGGCATGGCATTGCCGATCATGGACTGAAGCATCTGCGTGGCGACGATGGCGGGTTTGCCGTAGTCGTGCGCTGCGTGAATGACGCGTTTCTGGATGATCGGGACCTGCGGCAGGTCCATCTCGACGCCCAGATCACCGCGGGCGACCATAACGCCGTCAGCCTCGTCGATGATCGCCTCGAGTTCGTCGAGTGCCTGCGGCTTCTCGATCTTGGCGATCACGGTTTGCGGTGCGGTGCGTCGTGTGAGATAAACCTTGAGTTCGCGCACGTCACTGCTTTGGCGGATGAAGCTCAGTGCAAGCACGTCGACCTGGTGGTTGATCGCCCACTCAACGCACTGCCAGTCGTACTGGGTGAGGCTTGGCAATGTAAGCCGGCTGTCGGGCAGGTTCATGCCTTTGGCGGTGGTGATCAGGCCGCCGACTGTGACGGAACAGACGAGTTGTGCGTTGTCTTCGGTGAAGGTCTTCTCGTGGACGAGCATGCGAACGGCACCGTCGTTGACGAGGACGCGCTCACCGGGCTGAATGTCCTCGAACACGTCGGGCCTTGTGGTAGAGAATGTGATGTTACGTACGGCGGATTGGCCTGCCACGACGGACTCGGTCTGGAAAACGACCATATCGCCGGTATGGACGTCGATACCCTCGTCGATGACCTGTCCGACGCGGACCTTCGGGCCGCTGATGTCGCCGATGACGGTCACGTGTGTGCGTTTGTGCTGCTCGGCAGTGCGCACGGCTGTGAGCAGGCGTTTGAAGTCGTCAAACGAGCCGTGGGAGAAGTTGATACGAAATGCGCGGACGCCCTCTTCGATCAGGCGGCCGAGCATGCCGGCGTCGGCGCACGCAGGACCGATCGTCGCGATCATTTTGGTGAGGATGAACTGGTCAGACGCGGGCATGCAGGCATTGTACCGACAGCGAGTCACGCGACCGGAACTCTTGTGGCGTGTGGGTCGTGGCCCGTGGCCCGTGGGACTTAAGTTCCACGCCCGTTAGGAACCGATATTTAAAGTAAGCATAATGGCGATGGTTTCACAGAATGAGTCAAACGCATCGGGTGCGCCCGGCCCTGGCCACAGCGCCAGTCCGGCGTGCGCAGGTGCCGGCGCGCGGTGTCTGACGATCGACGTCGAGGAATACTTCATGATCGAGGCGGCACACGGCGTGGTTGCGCCGGCGGACTGGGGTGACTGGCCGTCTCGGGTGCAGCGGAACATTGACCTGCTGCTCGAGATGTTTGCCCGCCATGATCGCGTGGGCACCTTCTTCATTCTGGGCGATATCGCACGCGATCACCCGAAGATGGTGCGCCGCATCGCCGACGCGGGTCACGAGATCGCGAGTCATGGCACAGGGCATCAACGCCTGCATCGGCTGACGCCCGACGTGTTCGCCGACACGCTAACGACCAGTTTCAAGCTTCTCGAAGACGCTACGGGTCAACGCGTGGCGGGATATCGCGCGCCGACGTTCAGCATCGTGCCGGGAACAAGCTGGGCAATCGATGTGCTTGCAGAGCACGGCGTTGAATACGACTCATCGATTTTTCCCGTGCGTCACCCGCAATACGGCGTGCCCGATGCGCCGCCGGCGCCATTTTATGTACAAGGCCGGGATGGCGGCGCCCGGGTGTTGGAGATCCCGCCATTGGTGTGGGAAATCGCGGGCCGGCACGTGCCGGTCGCAGGCGGTGGATACTTCCGGTTGCTGCCGCAGTGGTTGATGAAACGCGGACTGCATCAGGCGCGGATACAAGGTCGCCCGGCAGTACTCTATTTTCATCCCTGGGAATTTGACCCGGACATGCCGCGCATGCCGTTGTCGTTTACAGGGCGCATCCGCACGTACACACGGTTGCGACAGGCTGCGGCACGATTGGACGAGGTGATGCGGCTGGACGGACCGTGGATGCGCATGTGCGACGTAGCGTCGCGGGCGCGGCCAGAAGCCCAGGAGCGGCTACTGCTTTCCGAAGCGGCCAGTCCGTGAGCGCGATGCCAACGATCATTCGTCACCACACCGCCTCTTCGCTGGCGCCCGGCGTGCGGTCTTGTATGCCGGTGAGCAGACAGTTCCACACCTTCAGCCGCAGCGTGACGAGTTAGTACGCTCGGCCGATCGTGAATGAACCGGGGTCCTGCATCATGCCCGGGAAATGGTCTTCTTCCAATTCGCCCTGGATCAGGATCGTGGGCTTGATCAGGATAAGCAGCGACCGCTCGTCCTTGACGTGACTGCGGTTGGTGAAGAATCGGTTGAGGTAGGGAATTCGCGAGAGCACGGGAACACCGGACTCGATCTCAACGTCTGCCATCAAGCGCTGGCCGCCCATGAGCAGCGTGCCGCGGTCGGGCACACTGACGGTCGCGGCCGCCTGAGTGAGTTCCAGTTCCGGAGCTTCGATGAATGCGGTAGTCAGCCGCTGTTCAGGTTGATTATTGTCCTGATCATCGTCCTGGAAGACCGCCTCGTCGGTGAGGGCAACCTGCGGGATTTCGCGGATGTTGACGACGGATGCCAGGCTGGGCCTGACCGTCAGTGTGACATATCGCCGATCGGCGCTGATCGTGCCTTCAACATCAAGCACGGCGCCGGCATTGACGATCGACAAGGTCGGATCGAACCCGCCGGTGTTGGACACCGGCTCGAGGTCGCTGACGAACGTGACCTGTCGCGCGACGACGACGAAAGCGCGCTGGCCGTTGAAGAACGTGATGCGCGGCGCGGTCAACGAAATTGACCGCTTGGTGCTTTGCGTAGCGCGAATCATCAGGTTGACCTGGAAGTCATCCAGGAACGACACATTCAGGTCCATCGCCCGTCCCGTCGAAGCGAATCCGGACCCATTGATGAAGGTGCCTAAGCCCGAGCCGCCGATTCCGACGCCGAAGCTGCCCGGTAGCCCGGTGTTGACCGGGTTTGCAACGCTGATGCTGTCCTGCGCGAAACGCAGCGGTCCCCACTTGTTGCTCAGTCCCGTGTACTGGACGTCAAAATCCACGCCGATGTCTTCGAGAAAGTTACTGTCAACCAGCAGGAATCGCGCTTCGACGGCGATCTGCATGGCGCGGGCTTCGCGAAGCTTGGTCAGAAGCGTTGCGATCTCACGGTGGTTCTGCGGTGTGGACTTGACGATGAAGTTTCCGTTAAGTTCCTGGATGCTGCTGACGTCGCCGCCATACTGCACCCATTCATCGGGTCGGCCGACCGTGTCGCGGATCAGGTTCATAATCGCTTCAATCAATTCTCCGCGCGATCGGCCGTCCCCAGCGCCCTCCACATCGTCATCGAACAGTTCGCCCGACGCTTGCGCCACGCCTTGGGCACCGCCGCCGCCGCCCGTGCTCGTATTCGATAGCGCCGCCCCCAGGTCAAATTGCGGCGCGTCGCCGAACGAGCCGACCTCCACCAGCAGGTCGCGGATGTCGTACACCTGCCGATCGGTCGTGCGCGTCAGGTCGCGCTGCGTCGAGACCGTGACGATGCCTTCGATGATGCTAAAACCCAGCGGGTCCAACGGCGAATCGGCGCTCGCCTGTTGCAGCACCAGCCTTAAAATCAACTCCGCGGGCACTTCGCGCAATTGCAGCGAGATCGGGAAATCGCGGTCGATGCCCACTGCCTCGAGTTGCGCCCAGTTGAAGAAGAAATTCTGCGCGGTCTGGGTCTGCAGAAATTCGAGCACCTGCGACAGTTTGGCGTTTTCGAACTCGACGTTCTTGATCGGCTGATCGAGCTGCGCCGCAACGCGGCGGTTGATCTCGCTTTCACCAAAGTCCTCTTTTTGCGAGCTCAGCCGCCGCGAGGTGATCTGGGGCCAATCGTTGGGGTAGGCCATCAACTCTTGGAACGGAGTGCTCGCCCTGAGCAAATCGAGCGACACCTCGGCGAATTTAACATTGCGATTGCGCATCGCATTGTTGACATCGACGAAGATCTTGGCGTCTTCGACCGTCTCCTTCATCAACTGGGCCGCGATGTTGTTCGCGTCCAGAAACAGTGCCTGGCTAAGTAATTCCAATGCACGGTCGTATTTTTGTTCACGTCGCAACGCGTGCGCGCGGTGCAGCAGTTCGTTGACTTCCTGCTCGCGTTGCTCCTCTGCTCGGAGTTTGTTTTTCTGAGCCTCACCCGTGCGTATGATCTCCGCATCGCGTCGCACGCGCGCTTCCTCCTGGATGCGCAGGTTGTTGAGTTCTTTGGCAAACTGGACCGCTTGATCGCGGTAGTCGTTGTAATCCGCGGCGGGCAGAATGGTCTGATTCTGATCGATGACGATCTTGGACTGCTGGACTGCTTCGAGCGCGGCCGTGTAGTTGCGCTGTCGTTCCAGTTGGCGCGCCTTGTTCATGCGTTCTTTGAACTCGGCGACCGCGGCTTGAGCACGGATACTCAGCTTCGCCAGCTCGTTGTCGAGCAGCCCTTGAGGACGACTGTCGACAACGCTGGCGGTGGCCTGCGTCAAGCCCTGCTGCGCCTGTTCGCTGTCCGGGTCCATCCGCAGCGCTTCCTCGAAGTGGCGCGCTGCAAGGTGCGATTGGCCGGACATCTGCGCTTTTCTACCTTCGGCGAGGTGCTCCTGAGCGCGCAGTTGACGTGCCCTGGCGAGAATGTCTTCGTCAACGCTGGCGGACTGACTGGCCGGCGCACTTGCGTCCGTGCTGTGGCCGTTGGTCGTGGAAGCCATGTCGTCTGATGGCGTGCCCGCTTCGTGTTCGCCACCGCCGCCGAGGCCAAGGTGGTTTTGCGCTGTCTTGAGTTGCCGGTCGAGTCGCTTGTTGTCGAACCAGCCCAGATCGAGCCTGCTGTGTTTGATCGCGGTGAGTTTCTGGTATGCCTGCTGATACTGGCCCGCCTGAATGTCGGTTGTCGCCTCATCGAGCGAGCGTCGCGCTCGCGTCAGTTCGGCGTTGAGTTGGCGCTTGGCCGCGGCTGCGCCGGAACTGGCCTGCGATTTCTGCTCAGGGGTCGCCTGCCCGTGGCGCAGGACGGCTTTGTAAAAGCGAAGCGCCTGCGCAGGCCGTTTCGCCTGCGCTTGCTTGTGCCCGTGCGCCAACAGTGACGCGGGGTCGTCGCCGGCCGAGGTCTTGTGGCCAATGTCCTGAATCATTTCGTACAGCGTCACGCGCTCCTGCTTCGAGAGCTGGACCGGGTCAACACGCATGAGCGTCGTTTTGGCGCCCAGCAAGTCCTTCTGCTGGTAAAGCTTTGTTCCCTGCTGGAACAGTTGCAGCGCGGTCGGGTGGTCATCCGCCGCTTTGACGGTGGCGCAGGTCTGTACGGAAACGATGGAGGCCAAAACGACAATAAGAAATGGACGTGGCATCGAATTCAAAGCCTCCCAAGGTGGGTGTGGTGCAATAGTCCGGTACGGCGGCGCGTGGATCGTCGGGCAGGGGTTCCCTGATATCGCGGTGGACGTCGAGCCGCCAACCGGGGCAGGCCCAGTCAGTGTAAGTGCTTATCAGACCGGCCGCAAGTGGCATCGCCGGCCAAGCTGAACCTGGTTCAAGCGCGGGCATGCAAGGCCGGCGTGCCAGGCGTCCGCCGGCATCCGGCCGGCAGTGATGGGGCAGGTGCGCTCGTTTGGTCATTGCCGAGGTAGTTATCAGCCAGCCGCACCTTGTGGGTGTAATTCTGGGAACCACCCTCGGCCCGTGAGAGCCCAATGGGGGCACTCGTGGCAAGCGCGGGGCTTGCAGCCCGTGGATTTCCTAGGAGTAATTCAACCCATGACACGCTCCGCTCGTTTAGTATTCGATATGTTAATATATCTATGACAGGTGTTTACGTGATATTCCCCCCGTGTCAGAGGCACACGGCGGTTCATGGAAAACTTTGTGGATAAAGGCTGTAAGCGAGTTTGCACAAATATGTTTCATCAGTGCGTTGTGATTGCGTGGGCGTGCCACCTCCAACTTCATGCAAACGGCACGATTCCTGTTGTTTTCGTGTCGTAATATTGCCAGGGACGATATCTCGGCGAAGCGGCGAATTCACCGCAAAATGCGCAGGGGGCGCATAGGCCTAAGGCCAAAGGTTCAATACAGTTACGTTTAAGAGCGCCGATCCGGCCCTTCGCCGGAAAAACAGTGCTGCCGATCAAGCGATTCGGCCATCATCGCAACCCCCTGTAATTTCTGAATCTCTGCGTCCTCTGCGGCGCATTCATTGCGGACAGCGGATCAGCGGGTCAACGCAATCAAGGTGCCCACTTGGCGTGGGAACTTTCAGCGGTTTGGGGTCCGACCCTGAACGAGGCAATGATTTGGAGACGATCGGTCGGCGCCGATAGAAGGCTGGCATTACTCCTCGACGCGCTCAATCTGCCAGTACTCGATCTCCAGCGGCGTTGCGCGGCCGAAGATGGTCACGATCACGCGCACCTTACCCTGGTCGGGCAGCAGTTCATCGACGGTGCCTTCCATGTTCTCAAAAGCGCCTTCCTTGATTTTGATGTGATCGCCCTTCTGGTACTCCATCTTGACCTGCGGCGATTCCTCGGGTGCTTTTGATGCAGCGAGCATCTTTTCGATCTCGTGATGCTCCATGGGCGCCGGTCGGCCTGCGGTGCCGATGAAGTCGCCCACGCCCGTGGTTTCCTTGATCAGGAAGAACACGTCCTGTGGGATGCGGCCGTCGTCTTCGAGTTTCATTTCAACGAACACGTAGCCCGGGTAGAGCAGTTTCTGGGTGATGCGCTGCTTACCAGCTTTGATGGTTTTGTGTTTTTCGGTGGGCACGAGGATACGGTTGACCAGGTGCTCGAACCCTTCGATTTTGATTTTGCGCAACAGCGTTTCGCGGACGCTGTTTTCCTTGTTGGACGCGACGCGCAGGACGAACCAGTTCATCCCTTCGTGAACGAGCGGCTCTTCTGCACCCCCATCGTCGACGTCGGTGGCAACGGTGCCTGTGTCAGTTGCCTCGGTTACCAGCGCGTCGGTGTTTTGTGCCTGAGGCTGCGATTCTTCGATGTTCGCTTCCTCAACGTGCGAGTTGTCGGCCTGCACCTCTTTGTCGTCGGCGTCCTGGGCTACTTCGGTCGCGCCGGCGACCTCATCGGCCATCGGCTCGGTTTCTCTCGCGTGCGGTTGCTGCTCGGACATGATGGTTGTTCCTTCTCGATGCGATATCAGTCGAATTACAGGGCCACCCACCGGTGCCGGTATTAGCGAATCAGCACTCCCGCTTCTCGGAAGAGAAACTGAAACCCAAAGTCCGCCAGGAACAGCAGCACGGCCATGATCAGTGTCCCAAGGATCACGATCCATGTCGACCCGGTGATTTCCTTTCGCGTGGGCCAGTTCACCTTCTTCATTTCGCCTTCGGTCGCGATCATGAAGTCCGCGAATTTCGGTTTGTTGACGAGGTACCAGACCAAAGCGCCGAAACCGACGATGACCGCCAGTGCGGTGCCAGCCTGAATATAAATCCCGTACGCTTCGTTTTGGATCACCGACAGTTCGTTCCACAGCCAAAAAGCGCCGGACACCACCAGCGTCATTGTTCCGATGCCGGTGAGCATGCGTGTCCAATAGCCTTGTCCGGATTTGTAGATTCCCATGAGATCGTTCCAGTTCAAGCCTGCCCCCGGCCCCCTGCCCCCGCGAGCGTGGCGGGTTGTGCCCGGGTGTTTGCAGTGGCCGGACTCACCCGGTTCACCGCGGCCCCACCTGCCCTCGCGGAAGTTTCGCCCCCGCGAGCGTGGGAAATTCGTAACACGCCAGGGAGGAGTCGAACCCCCAACCTGCGGATTTGGAATCCGCTGCTCTGCCAATTGAGCTACTGGCGTAACGGACTTCCGATTTCCGATGTTCGATTTCCGATTTAAAGCGGGCCGAAGCCAAATCTGAAATCGTCAATCGAAAATCGCCCTTACTTTCGCTTGATCTTATGCACCGTGTGCTTGCGAAGTCGAGGGCTGTACTTTTTGAGCCCTTCCTTGAGTTTCTCGGGGAGCCCGCCCTTGGCATTGATGGGCGTGCGATAGTTCAGGTCCCCGCACTCGGAGCACTGGAGCCAGACATACTCAACGGCAGCGGTTTTTTTTGCCATAATGGCACCTGGTGAAAACGGCGCGCCCGGGTCAGCGCGATGCGCCGGTTGGATCAATCAAATGCCTACTCAACAATCTTGGTAACGACACCGGCGCCGACGGTTCGGCCGCCTTCGCGAATGGCGAAGCGCACCTGTTCTTCCATGGCGATCGGCTTGCCCAGCGTGATCTTCATGGTGATATTGTCGCCGGGCATGCACATTTCCGCCCCGCCGGTAAGTTCGACGTTGCCTGTCACGTCGGTGGTGCGGAAGTAGAACTGCGGCTTGTAACCGTTAAAGAACGGCGTGTGCCTGCCGCCTTCTTCCTTGGTGAGCACATAAATCTCGCCTTCAAAGGTGGCGTGGGGAGTGATGGAACCGGGTTTGGCCAGCACCTGCCCGCGTTCGACCTGTTCTTTATCGACGCCACGCATCAGGGCGCCGACGTTGTCACCGGCCTGGCCTTCCTCGAGCGTCTTGTTGAACATCTCAACGCCGGTACAAGTTGTGTCAAAGGTATCGCGCAGGCCGATGATCTGGATCTTGTCACCTACGTGCACGATGCCGCGTTCGATGCGCCCGGTCGCGACGGTGCCGCGGCCTTTGATTGAGAACACGTCTTCGATTGCCATAAGGAAGTCCTTGTCGACTTCGCGCTCGGGCTCGGGAACCCACGTGTCCAGTGCTTCCAACAAATCCTGGATGCACTTACCCACTTCGGCGTCTTCGGGGTTCTGCAGCGCCGGGAAAGCAGCGCCCTTGATGATCGGCGTGTCTTCCTCGAAATCATACTTGGCGAGCAGCTCCTGCACTTCCAGCTCGACCAGGTCGAGCAGCTCTTCGTCATCGACGAGGTCTACCTTGTTCAAGAACACGACGAGTTTCGGCACGTTAACCTGGCGAGCCAACAGCACGTGCTCACGCGTCTGTGGCATCGGCCCGTCGGCCGCCGACACGACCAGGACCGCGCCGTCCATCTGGGCGGCGCCCGTGATCATGTTCTTTACGTAGTCGGCGTGGCCGGGACAGTCCACGTGCGCGTAGTGGCGGTTGTCCGATTCATACTCGACGTGGCTGGTGGCGATGGTAAGAATCTTGGTGGCATCGCGCCGGCCGTCGGATTCAGACGCCTTGGCGACTTCGTCGTAACCTTTGAAGTTTGCCAGACCTTTGGTCGACTGGACCGCGGTGATGGCAGCAGTGAGCGTGGTCTTGCCATGGTCCACGTGGCCGATCGTCCCGACGTTCACGTGGGGTTTGGTTCGGTTAAAAACGTCTTTAGCCATTGGATGTTAGCCTCCAACTAGGGGTATCTGGATCGTGTTGCGATTCACGAACGCCAATCGAATGCATCTGTCCGGTCACACGAACGACGGCCACTGGGCCGTCCGAACCGCGAATACTAGGTCATTGACCCCCTATCCGTCAAAGCCACCCATGGGACTTGAACCCACGACCTCACCCTTACCAAGGGTGTGCTCTACCAACTGAGCTAGGGTGGCGTCGCACGGTCCCGGTTCCCGTCGTTGGTAGCTTCGGGGCAAGGCCGGCAGATCAGGCGTGGGGGCGCCGAGCCCACCGGGCGCAAGATACGCCCGTCACCGGTCCAAGTCAATGTGGCCAGGCGGCGCCGAGCCGGCAATATTACGTATTCCTATCGGCAACGTGGCCTGGTCGGATTGATCTCTTGCTGCTGCAGGTCATACCCGCCATGCCCGGCCCGTAAACCCATCTGGTGGTTGAACATCCTTGCCCGCCGCACGGGGCCCCCGGTTGTATGATGGCATGACGGGACCCATCCCGGCTCTGGCAGAATCGGCGACCTCGAATCGACGATTCATCCAGGCTTGTCATTAATGCATTCAATGGTGTTAGGTCCCCGGGGTGTGTCAGGCCTTGTAGACGAAATCTTCCAATAATCCGCCAGCCATTTCGGTCGATGCAAATCGTTTATTAAAAGATTTTTAAGTCTCAATCCCGGCGCGCAGAATATGCCGCAGCAATGCATGAGCCGACGATGCCCGGTATTGTGCCGTGGCAGGTTTTGGCGATTACGCGCAGGTGATAGCGCAAAAGATGTGCACGGGTGCTAGAATGATTCCAATCAGATACGCCCGTACTGGCGTGTTAAAAAAGGACATTGGATGAGCCAGGAAGCCACGAAGTCCGATTCTTTGGCCGTCAGTTTGTACGACCGAGTTGAACAGGTAATCAACAGGATTCGTCCAGCGGTGCAATCTGACGGGGGGGACTTGGAGTTAATAGCAGTCTCGGATGACGGGATTGTCAAGATTCGCCTTCACGGGGCGTGTGTGGGCTGTCCTTCAAGCCAGATGACGCTGCAGATGGGCGTCGAGCGCAACCTCCGTGAACATGTTCCGGAAGTTGTGGCAGTCGAGCAGGTTGAATAAAACGCGGCGCCCGCGGGTCGTGCCACAAGGATTGGCGCGACAGATGGCCGACGTGTTAGAGACGCGGGTGGGTGGACCCGCTGCCATTAACGAGAGCGTCCAGGACCTGATCCCACTGACAGGCCACGGAGTGACTGTTCCATGCTCGCACTGACGCGACGTGTCGGCGAAGAAGTGGTGATCGGCGACCCGCAGAGCCCGCTGGGCATTCTGCGCGTGGTTGAAATCCACGGTGACAAAGTGCGCCTGTCTTTCGATTTTCCTAGGGAAGTAAAGATCAATCGCCGTGAACTGGCTGAGCAGAAGGCAAAGCAGGCGCGCGAGCAGGGAGCGCAGGCCGACTGATCGTTGCGCCGCCGGTTTAACCCATCACCCGTTTACCAGATGTGCATCGCCAGTTGTACGTAGGCGGCCATCACAGGCAGACACCCAAGTCCGATCAGCCAATGCGCCAGGCGACGGCCGGAGGCCTCGCGCATTCGCCCGACCTCCTCACATAGCACGATCGCCATCACCACCAGGGCGTATTTATAAATGATCGCCGTGCGAAAGCCGCCCCACACAATTACGCGGTCGGCGATGACGTTGACTTCAGTGCCGCCGATGGAAAGGATCAGCCCAGTGAGCATGACGTCAATGGACGACACGAGTACGAGCCATGCATACTCGTCCCCAAACCGCATCGGTGGCGTCAACTGTCGTATACGCTGCCACGTCATAACCGGTTGATTATATCCGTGCGGCAGCCGGCCCCAAAGACCTTTTTGTAACCACTGCGTTTGCAGATATTTACGTCGGAACCTGCGCGGATCGCACCATGACTATCAGGCCTGCCCGCTTCAGCGGTGCGGGGGCCCGACCACGATGAATCGCCGTCATTTGCTTACAACGCTCGCCCGAAAACCGATCCACTCTATCGCCTGAGTCAAAGCGTCGCATTCAATATCTTCACCGCGCACCATCGCCTGACCTGTTGACAGGTCAACCGCCACATCCCGCACGCCCGGCGTCTCGCGGATCGCATCCGTGGCAGCAACGGCGCAGTGCGAGCACGTCATGCCGCTGATGTCGACGACCAGCAACTGTGCCGATTCGGTTGTTGTGCCATAGCGGCCTTTTGCAATGTCGGAGGTATTCCCGAGCCGTCGCACGAAGATGCTGGCCGCCAGCACGACCAGCAGCGCACAGCTCGTCGTGTGGCCTAACCAGCCGACCGCGTGTTGATGGTCGTGCACGGCGTGTACGCCCTTGGGCGCCTGGACCGCAAGCCAGTCAAGCAGCAACCCCGCCAGCAGCGCGGTGACCACAATGGTTGCCAGGTAGATCACTGTTGACCGTTTGCCGAGCACCCTCCACATCACAGCGAGCGTCGCGATGTTGGTCGCCGGCCCGGCGATCAGGAACACCAGCGCCGCGCCCGGCGATGTGCCCAGGTGCATGAACCCAAGAGCGATCGGAATGGACGCCGTCGAGCAGACGTACATCGGCACACCGATCGCCATCATGATGAGCATGCTCACGAGTCCCGCGCCCAAGAGTGAGTCGAAACTCCCAGGTGCAATCAGCACGGATAAAACGCCGCCAATGATCAAGCCGATGATCAGGTGAAACGCGATATCACCCGGCAGTGTGACCAGGCCGTAACGCAGGGCGCGCAGGATGCCAGAGCGATGCGCGTCGCCCACGGCGGGCGGCTGATCGTGCACACCGCCGGCGCCCGCGTCATCCGCGGCCGGGACGAACCCGTCGGCTTCGTTTCGCGTGGCGCGGTCGATCAGTGTGCCGCCGAGCACGCCGCTGATCAGCGCAACCACCGGCCGCACTCCAGCGAATATAGGGCCCAAAAGCGCATACGTGGCGAGAATCGAATCGACACCGGTCTGTGGCGTGGCAATCAGAAAACTCGACGCCGCCCCGCGCCCGGCACCGTGCTGGCGCATCGCAGCCGTCACCGAGATCACCCCGCACGAACAAAGCGGCATCGGCACACCAAACAGCGCTGCCTTGGCCACCGGCCAGAACCCCCGCCCGCCCAGGTGGCGCCTAACCCAACGCGCATTGACCAGCACGTGCAAAAACCCAGCTACCACGAAACTGAACAACAGCCAGGGCGCCATCTCGCCCAGTACGCGCCAGCAAGCGATCGCGATGTCACCCATTATGTCAAGCACGGCGGCCGTCACCATACGTACATGTTAGACACGAGGGTCGAAGGCGGAATTGAACCGCAGAGGACGCAGAGAAAGTAGAAAAGTTATTGGGAAGACCGCTTGCTCCGGGACAGACGTTTGATTCCGTCTTTAAGCAGCACGGCGTTGAAGTTGACGAGAAGGCCTGTCGCCAGACCGGGCAACGTTAAATATGGAAGAAATTGGGCGTCATGAATGGGCAGTAACAAATCAGCGGCCTTAAGCTCAACAATCGCCAGGCCTTCAACAACAAGATCGATTCGGTAACCCGCATCAAGAACAGCACTCCGGTAGTAGGTCGGCAGTTACTTCTGCTGCAGCGCGCGCAGGCCGCAGGCGATCAATTCATGAAAAAGACAGATTCCGTACGTTGATTACAGCAGCCTGGACCCAAGTACTTTGTGCACATCAATCGCCGCACCAATAATCTGTTTGATCAGCGGAGCATCTTTCATCGTCATCCCTGGAATCTTCTCCGCGATCTCTGCGGCAAATGAATCACGCAGAAGGCGGTTCTTCCGGCACCGCCGCCGCCTGTTTTTCGCGAAATGCGATCAGGCGGCCCTGAATGTCTTTGTCCGAAGTGGCGAGGATCGCCGCGGCGAACAGCGCAGCGTTGACGGCGCCGTGGCTGCCCATGCTCATCGTGCCCACGGGAATACCCTTAGGCATGTTGCAGGTGGCGAGCAGGGCGTCGAGTCCGCCGGCGAGCTTGCCTTCCATGGGCACGCCCAGGACAGGCAGGTGCGTTAGCGCTGCCATGACGCCCGCCAGGTGCGCGCTCATGCCCGCTGCGGCGATGATCACCTTTAAACCACGGCCCGCCGCCGTGGTGGCGAAGTCGTGCGCCCGTTGCGGCGTGCGGTGCGCTGAGCAGATTTTCATCTCATATCCGATGTCAAGTTCATCGAGCGTTTCGGCGCATTTGCGCATCGTGTCCGCGTCCGACGCCGAGCCCATCACGATTCCAACGGTTGGGGTAGTTGTTGTCATGTTTTGGATTATGGCGACGGGGAACGTGTGTTGCAAGACCGTGTGTTCACATTGCGCCTCAGACCCTCTAGATCCGGTCGCTTGCGACCGGCCCGAGAGGGCGATTTACCGGCGATGGAGGCACGGTTATGCTCACAAACGCATGTCACCCAAATCAGCCAATGATGCACCGCCCGAGCCTGGCGCCGTGTTCGCGCCGCTTATCAAGCGCATAGTTGCGTCGCTTGGCCGGCGCTGCCACGTGCCACGTGATGCGCATTTGCTGCTGGCGGTCAGTGGCGGCGCCGATTCGGTGGCCATGCTGCGCGCGTTGCACGCGATCGCGCAGCGGCGCGCCTGGTCGTTGCAACTGACCGTCGCGCACGTACACCATCACATTCGGCCGGGCGCGACCGGTGAGCAAGACGCCGACGCCGACGCGGCGCTTGTCGCGGACTTGGCGCGCGAATTTGGATTGCCGTTTGTTCGCGCAGATCTTGATCCGAATACGAATAACGGACAGAACGTGGAGGCATGGGCGCGACGCGAGCGCTACCGGGCGTTGTCAACGCTCGCCCGGCATGTCGGCTCGCACTATGTCGTCACCGCGCATCATGCGGACGATCAGCTCGAAACGCTGCTCATGCGCATGCTGCGCGGCGCGTCGGTGAAGGGACTTGCCGGCATCGCGTGGCGGCGCCGGCTCGCAGGCGGCGACGGGCAACGCGCGTGCATTCTCGTGCGGCCAATGCTATGCGTCGATCGCGCTGACGTTTGCAAATACCTAAGTGACCTTGGCCAAACCTGGCGGCACGATCACACCAACACTGACCCAACGCGCTGGCGCGCCCGTCTGCGACGTGATGTGCTGCCGGTACTGCACGACCTTCGACCGGGCGCAGGGGCGCGAGCCGTCGCGCTCGCGGACCACCTGTGCCATGTTGCGTCGTGGCTCGAGTCGCAGGTGTGCGATGCGGTCAAGCAGGAAGTGACACAGACTGGCGACGCCATTGTCATCCCCCGCGCGGCGGCGCGCAAGTTGCCGCGCGCCGTGGTTGCAGGCGTGCTCAGACACGCGTTGCTGCAGGCCGGCGCCGGCGCGGACGACGTCGGGCAGAGCACGCTTGAGCCGATCATGCGCGCGGTGAGCGACCGCCGCGGCGGGACGCGATCGTTTGATATTGCCCACGGCATCACCATCGAACTGACGGCGCAACATGTGCGCATTTTCCCCTCGCAGATACCGCCCGCACAGAAGCCGCTGCTATGATCTACGTGGTCAATCGATAAGGAACACGCACGGAGACAAGACCATGCGGCCGGATCTTGGACAGCGCGATTTGCGATTTAAGCCGATCGACAACTCCAGCCCACGCAAACTCACGCGCGAGCAGATTGATCATTACAACGAGCATGGCTACATCGCTCCGCTCGATTTATTTAACGAAGACGAGATCGCAGAGCAGCGCGCATACTTCGACGTTCTGCTCGAAAAACTCATGCGCACAAACGACGGGCGCAACCAGTACGCGATCAACTGTTACCAGGCGCGCTGTCGGGGCATATGGGACCTGGCGACGCATCCGAAGGTGCTCGATTACGTTCAGGACATTCTCGGGCCCGACATCGTCTGTTGGGCGACGCACTACTTTTGCAAGCTCGGACAGGATGAGCTGATAGTCCCCTGGCATCAGGACGGGTCGTACTGGGGCGTTACGCCTGCGCGGACGGTCACCGTCTGGCTGGCGATCGACGACGCGGACGAAGACAACGGCGCGATGAAGTTTCTGCCCGGCACGCACACGATGGAGCTTCTGGACTGGCAGGAACACGAGGGCCCAGCGGCGCTGCCGCAGGAAATCATCAGCACAGACAAGCTGGGCGAGCCCGTGTACGACGTACTCAAAGCCGGCCAGTTTTCGCTGCACGCCGACATGCTCGTACACGGATCGGACGCGAACACCTCCGGCCGGCGACGCTGCGGTATGACACTGCGATATTTCCCCCCGTACGTGCGCAGGTCGTGCGACTTTGCGTTAGACCCAATCATTGCCCGCGGCACAGACCCGGAAAACTACTGGCAGCACAACCCGCGCCCTGATGGCGACGACTTGTCACCGAAATGAATACCGCCGCCCCGCGCAGCCCAGAAGGGATCAGCCTCGCAGTTCGTCCATCGCCGCACGCGTCCGCGCCGCCATGTCATCGATCAGGTCGTCAGGCATGTCCGACCACCACGGGAAGATAACCATGTTATCGTAGAAACGGTCGACCTCGGGCACGTCCGCTTCACCGAAGCCGAACTGGTCGAACAATTCCGAGCGGTAGAGCGGCCAGTTGCCCACGTTAGTGTGCAACTTGTATTTGTTGCGCAGCAATTCGATCAGGTCATCGTGTGATTTTCCGTGCGCGCCGCCGTCATAGCACGCAGGCGCCATGTAGTAAACGTGTTCGTGTTCATAGTCGGCATGCGGGAAATCAAGTTCGGGGTAATCCGCCAGCGCGTCGATGAGCCGGTTCGCCTGGTGACGGCGCTGCTCATTGATCGCGTCCAGCCGTTTGAGCATCGCCCGGCCAACGGCTGCGCTGATCTCACTCAAACAGAAATTTACAGGCCACTGGCCCGGCATTGGCACGACTAAATTGTTGCCCGACGGCACCCAGTCGCGCTCGCGCCCTGCTTCCCACGGCCAGTTGCCCATCCAGCGCAACCGTCGTGCCACTTCACCGTCGTGCGCTTCTTTCACGGCGAGCATGCCACCTTCGCCCAGGGTCGTGATGTTCTTTGCGGAGTGAAAACTAAAGCACCCGTAATCACCGATCGAGCCGACGCGCCGACCCTTATACGTCGCGCCCGGCGCCTGTGCGCAGTCTTCGACCACGATCAGTCCGTACTCGTCGGCGACTTCCATAATGGCGTCCATGTCCACCGGCATGCCGTACAGGTGCACCGCGACAACGGCACGCGTCTGATCGCGGACCAATGACCGAACCGAGTCGGCGCTGAGTACGCGCGAATTCGCATCGATGTCCGCCCAGGTAATGTTGGCGCCAGTGCGCGCAAACGGAACCGCGGTGGCGACGTAAGTGTGTGCGGGGATGATCACGTCATCGTCGGGGCCGAGCTGCGACATATTGGCCGCCAATTCCAGCGCCGAGGAGCAACTGGAAAGCGCCACCGCGTCGGCGCAGCCCATCATCGCGGCGAAGTCTTTTTCGAATGCCTCATTCTCCGGGCCGTTGGGCACACCAATGGCATAGCTCTCCCCCTCGCGCGCGACGCGAACCATTTCACTGATCTCAGCCTCGTTCATCCGGGTCTGTAGCCCCAGCCCTTTGATCAGCGTGTAAGTGTCGACGTCTGTGCCGGCCATGAGCAAGCCTCCGTTGTGTGTACTGAACAGGTGATAGCAATGATAGCGGGTAACGTGGCGATTTCCGATTTCTGATCGGTCTTCGCGCTCGGCGCATGGAACCAATCGGGAATTCCTTCGATCTTGTGTAGAATCCAACCCGACCCCCGACCGGAGTCCCCGAATGGCTGGACACAGCAAATGGGCGAACATCAAGCACCGCAAAGCCCGCCAGGACGCCAGGCGCGGCACAGCGTGGAGCAAGTGCTCGCGCGCGATCATGGTCGCTGTCAGAAATGGCGGAGCTGACCCGGACATGAATCTGACGCTGCGCTACGCCATCGAGGAAGCGCGCAGTGCCAACATGCCCAAGGACACGATCGAGAACGCGATCACGAAAGCGTCCGGCGGCGTCGACGGTGTCATCTACGAGAGCTTTGTGTACGAGGGGTACGGCGCCGGCGGCGTCGCGATCATGCTCGAAATACTCACCGACAACCGCAACCGCACGGCGCCCGAAATCAAAAAGATCTTTGAAAAGTACGGAGGCAACCTGGGCACCAGCGGCTGCGTCGCCTTCGTGTTCGACAACAAAGGCCAGATATTCGTCACCAAGGAGGCCGCCGACGAAGACACCATTATGACCATCGCACTCGAAGCCGGTGCCGAGGACGTGACGGACGAAGGTGAAGCCTGGCAGGTGATCTGCGAGCCGACTGACTTTATGGTGGTGCGCGAGGCGATTGAGCAGGCGGACATCGCTTTCGAAGCGGCGAGCGTGACCATGATTCCCAACAATACCGTCAGCTGCGCCGGCAGGGACGCACGCAGACTGCTGCACCTCATCGAAGACCTCGACGATCACGACGACGTGCAGAAAGTGCACGCGAATTTCGATATCCCGGATGAGGAACTGGCAGCGCTGCAGGAATCGTGAGCAGAATTTCCAAATACCCGGTGCCCGCACGGCGCTGCACAACTCAAAATTCGGCATTCAACATTCCCATGACACGCTACACCGTTTATTTCGGCGGCCACGTGCAGGGCGTTTGGTTTCGCGCCACCGCACAGCGGCTGGCGGCCGGACGTGACGTGGCGGGCTATGTGCGGAACCTGCCCGACGGGCAGGTGCTGCTTGTTGCTGAAGGGACGCAGGAAGTGCTCGCTGCGCTCATTGCCGACATTGATGCAGCGATGGAAGGCAATATTCAAGAAAAGAGGATCGACGAAACGCCGGCAACCGGTGAGTTCGGTGACCCCGGCGACGGGTTAACGATCCACCGGTGAGGAGGTTACTGCCTGGGTTTCAGGTGGACGCGCGGCCTCGGACGTTTCGTGCCGGGGCGCCTTCGCTGTCTTGGACCACTTTTTGTGCACGTTGTTGAAGCCGACCCAGCCAAAGAACGCGATCACCGCGCACAGCAGGACGACGGTGTACCACCGGTTGCGATGCTTTGCGCCGACCCAGTCGCTGCGCCCGTTGAGTACGAGCAGCGCCGCGGCCAACATCGGCATGAAACACGCGCCCAGGATCGCGTACATCAGTTGAATCTTTTCAAACCCGCCGCCACTCAAAAGATAAAACATCGGAACGATTGCCAACGCAGCAAGGTAGAACCGGTACGGCAGCGAATTAATGTTCACCTGGACCGGCTCCTCCAGAGTCTCGCCGCGCTTGTGACGTCTGGACATCTCCCAGAAGTCCGTGAAGATATACGGCACCGACTGCCACACGCCCAGCAGACTGCTGAACAGCGCCGCCCACGCGCCGACGAGGAACAGCCACTTGCCCGATGCGCCCAATGAGCTTTCGAGTTGCTGGGCCAGCGCGACGATCAGCGCGACCTTCTTCTTGTCCTCAAGTCCGTCGGCACTGACGGTCGACGCGATGATCACGATGGCGATGCCGAACAGCGCGGTCAGTGAATACGCCACCGCCAGATCGATACGGCAGGTGCGCACTGCCTCGCCGCCGGCACGGCCGGCCTCGCGAATCCAGTAGCCGTAGCACAACACCGTCAGCGTCCCGCCCACGCCACCCATCAAACCGATGATGCGCGACAGTTGCCCGCCGTCAGTGAAATGCACCTTTTGTGGCACGAAGCCGCGCACGACGTCAAGCCACTGCGGGGCGATCGCCACAGCCGTGACAATCGCGGTTACGAACATCACCGCGATGCACACGCCCATGATCTTCTCGAAGACCTTGAATCCGCCAGCCGACACGATCAGCATGCCGAGGATGCTGTGCGCGATGCCGAACACCTGCCGCGCGCGCTGTGGGTCGTCGAAGACGGGGAAGATCGCGTGCGTCGCGTCGCCGCACGCCGTCATCAGCGCCGAGCCGACGAAAAAACTCCACAGCACCAGGTAAGGTAGAAACAGGTACTGCACAGGCCGGCCGATGCGATACACCGCGCCTTCAAGCAGTGTTCGCCCGGTCGCCAGTTGGTAGCGCGCGAGTCCTTCGTTGAGAACAAACTTTAAGAACGCCCCGATGACGACCGCCCACACGACGCCGACACCCAGCCGAATTCCCACAAACGCGCCCGTTGCCAGATCGCCCGCGCCCACGCCTGTCGCCGCGACCAGCACCCCCGGTGCGATGACGGCCAGAAACACGAACGGTCGGCGCGATGGCATGCGCGTATGGTAACGCCAACGCGTTCGTATCAGCGATCATGGGTCACGCAGACGGGGCCCGGCTGTTCACAAGAGTGTTTCCGACGCCCGTTCGACGTGTTGCGGTAATTCAATTTGGCGCAAATCGTCCGGCTCGATCGCGGTGGTTGGCCGAATCTCTATCACCGGGTCGACATTGCCGTCGCCGTTACGCGGTACACGCACGCCTGCGGACTCCAGCCAGCGCGCGGCCCGTTCGATTTGGAGGCGCCGGCTGGTCAGCGGACTGTCTACGCAGTCGGCGGGGTCGGCCGCATCGGCATTCTTGATCGGGGCGAACTCCTCGATGCGGTCGGTTTCGCAGACAATTGATGATTCGCACAGCGGCAGAGCATCGAAGACAAACATTTCGAGCTTGACGGCGTTGGGTTCGTCGGGCTCGATGATGTCGCCGGTGGCGATGTCGAGGTAGTCCACCTTTTTGTCCGCGCGGTGGTAGGGCAGCGCGAAGCCGCGAGTGGCATCGTTGAGCTGTTCGACGAAGTCGTGGCGGATGACGTGGATTGCGATCGACCCGGCGCTGAAGCGCAGTTCTCCGTCAGCCGTTCGCTGCTGCGCGAGCTCGTCAGGCAGGTCGGAGTATTCGATCACGGCCATCTTGTCGTCAACAAGGCAGAAGTTGCCGAGCTTTTCGGTCGGGTGGGCCTTGGACACCATTTTGGATGACATTTGCGCTTCGTCGAGCGCATGCAGGCCGATAAACAGCGGGTCAACGACTTTGACGAGCGGGTTGTCGACCTGCGTGTATGAGATCTGTTCGACGCCGCGCGCCCGCATGTCGGCTGTCGCGCCGCTGGTATGCAGCGCCTTGAGTGCCCCGCCGTGCCCGTTGGGCGACAGCGCCAGGCCGTCGCGCGATGTGAGCAGCACTTTCGCGGTTGTTGCGTCGATCGCAGGCATCATGGCCTGCGGGAACAGCATGATGTTGTCGCTGCCGAGGCCGAAGTAGCCGTGATCTTCAAAAAACGCGCGCGTATCGGCGTCGTTGGCAGGTGAGGTCATGATGTACCAGGGGACCGTGCAGCCAAACCGTGCCTGCGCTTTTGTGATGTAGCCGGCCAGACATCCAAACAGCGTCGTGCCGGTGATCGGTGTGGCAGCGAACGTCCCTTTGGGCGCGTCCCAGCCCAGACGCGTGCCTTGTCCGCCCGCGACGGTAAACGCGGCGACCTTGCCGCCACGCAGCAACTGTTCGCCCAGCGCCCGGGCCTTTGTGTACTTGTCTTGCAACTCGGCGGCGGGTACGCACGGGTACCATGGCGCGGGGTCGATGCAGTCCGGCAATTGCCAGCCAGCCCGGTTATTTACGTGCGATTCGATAAGCGACCCGATCTCACTCCAGTCGATCGATTCGATCTGCGACAGCAGCCGGGTACAGTCTGCGTCATTCAGCGCGTCAACAAAGTGCAGCACGTGCTCCTGCCCGGCTAAGGCAAGCTGTTCACGGGCACATGAAATGCGGTCGGTCGTGATTGACATCGTGGTTCGTGTCCGGTCCGACGGCGGTTTGGCACCGTTGCCCGGTGTCATCCCGGCAGCATCGACTGCCACGCGACCTTGCCAACGAGGAACGGGCCAAGGCGCTCTAAGTACATCGACGTCTGCTGCGTTTTTCGCATGGCCTGAACGATTGCGGACAGCGGGTACAGCTCCTTGCCGACGAGGCCGACGACGAAGTCATTATCATTTGCGTCCAGCCCGTGGCACGCGAGTCGAACATCGTGCGCCAGGTCGGCTTCGCCGAATGATCGCCCGATAACGCCGTGCTCGCCGAGGATTTCACGCTGCTTGTCGTGCGGTAGTTGCGAGAACGCACCGCAGCGTCGCAGCGGATACCAGATGGACCAGCACCAGTCGGGATTGAGCACCGTGCGTGTCGGCCGGCCAAAGAGCGAGTCTTCCAGGTCCGGCTCATAGCCAAGTGAATACGTTCGACCAGACATAGTGTACCGGGGCCTGGGCGACAGCGACGCGAACGGCTCACGCTGCAAAAGGTTTCGCAGTTCACCAACGAAGAACGCGGGATCTTCGCTGAATGTCAGCAGCCCGACGCCGAACGGGTCATTAACGTCTTCGTAAAGAGCGCCAGAAACACCGGCGGACTTTAGCGCATTCGTGAGCGCTGCCGTGTCCGCGCAATTGCCGAAAGCGAGCAGTTGCATGAACAGCCTGCGGTTGGACGTTTGCGGCTGGCCGTCTTTGGGCGCGCCTTTTTCACTGATGTCGGGTTTTTCGATGGCGGGTCGTTGCATGGCGGGCAAGTCTATCGGTGTGGCGGTCGGTGTTCAATACGGCGCGTGTCGAACGACCGCCGCGGCCGCGGCTGCCGCCGTCTCAATGCGCAGCACGTTCGGGCCCAAAGACCAGGCGACGCAGCCACCATCGATGGCTTCGTGCCGTTCCTGATCGGTCCAGCCGCCTTCCGGTCCGATCAGCACGAGCACACGCTGCGCATTTCGCAGTTGGTCAGTCGTTTTGGTGAAAGTCAGCGCCGATGATCCCGTGTTCGCGTCGGGGGTATTGCTGTCGGCAATCAGCCGCGCGTCGTGTTGTTGGGCGAACATGTATGCGAGTGTCACCGCTGCCTCGACCGCCATCAGGTGCGTCCGGTCGCACTGTTTGGCGGACTCAATGCACACCCGGCGATACTTTTCCAGGCGCCCATCCGAAGGCGCTGCGACGCCATGGTGTGTCACCAGCGGGTACAGCGTGTCCACGCCAAGCTGACTTAGCTGGCTGACCATGTCATCGCCGCGCCCACCCTTGGGCCAGGCCACGGCCAATTCGAGCGTCGGCGTCGGTGGCGGGTGGACAGCAACCTGTCGCACCATGATGCCGACGGGCCGCCGCGCAGGCGAATCGTCCAGCACACCCGTTGCGACAAGTCCGCGCCCGTCGAACAATTCCACCTCGTCGCCGGCCGAGAACCGCAACACACGCCGCGCGTGGTGCGACTCTTCGCGGCTTAGCTCGATCATCGCCGGGGCCGCCTCATCAGCAGATACCGGAAACTTCCTCAACGCCGTTAATTCAGGACAGTAGAATCGTCTCATGCGATGAACAAGAATGGTTCGGTGTGGCGGATCATACCGTCGAGCGTGTATGCGGCGGGTTTCGAGCCTTTCATCATGTGAGACGATAAAGAACGGATGGCCCGGCCGCAATGATCCCACGCCCCGGCCGTCACGGAGCACGGTGTTGGCCAGGAAGCAGCCCGATAGTTCGATCAAAAACCAGCTCGACGATCTGATATTGCAGATCGAGCAGAAAGACGAGCGCTTTCGCCAGATTGTTGGGCTGGCGGAAGCAGCCTCCGCCTCCAGCCAGACCACCGATACCCCTTTGGCGCCGGTTACCGCTGAACCGGCGTCGGAACATGACGAGCAGGGTTCTCCTGAACTTGAGCAGATACTCGACGATCTGGAAGATGTGTTCGAGACGCCGCAGCAGGTATCAGCGCAGAGCGCAGACGAGCCTTTGAGCACGGATTCAACCACCACCGCCGGTGAACTCGCCGACCAGATTCAGGAACTGCTTAACAAAGCGTTGCAGACACAGGCCGACACGAAGTCGACAGCTGATGAAGCGCCCGTTGCGCAGACACCACCGGCTGAATCACCGCTCACCGACAATACGACAAGTGGTATTTCAAGCGCCGCAAAACCGGCTGATGAACCCGGCGCACTTGAGGAAGACCTCGACGTGTACCTGGCTGATCGCGCGGATGACGCGGTGGCGGGTGACTTTGAGACAGTCAAACAGGTCCCTGGAGCAAACGGCGACGTCGCCGACGCGCCGGCAAATAAGACCGATGTCGAGCTGGAGGATGCTTTCGAAACGTCCCGGCAAGCCGCGGGCGGGATCGACGCCGTTGACACGGAGTCGGTCAAGGCGCCCGAACAGGCAGCCGCATCCGAACAAGGCAGTACCGCCGCCGACGTCTTGCGTGAACTCGACGAACAGCCGCCGCCCACCGCCGCCGAGCAGGATGGTGTGCCAAAGCCCGCTGGTCCGACATTGCGCAAACGCCTCGCGATCATCGTGACCGGCGCACGACTGGCCGCTTGGCCTCTGCGCATTGTCTGCGCCGTAATCTACAAGCCCTTTGGCAAGATCTCCAGGCCGACGCGCGACCTGATCGGTTACTTCGCGCTGCTGCAGCTGTTCATCGGCTCGGTCATACTGATCAACGCGGGCATCAAGTGGCTCGTGTCGTGACACCCGCGGCTCATCCGGGCCATGGCACGCGATAATCCAGCATGACGTCGTCACCGATTCGTTTGGTCGCGCGCAGTTGCATCGCCGGTACGGATGCGATCGTGTCAAACGTCAGCCCGCGCACAGCCGGCAGGGCGTTTTCGTCGCCAAGGAGTTTTGCCGCGACGAAGACGATCGCTTGATCAACCAGTTGCTGGCGGAACATCTCACCCAGCAGCGTCGCGCCGCCTTCGACCAGCAGGTTTGTGGCGTCATATTCGCTCACCAGGTATTTGAGCAACGGAGTCAGCACAAGGCGGGCCGGATGCGAGCGGTCATGGGGCAGTGGCAGCAATTCAATGTGCGGCAATTGCGAACGGTTGCCATCGTTCGTGTGATGTTCGGACGTGTCGTGTGTCACCGCGATGATGGTTTGGTTTTGCGTACTTTGCGAACCCGCAAGAGGCTGGAAAACGGCGGCGTGCGCGGGTGTGCGCAGATTCGGGTCGACCACGACACGCCGCGCGACACGTTTGATGGGCACGTCGCGCGCGGTCAGTTGCGGATTGTCGGCGATGACGGTGCCCGCGCCGACCATGCTCGCATCGACGCGAGCGCGAAGCTGGTGGACTACCCGCCGGCTGGCGGGACTACTGATCCACTGGCTGTCGCCGGTGCGTGTCGCGATTCTGCCATCAACGGTTTGTGCCCACTTGGCGATTACCCATGGCAGTCCTCTCGTGGTGCGCTTGATGTACGGTGCGATCTGCGCTTGCGCGTCACTTTCACACAACCCGACGTGTGTTTCGATGCCCGCGTCGCGTAGTTTCGCGATGCCTTTACCTTCAACGAGGGGGTTGGGATCGCGCATGGCGATGATGATCCGCTGCGGGCGGGCGTCAATCAGCGCGTCAACACACGGCGGCGTTTTGCCATGGTGCGTACATGGCTCGAGCGTGATGTACATGTCACATGTCGACGGGGCGACACCGCCCACCCGCGCAACGCGCAGCGCGTCCACTTCCGCATGCGCGGCGCCGAATTTGCGGTGGTGCCCCTTCGCTACGACCCGCCCTTTGCGCACGAGTACGGCGCCGACCATTGGGTTGGGCTCAACCCGGCCCTGACCGCGACGTGCCTGCTTGAGCGCTTCTCGCATATGCGCCGTCGCCTGAGCGTCCAAGGTGAATGTGTCGTTCATCATTGGTGCACCGTACGCAATTCGCCCCGATCATCGTATATCATTGGCCGCGATTTCAAAGCCCGAATCTCTGCTCTGGAGAACCGGACATGAAATGGCTGTTCAAGGCCGTGCTGCTACTGGTCATCCTCGCGATCATCGGCGTGGGCGTATTTGTGTATTACATCGACGCCGTGGTGCGCAAAGGCGTCGAAGAAGGTGGTACGTACGCGTTGGGTGTCGACGTGACGCTCGGCGGCGCGGACGTTGACCTGATGGGCGGCACGTGCGAAATCAACGGTCTGCGAGTCGACAACCCACCACCATTTAAGGCGCCCTGCTTTCTCGATATGGATCACGCCGACATGAACGTGTCGCTGGGATCTCTGCGCGAGGACACGGTGCGCATGCCGAAACTGTCGCTCATTGGGCTTGAAATGTTCCTCGAAAAGAAGGGTGAATCATCAAACTACGGCGCGATTCTCGAAAACGTGAAGCGACTGGAGCGTGGCGAGAAAGATCAGGCCAAAGAGCCGTGCAAGAAATTCGTCATTGAGACCGTCACCGTGCGCGATATCACCGTGCACGCCGATGTTGAAGTCCCGCTTGCGGGAACGAAGCGCGTTGACGTCACCGTGCCTGAAATTCAACTGCACAATGTCGGTTCGGACACGGACAGCGGCGTGCTCATGGAAGAACTCACACCGCTGATCCTTAAGGCGATTCTGACGACGCTGGTGGAACAGGGCGCCGGGATCCTGCCCGACATTCTCGTGGGCGAATTGAGCAACACGCTCAAGTCGCTCAGTGACCTGAAAGGGCTGGGCATGCAAGTCATCGGCGACGTCGTCGAAGGGCAGGCAAGGCAGATCGTCGAACAGGCCATCGAAGAAGTGGGCAAGGCGATCGAGGGCACGGCCAGGGATGTGACCAAACAGGCCGACAAGGCCGTCGAGGGTGCTGCTGACAGCGTCGGTAAGGAAGCAGGTAAAGTGCTCGAAGGATTTGGCGATCTGCTCGACGGCGACAAGAAGGATGACGAATCGAAGCCGGTGAAGTAACCGTGATCGCCCGTGGGTTGCGTTGAATGCTCACCGATTCCCGTAAATCACCGGATTGATGCAGGGATTGTCCAGGTAAGAAGTAAGGTCATGTGGCTCGTCGACCGGCGCCGATTTTTCGGTGCGCATGTGAATGGCCAGGCTTCTGCGCGGCGTGTCCGAGACATTGGCTCCGCTGGCGTGGAAGGTCAGCCGATCGTGGAAGCTCACGCCGCCGGCGGGCAGCAGAACGGGCGCGGGATCCCACGCGTGCCCGTGCGTCTTCAGGTTTCGCTGCTGTTCTTGAAGGTCCTGGCCGAAGAAATCGCTGCCGCCCACGAGGTGGCCCCAGTGGTTGGACCCGCGCAGAAAAGTCATCGGCCCGCAGTCGGCCTGCACGTCGCTCAACGCGAACCACGCGGTGAACAACTGACTGTCCTTTTGCCAGGAGGTCCAGTAATCACGGTCCTGGTGCCAGCCTATGTTCGTGTGAGCTTGCGCGCTCGGCGGCGAGGAGGGCTTGTACAACAATTGTGTCCACCACACCTGAATCATGGCCCCGCCCGTGACACGGGCCGCCAGTTCACCCAGTGCCGGGTGACTGACCAGATCGTAGATCGCCTGGTTGGCGCGTTGTGGGTTCTCGATCTTGCAGAGTTGGTTCGGATCGTCACCGGGTTTCCAGTTCGATCCGTTGGGCTCGTCGCCTCGGTCGTACCGGCCATGGCGCACCTCGTCCATGCCGGCGACCGCCGCCTCGACGATGTCGCGCGGCAACACGGGATGATCGACGATGAAAAAGCCATCGGCGAGGTATTGCTCGTGTGGTGGTGTTTGCACGTCTGCGCCCATGGCCCGAAGCAACTTTAAATGCCAACCCATTGTGGCGGATGGGTGCGCGAGTTGGCAAATGCGCATAGCAGCGTCCAGTGCAAACCGCACTGGCGCGGGATCACGCCTGGAACGAACTGCCGCATCCGCACGTGCTGGTCGCGTTGGGGTTGCTGAACACAAACCCGCGGCCCATGACCTCGTCCTTAAAGTCGATCGTTGTGCCGTTGAGATACAGATACGATTTGGGATCGCAGATCACGGAAAGTCCGTCCTTGTCGAACGCCTCGTCGTTGTCGTTGACGTTTTCCGTCAGGTCGAGGATGTACGAGAACCCCGAACATCCCCCGCCCTTGACACCCACGCGCAGGCGCACGTTTTGCGGTTCAAGATTTCCGTCCTGGGATTGCTGATCGATGATCGTCTTGATCTCGCGAATGGCGGTTTCTGTCAGTTCGATGGCCATGATGGGCTCCTGTGGGAAACACGTGATCGGTGGACATTGTACGTGTCGTGCTGGTGACGACCGCAGCGTACGCAGGCGGCGGTCGTGGATGCCTTTACGATCGTCCAGACGATCAGTTGGCTGCAGCCGCGGCGGGCTGGTTAACTTGCTGGTCCTGTTTTTTCTTGTAGTCGGCGATCGCGGCCTTGATCGCGTCCTCCGCGAGGACCGAACAGTGTATCTTCACCGGCGGCAGGCTCAACTCCTGCACGATCTGGGTGTTCTTGATCGCCTCAGCCTCTTCGACGGTCCTGCCTTTCATCCATTCGGTCGCCAGCGAGGACGACGCGATGGCCGACCCGCAGCCGAAGGTCTTGAACTTGGTGTCTTCGATGACGCCGGTCTGCGGGTTGACCTTGATCTGCAGTTTCATCACGTCACCGCATTCTGGCGCGCCCACGATGCCTGTTCCGACGTCGGGCGCATCCTTGTCCAGGTTCCCCACGTTGCGCGGGTGTTCGTAATGTTCGATGACTTTTTCGCTGTATGCCATGATCGCGGCTCCTTAATGTTGATTGCAATCAGTCAGTCTTTTGTCGGAACAGTCATCAGTCGCGGCAGGCGCTGCGCCATCAATGCGCCGCCCACTCAACCTTGGACAGGTCGACGCCTTCCAGCACCATGTCGTAAAGCGGGCTCATCATCAAAAGGTGCTGTGCCGCGTGGATGACCTTGTCCACGACGTAGTCGACTTCCTCCTCGGTGTTGAACCGGCCCAGGCCGAACCGGATCGAACTGTGCGCCAGTTCGTCGCTGGCGCCCAGCGCCTTGAGTATGTACGAAGGTTCGAGCGACGCGGATGTACATGCCGAGCCTGACGACAGTGCAATGTCCTTGAGCGCCATCAGCAGCGACTCGCCTTCAACGTAGGGGAAACTGAGGTTCGCGGTGTGCGGCAGCCGGCGGGTCGGATGGCCGTTGAGCACGGCGGTCTCGACTTGGCCGGTGATGCCGTTGACCAGCTTGTGGCTCAGGCCCGCGAGTCGAATCGCCTCGTTGGCCATTTCGTTGTTGCAGATTTCGGCCGCGGCGCCCATGCCGACAATGCCCGGCACATTGAGCGTGCCCGACCGCATGCCGCGCTCGTGGCCGCCGCCTTCCATGATCGGTTCGAGCCTCACGCGTGGCCTGCGCCGCCGTACGTACAGCACGCCCACGCCTTTGGGGCCGTACATCTTGTGCGCTGACGCGGACAGCAGGTCGATTCCCGCCTCGTTTACGTCCGCCGGCATCTTGCCCACGTACTGCGTCGCGTCTGTATGAAAGATGACGCCTTTTTCCCTGCAGACCTTACCGATTTCGGGCACTTCGTTGATCGTGCCGATCTCGTTGTTGGCCCACATGATCGTGACGAGGATCGTGTCGTCGCGTATCGCCTCGGCGATCTGCTGAGCGTACACGATGCCGTAGCCGTCCGGCTCGAGCCACGTCACGTCGTAGCCTAGCTTCGCAAGCCGCTTGCATGGGTCGATCACGGCCTTGTGCTCCATCGTGGACGTGATGATGTGCCTGCCTTTTTCCGCGTACATGTGCGCGGCACCCTTGATCGCCAGGTTGTTCGATTCCGTGGCCCCGCCAGTCCAGAGGATCTCTTTCGGATCGGCGCCAATCAGCGCACCGAACTGCCGGCGTGCGTTGTTCACGGCGCCCTCCGCCTCCCAGCCGAAGCTGTGGTTACGGCTCGCCGCGTTACCGAACTTCTCGGTGAAGTAAGGCAGCATCTGTTCGAGCACACGCGGATCCACGCGCGTTGTCGCGTTGTTATCCATGTAAATCGGTATTTCAACTGCCATAAACATTCCTCTGATCTAAGCGCGAATCGCCCCATTTCCCTTCGATCCCGATACTGACCAGCGAAGGTGCCTGGCCACCACCGAGCGCAAAATCCGCGAGGGTGACCTCGCGCAGGAAGTCCACCAGCCGCTGATTGAGCTGGCGAATTGGCTGGTGAACCGGACAGACCTGCGCGATCTCGCAGCCAACCTCAGCGATGGCCGTGTCGTCGACGCAGCACGGCGCCAACCGCGCCGGTCCCTCGATGGCATCGACCACGTCCAACAACGTCACTTCCGATGGGTCGGCTAAGAGCTGGTAGCCGCCATGCGCCCCACGCGTCGAGTCGATGACGCCGCAGTGGGCCAGGTCCTTGAGGATGTTCATCAGCAGGGGGACAGGCAGTTTGAGCTGCTCAGCGATTTGCCGGGCGCTGACCACCGGCTGGCCCGCGAGCCGCTGCTGGCCCAGGTACGCAAGGGCAACGAGTGCGTAATCCGTTTTGCGTGAGAAACTCAGCATCGCTTCCTTAGTTAAGAACGAGTCTCAATCACCGCCATGCAGGGTATTATATAGTACTATTTTAGTACGATTTCAAGGGGTTTGGCTTAAATTTCTAAAAATTCTAAACAATAGGGGGTAGTTGACCATCTACCCGTTGGTGCTCTAGATGAGGCAAGACGGGCGCCAGGCAGTTGTATGCGTCTATCCGTGTCCGTATTATGTGCCACTGTTTTGGAGTTGTACGAATGCAGCAAATGCTATCGGTTGCGATCTTTCTTGGCCTGGGCGTAGTTTTTGTGTTTGGCAATCTGCTCATTGGCAAACTTCTGCGCCCGAGCATGCCCAACACGGAAAAGAAAGCGATCTACGAGTGCGGCGAGCCAACCATTGGCACCAGTTGGGTGCAGTTTGACCTGCGGTTTTACATCGTGGCGTTGTTTTATCTGATCTTTGATGTTGAGGTGGCGCTGATATATCCGTGGGCGGTGGTGTACGGCGAACAGCCGGGCGTCGCGCTGGCGGTGGGGTTTCCGTTCATTGCGATCGTAGTGATTGGTTTTGTCTACGAATGGTATTCGGGCAGCCTTGATTGGGTGCGCAGCAGTATTAACACGAGTTTTAAGTCAACGACAGGTATCGACATGGGGGCTTTGGCGCGCCGTGACCCCGAAGCGCTCGAAGATGACGCTCCGTGAGTGTCACGTGTTGACCATGTGTGGGTGGCAGCGGGATGCCGGTCACCTTCAGCGCCAGGGATTCATCCAAACTAACTTTGGTGTTTTGCCCTCGATCACATTCATATGCCTGATCGATACAGATCCATCTTGCTTTTCGGCGGCCCCGGCGTGGGCAAAGGCACACAAGGCACGGTGCTTGGCTCGATCCTCGGGTTATTCCACTGCGCCTCAGGCGATATCTTTCGGTCAATCGATCCGAACAGCGAGCCTGGCAGGACCTTCATGCGGTACAGCGCCCAGGGCGAACTGGTGCCTGATGACATCACCGTCAAGCTTTGGGCGCAGCAGATGTGCGCCTGGATCGAAGAAGGCCGGTACGCGGTCGACCGCGACCTGCTTGTTCTTGACGGCATCCCGCGCACCGCAGATCAGGCGCGAATCATGGATCAGAGCATCAATGTTCTCAAGATCATTCATCTGGTGTGCCCGGATCGGGAAACGATCGTTCAGCGGATAAAGCGCCGGGCGCTTAAGCAAAACCGCAAGGACGATGCCGTCGAGGATGTGATCCGTAACCGATGGTCCGTCTATGATCAGGAGACGAAACCGGTGATCGAACATTACCCGCCCGATCGAGTCGTCGAGGTCAATGCCCTTGAGCAGCCTGTCGAGGTGATCCGCGCGGTGCTGGACGTAATCATGCCGATCTGGCTCGAGAATTTTGCGCCGTTCGAAGAATGACCTGCCAATTTCAGGGCCGCGCAAAAAAAAGGCCGTGCTGGTTTCCACCAGCACGACCCGAATATTTGCGGCTTGCATGACGGGTCCGACCGTTGGTCCTCCATGATCCAGCCGCCGCTTCGCGCATCCCTGGGAAGCGGATGAATGCTGCAATCAACAGATGACTGACGTCGCTTCCTCGACCGCTTCGATGACCTGTCGCACATGGAACGGCTTCTTCAGGTAACCGGCGAAGCCCTGGTGCAATAGCTGCTGTGCCTGACCGTCGGTGAGCTTGCCGCTCATCGAGATGACCTTGCACAGCTGCAGGTCCGGATTGTCACGTACGAGTTTCAGTACCGCCTCACCGTTCACGTCGCCCAGGTGCATGTCGAGCAGCATCACATGAGGCCGAAACTTCTCGCATTCCACACCGGCTTCAAAACCGGAGTGCGCGATGACGACCTCATAACTGGCCTGTTCCACCAGTACCTTTTCGAGCACCTCGACGATCTCCGCTTCATCGTCGACGATCAGCACGCGCGTCTGCCCGCTCTGCAGTCCATCGAGCGGAATCTGATGCGCTTTCATGAAACGAATCAGGGAGTTGAGCGGGATTCGCCGGTCCTTGGAACCGGGGATTCGGTACCCGCGAAGCTGACCCGAATCGAACCATTTGCTGACGGTCCGAGGCGCAACATTGCAAATTTTGGACACCTCACCGGTGGTCAATATGTCCTTGTGTCTCGCCATAATTCTGATCACCTTTCTCCAGAATCCTCCGAACTGTCCGGTTGCGCACCTTCCGACTTGAGATTCATCGGACAATCCCACGGCCGGATTAACCGGCGCGATCCGAAAAATGAGCGCGCGGATCACACGAAAGTCCCTTGCCGCGCGTGTGACACTTCGTTTTTGTTTGTTATTGGAAACAATCGAGACTGGGTGCACCACCCGACACCGGCGGAATCAGCGCGAGTTCATCGCCATCGCTTAAGACATGGTCCGATTTGATGTACGTACAGTTCACGGCAAGCGCTGTTTTTTTGAAAAGGCCCGCTAATTCCGGGTGTTTTCCCGTCAGCACGGTAACCGCGTCACCGGCGGTCGCGCCTCGGTGTAACTCCAATGGAACTGCGTCGGCGCCAATTTGCTGCTTGAGCGTCGCGAACAGGTGGACATGGATCGTCATTGGCATTGCATTGCTCACGCGGTCAAACAACCATTGTCATGTACGGTACGCGGGTTCCCGCAGCAACGTGCTGATCGGTGACCGGCAGTCGCACAAAGCCGTCAGCCTTGTCGGTGTGCATCAGGTCACCGCTACCGTGCCAGTCGATGATATGCGCCCTTAAGTCGTCATCGAGCGTTGCGGCACGGAAAAGTTGTCGTGCGGGGCTCGCTTTCACGTCGGCTGCGAGTTCAACACGACGCCACCGCAGTGAACCCGTTGCCGGTGATATGCCGAGCATTTGTCCAATCACGGGCACAAGGAAGAGATGCGCCGTCGCCAGCACACTTACAGGGTTGCCGGGCAACCCGACGATCAGTGTGACGTCGTCGCCTTCAGGCGTCTGTACAACGAGCAGCGGCTTGCCGGGTTGAATCGCGACGCCGTGGAGGATGGTTGTCATGCCCAGCGCTTGCCAGGCGCTTGCCCAAAGGTCGTGACTGCCGACACTGACACCGCCGACAGTGACGATCAAGTCGGATTCTGACAGTGCTTTGGCCGCATGATAGATTGTCAATTCCTTGTCGTCCGGTACGTGCACATGGCACGATACGGGCGCACCTATCGCGCCCATCATCGCCACAAGAGCTGGACCGTTCGAGTTGCGAATCTGTTGCCTGCCTAGTTCGTGCGTCGGCGTCGTGCTCGGGCGCACCTCGTCGCCACTGGTGAGTAGTGAAATACGCGGGAAGCGCGATACCGTTAACTCTGTTGCACCGACCGTGGCCGCGATGCTCAGATGATGCGGCGCCAGTTTGATGCCCGGCTCGAGCACGACCTGGCCAGACCGCGCGTCGACGCCCTGGGGGTGGATGTGCAGCCATGTTTTAACGTGCTCGATCTTGAATTGCACGTGCGGCGGATCGACCGACTCGTCGACGACCGCTTTTTCGATTGGAATAACCGCGTCTGCGCCCGGTGGCAGCGGAGCCCCCGTGGCGATGCGCACAACTTTGCCGGTCGACAACGGGCACTGCCAATCCTCTTGCGGCGCACCGGCGAGGATCGTTCCCGCGATCGGGATCGGCCGGCCCGGTGTGATATCCCCGGTGCGGACCGCGAAGCCGTCCATCGTCGCGCGGTCGAATGCCGGTTGATCGCGATCCGCGCGCACTGGAGCGCGCAGCACCCGTCCCAGGGCGTCTTTTTGGCTGACGATTTCGACCCCGGCGGTCCTCGTGCTCGCGAAGATCCGCTCGAGTGCCTCCTCGTACGTCGGAAGTGCGCGCTTGCTGGGGATGTGAGCACCCATGGATTGCTTTGGCGTCAATTTGAGCAGGCTGGCTTATGCGGAACTTGCGCGATCCGCAGCCACCGCTTTCGCCGACAGTTTAACGCACATATGCACGCTTCGACGATATTCTTCTCGCGTGTAGAGTTTCCATATGCTCAAAGCGATCGTCTTCGATTTCGACGGGGTCATCGTCGACTCCGAGCCGTTGCACTACCGCGCGTTTGTTGAATTGACACGTGCGTTGGGCGTTGATTTCGATTACGACGAGTACCTGCAGAAATATATCGGTTACGACGATCGGGAATTGTTCGCACTATTGACGAACGACACGCTGGACTCGCCGAAGGTGGCAGATCTTTGCCGGCGCAAGGCGCGGGTGTTCGAACGGGTTCTGGAGTCGGGAATTGACCCGATTCCCGGCGCGCGGGAATTGATCGACGAGGCGCGCAACGCGATGCCGATCGCCATCGCCAGCGGCGCCACGCGTGCGGATATTGACCTGATGCTCGCGCGGGCAGGCATCGCCAATGTGTTCGTGGAAATTACGACGGCCGACGACGTGACGCGATCCAAGCCGGATCCGCAAACGTACACGCTTTGTGTTCAGCGGCTGGCAAAAGCGTGTTGCGGGGTAACGCTCGCGCCTGGCGACTGCCTGGCGATTGAGGATACCGCCGCGGGCATCGCGTCGGCGCGTGGCGCGGGGTTGCAGGCGCTTGGTGTCTCGACGACGGGACAGGCCAGGCAGCTGCGCGAGGCGAATCACACCGTCGACTCAATGACAGAAGTTACACTCGAACAGTTGCACTGTTGGTTCGATTAGCAAGCGGTCAAGCGGTTTTGAGAGACGCAATCATGTCGGATGCGAGTTTGATTTTAAGCGTCAGCGGCTTACGCGGCATCGTTGGTGAATCACTGACGAATCAGGTCGCCGCACGGTACGCCGCGGCTTTCGCCCAATGGCTGCGACGCGATCGCGATGTGGACACGGGGCTGCATGTTGTTGTCGGCTCGGACAGTCGGCCTTCGCGGGCCGAACTTGAACCGGTGATCGTCGACGCGCTTGCCCAGGAGGGCTGCCGTGTCACGCGAGTCGGCGTGCAGACCACGCCAGCCGTGGCGCTAATGGTTCGGGGTGTTGGCGCCGAGGGCGGGCTCATGCTCACCGCCAGCCACAACCCGGAGCAATGGAACGGGATCAAACCCTTCACACCGGATGGCGCCGCACCGTCGCCCGAGCAGGTCACACAGATCATTGATGGCTACCACGCAATGGCGATGAGACTGAGCGGTCGCTCGCATACCGGTGCGATTGACGAGGACGATACGTGTGGCCAGGCGCACGTCGAGACAATCCTGCGAAACATTGATGTCGGTACCATCCGTGCGCGGCAATTCAGCGTCGTCCTCGACAGTGTTCATGGCGCCGGCGGGCCGTCGACGGCGCTGTTACTGGGCGAGCTGGGCGCAACGGTCAAACATCTTTACGCGGAGCCGACGGGGCGGTTTCCGCGCGTGCCCGAACCAACGGGCGAGTTGGTGACCGAGCTTTGTGAAGCGGTCTGCGACCAGCGCGCTGACATCGGCCTGGCGCAGGATTCCGACGCCGATCGGCTTGCCCTGGTCGACGAACACGGCGCCTACGTCGGTGAGGAATACACACTGGCGCTGTGCAGTCAGCACGTGCTTCAATGCGCGCCGAGCGGTCCGCACGCCGTCGCGGCGAATCTGTCGACGAGTCGAATGCTTGATGACGTTGCGGATCATTTTGGCGCCATCGTGCTGCGCACGCCCGTCGGTGAGGCAAACGTCGTCAAAGGCATGCGACAGACAGGCGCGATTGTCGGCGGTGAAGGCAACGGCGGCGTGATCTGGCCCCGGATCGGATGGGTGCGCGACAGTCTTGCCGGAATCGCCTTGGTTCTTGACATGATGGCGCGCGACGGCCGATCGCTGGGCGAGCACGTGGCGGACATCCCCAGGTATGCGATTGTGAAAGATAAGGTGTCAATTCCCGAGGGCGACATCGGGCCTGCGATCGCCCGTGTGCGAGAACATTTCACCAGTGAAAAAAGCGATACACAGGATGGCCTGCGAATCGATTGGACGAATCGGTGGGTACACATTCGACCAAGCAACACCGAACCGATCGTTAGAATTATCGCTGAGGCAAACGACGCCGGATCAGCGCAGGCACTGATCGATCAGGTGCGGGCGGTCATCGGTGCCCCGGCCACCGCGTGAGCACACGCAGCGCACGCGTTGGCCACTGACCCTGTGATTGTCTGGGCAGCGTCTTATCCAGTGGGGTTGAAATTTTGTGAATTACAATCTGAAACGAGTTCATCGCGTGCACAGATCAGGGCAATGCCCATGTCCAAACTTGACCTCGCCGCGGATGCCGTGAAAATAGGCATCAAATGGATCGCACTGCGACTGAATTAGACATCCTGGAGCAGATTGGTCAGATTCTGGGCGACAGCTCTGACCTTGGCCAGATTTTTCAGCGCGCCATGATCGTGCTCAGTGATCGATTGAACATTCGCCGCGCATCGCTGCTGTTATGGGACGACACCCACGACGAACTGCGCATTGTTGCATCGATCGGGTTGACGCCAGACGAAATGAACCGTGGTCGGTACGCGCTGGGCGAGGGCGTAACCGGCCAGGTGTTCGCCAGTGGTCAACGGCAGATCATCGCCGACATCGCGCGCCACCCGGAGTTCCTCAACCGAACAGGCAGCCGACCACAGGCGGACGACGACGGACCCAAAGCCAGCATGCCGCCGGGGATCACCGCGCCACCCATCAGTTTCATCGCCGTGCCCGTCAAGGACGCCAACCGATACGTCGGCGTTATCAGCGTCGACAAACCGTTTGTCGACGAAATGTCACTCGCCGCCGACACGCGACTGCTGACGATCATCACCGGCTCGTTCGCACAAACCATTCGAGTTCACAACCTCGTGCAAACCGAAAAAGAAATGCTCCTCGCCGAGAACGAGCAGCTCCGCGAACACCTGTCCCGCCGGTACAAGTTCGATAACATCATCGCCAACAGTTCCGCCATGCTCGATGTGCTCGGCACCAGCGCCCAGGTTGCCGACAGCCGCGCCACCGTCCTGCTGCTTGGCGAGACCGGCGTCGGCAAGGAACTCGTCGCCCGAGCGATTCACTACAACTCGCCCCGCCGCGATAAGCCGCTCATCCGCATCAACTGCGGTGCGCTGAGCCCGCAACTGCTCGAGTCAGAATTATTCGGCCATGTCAAAGGTGCTTTTACCGGCGCCATCCGCGACAAGATCGGCCGGTTCGAAGCAGCCGACCAGGGCACCATGTTCCTCGACGAAATAGGCACGCTCGACCCGCAGTTGCAGGTCAAATTATTACGCGTGCTCCAGGAACGCGAGTTCGAACGTGTCGGCGACCACCACACCGTCAAGGTCGACGTTCGCGTCGTTGCCGCGACCAATCTCGACCTCGAAGAGCAGGTCCGAAACGGTGAATTCCGCGAAGACCTGTACTACCGATTCAACGTCGTCACCATCCACATCCCGCCGCTGCGTTCGCGGCGGGAAGACATTCCCATGCTGATCGACTTCTTCCTGGACCGTTACAACCGCGAGAACAGCCGAAACTTGCACAAGATCAGCCGCGACGTACTCAACACGATGCGCCGCTACCCCTGGCCGGGCAACGTGCGCGAACTGGAAAACGCCATCGAACGCGCCGTGGTGCTCAGCCAGGGCGAACAGTTCACCGAAGAACTGCTGCCCTTGAACATACGCATGTTCGCGCAGCAGGTGCGCACCAACACCGCCGACGAATCGATCGAAGCGCTGGCTGACAAAATCGCCATCCAGGCGATCCGTCACCACCACGAAGACCACGGCCGAATCTGGGACCTGGTCATCAACGAAGTCGAACGCCGCCTGATCGCCGAAGGCCTCAACCACAACAAAGGCACCAAAACCCGAACTGCCGACTTCCTGGGCATCAACCGCAACACGCTCAACAAAAAAGTCAGGGAACTTCGCATTGAGACACTCCCGGTCAACTTGGCGCGCACCGGGTTGAGTTAAAGTGGAATCATCCGGATCGTTGCGACTGGCGCGGAGCACATTTTCTCTGACAGCCGGGAAGTTCTCAGATAGATGGTGCAATGCGCCATTGTTCGCGCGTTGAGATTGGTTGTGGTTCAGCGGCGATCGATGTGATGCCGTACCACGAATCAACGTCACCGAAAGCGAAGTACATGAGGCAACTCGCAAACCCGTCAGGGCAAGACCGGCATGCAGCACGGCCATGGCGTCGTTCGATTGAATGTCCGGAAGCTTCGTGTGTACCGGCGCTTGCACTGCCTTATGAATCGGCAGAGCGCGAAACTCACTCGCATGTCATCCAACGCATCGCCCTGTTCGCCGCTCAGTAGACGGGATTTCGAGGGCGCGGCGTTACATGTTTACAACCCTTCCAGCGCCCGTACGATCAGCCGCACGCCGTAGCCCGTGGGGCCTTTGTTGAACATGGCCGAGTCGTTGTCAGTGTCACTGACGCCGGCGATGTCCAGATGTGCCCAGGCGGGCTGGCCTTGTTTGTTTTGTTGTACGAAGTGTGAGAGGAACACGGCGCCCTGGATGGAACTTGCGAGTCTCGGGCCGGAGTTGACCAGGTCGGCGTGGGGTGAGTCAAGCAGAGGTTTGTATTCATCCCACATGGGCAGGTGCCAGAGTTGCTGGCCGGTGTCTTCGGCGGCGTCGAGTAGTTTCTTTCTCAGGGCTGCATTTTTGCAGAACAGGCCAGCGGCTTCATGGCCCAGCGTGACGACGACGGCGCCGGTGAGGGTTGCCAGATCGATGATTGATTTGGGTTTGTAGGTTTTGCATCCATAGGCCAGGGCATCGGCGAGGATGAGCCGGCCTTCGGCGTCGGTGTTGGTGATCTCGACGGTGACGCCGTTGTACATGCGGACGATGTCGTTCGGGCGGTAGGCGGTGCGGTCGACCATGTTTTCCGCGGTGGGGATGAGGCCAACGACGTGGACGGGGAGTTTGAGCGTGGCGATGGCGTGCATGGCGCCGATGACGGCGGTGCCGCCTGACTTGTCATACTTCATGCCCATCATGCTGGCGCCGGGTTTGATGGAGTACCCGCCGGTGTCGAAGGTGACGGCCTTGCCCACGAGCAGGACGGGAGGTTTGCTCGCGGCGGCGCGTGGTCGATGTTCGAGACAGATGAGTGCGGGCGGTGTCGATCCGGCGGCACCCACGGCGAGCAGGCCGCCCATTTTGAGTTTCTTTGCCTGCGCGGCGTTGACGATGCGGCAGCGCAGGCCGATCTGTCGCGCCATGGTTCGGCAGTAGCGCACAAGGTACGCGGGGTTGGCGACGTTGGGCGGCGACGCGGCCAGGTCGCGCGCGATGTTGGTCGACCGGCCGACCGCTATGCCCCATGACAGGCCCTTGCGAAACGTGGCGCTGGCATGCAATTGCAACGTGGCGGGGATGGCGCTTAACTGGCGTTTGTCGTTCTGGTCGGATTTGAACTTGATGAACTCGAAGTTGGCGGCCGCCATGCCGTCGCCGACTGCCCGGCCGGCGGGCTGGGCGTCGATCGCATCGCCGAGGCCGGGTGTGAGTTCCAGACCGATCGACCGTACCTTGCCCTCCCACGCGATGCGCAGCAGTTTGGCTGCGGCGTTTCGCAGCACCTGGCCGGCGAACTTTTCGCGATCGCCCAGGCTCAGCAGGTATACCCTGCCCGGGCCGGTGTCTGGGTAGATGGTGGTGACGCGGCCGGCGTCGGCGACGAATTCGGCGCGTTTGACTGCCCGGCCCAGCGCGCCGCCGCAGCGGCGGTCGAGCGTTGCGTACTCGGCGGGCAATCGTGCGGGTTTGCCGAACAGCGCTACTGCAAGAGCATCTGGAGGGGCGGTTTTGGTTGTGGCGGCGGGGCGAAGCGTCCGATACATCGGCGAGGACCTCTATAACAGGCGTCGGCATCGCAGGATACGCTGTTCGGCGGGCAGTGCAAAGCCGGGGCGGCCGTGCCGGCGGCCGCACGGCGTTCATTTGACACGGCTCGTCGCGCGAATCGGCGTTTTGACAACGAAATGTCGCGTTGTTACCTTGCCATGTTCTGTCAGGGGCCGCCCGACGGATTCCTCCCGCCTTAACCTAAAGCCTTGGAGTGGCCAGATGTTGCGTCAATGGTGTCCGGTTGCGATTGCAGCCGTCGTTCTTGTGTCCGCCGTAGCGGCGCCCATCGTGCGGGCACAGTCGGCCCCGGAAATCCCCGCCGAGATTTATACCAGGGATACCGAGTTCACCGAGTCGCAGCGGCAGGTGATCGAGGACTTCGTCGATCACTGGATCGACCTTTTGGACGACGGAAGCGCAGCCGAGATCGCCAAGGCACGGCGTCAACTGATCGATCAGATGGCGGGGGTCGGTTCACAACTGTTCAACACGGTTTACTCGCAGACTGTTTGCAAGGCGCTTGAACCACTGCTGGCTTTGCAGGACCAGTTGTCGTTGCGTTTGAACGCGCTCATTGTCGCGTCAGTGCTTGCGGATGGGTGTGTCGTCAACCTGATCGCGACGGGTCTTGGCGACAAGTCACCGGCGGTGCGCTACTGGGCCGCGC